>JAUXHN010000016.1 GCA_030621515.1 Deltaproteobacteria bacterium | reverse complement strand
GAATCTGTTTCGAGTTTTTGTTCAACTTCCTCGTTTTCCATGTCCAGGGCGAAGTTTTCAACATCCATGGGTTGCGGCAGGTACTGAGTTACCGCATCAAGGAGGGGCTGGACCCCCTTGTTCTTGTAAGCCGATCCAACAAATACAGGTGTGAGTCCGCGGGCAAGAGTCCCGCTCTTGATTGCTTGGACCAGGAGGTCTGCTGTGACCTCTTCATTGAGCGCGGCTTCCATGAGTTCGTCGCAGAACATTGAAGCAGCTTCGACAAGGATATCTCTTCGGGTTTGCGCCTCTGCCTGGAGTTCCTGAGGTATTTCTTCCAGACGTATATGCTCGCCGCTGCGGCCATCGAAGTACAGGGCCTTCATGGAGACGAGGTCCACAACTCCCTCAAAGTCCGATTCAAGGCCTATGGGCAGCTGCATTGCAACGGCGTTGTGGTTCAGTTTTTCCCGGAGTTGATCTATGACGCGGAGCGGGTTGGCCCCGCTGCGATCGCACTTGTTGATAAAGGCAATGCACGGGACCTTGTATCTGGACATCTGCCTGTCAACTGTAATTGACTGAGACTGTACACCGCCGACAGAGCAAAGGACCAGCACGGCGCCGTCCAGCACCCGAAGGGCCCGTTCGACTTCGATGGTGAAGTCTACGTGTCCCGGGGTGTCAATAATGTTTATCTCATGGGCATTCCATTCGCAGTAGGTAGCGGCGGACGTGATTGTTATTCCCCGCTCTTTTTCGAGTTCCATGAAATCCATGGTGGCCCCGACGCCGTCCTTGCCCTTCACATCGTGGATGGCGTGAATTCGCTGGGTATAAAAAAGAATTCTTTCGGTAAGCGTGGTCTTGCCGGCATCAATGTGTGCACTGATGCCGATGTTTCTTACCTTTGTCGGATCTATGTTCATAACACCTCAGCCCCTAAAAATTCCGCTTCCCCCTACATCACTTCAGGGAATAATGCATGCTTTTTTGAAAAGTGATATCTGCGGTGCCTGCTCATGGCGAGAGCATTATTGCTCAAAATCCTTCGGCCTCAAGACATCGACTCCGGAGATGCGCTTGAAATGTTGGACATTGCGGGTCAGGACGGGAATACCGGCACAGCTTGCGGTGGCGGCGAGAAAGATGTCCTGATTACCCACCAGCGAGCCCTTCTTTTTCAGTTTTGTGTAGATTTCAGCGGCCTTTTCGGCCGCAAGTCGGTTGAAATCGATCACAGGTACGATGGAAAGCAGCTCCTCGATCTGACGCAGCCTTTTCTTGCCCGTGACACCGGCGAGGATCTCAAAAACCGATACGGAGGAGATCAGCGCCTCGTGTTTCACCAGCAAGCGTGCCAGCAAGTCGGCGCTTGGTTGTGTGCCGGCAAAGAAATCGATAATCACGTCCGAATCCACGAGAATCATGTCTTCATCTTTCGGTAGCTTGCGCGTACCTCGGCCACACCCGAGCGGGCATCCTCGGTCTCGCCCCGGGTCCACGAACCCGCCATTCCAAGAACCTTTTCGAGGATGTCCTGCTTCGATTCGAGCCCGTCGAGGTAACACTCGACAGCCTCTACGATAACCCGACCGTAGCCTCGATATCCTCTCTGGGCGGAAAGGGCCATGACCCTGGCTCGAAGATTGTCAGGCAGCTCAATCGTAACTCGCATGTTCTGCTCCTTTGCGCATGAGGGCATAATAGCATGCTTATGCGCTTATGCGAAAGGTTTACAGACACCTCACGCAAGGAAGGCGGTGTTACTGATAGAAGACGAGCTCCACGCGGGCGTCCATATTGCCGCCCGGCGGGTCCCCCGACAGGTACGTGGGGATGTGATTGATTGTGTTGGCGCCGCCGAGATCGAAGCTCTCCGTGAGATCCTCCCGCCATTCCTCAATGGTCCATCCGGGGCACCACGAGGAGCGGTCAAAGTGCCAGGTGCCTCCCTGGTTAGGGGTTACGCCCAGCTCCACCCACTCTGCGCAACGGTTTTCGTTCTCCTTCAGGTAGACGTGCTGGTAGTCGGTGCCGTTGACGTCGAAGGTGTGCTCGAAAGTGCAGAACTCGGCGCAGCCGCTGGGGGGCACGGCTCCGTGACCGGAGATCCGGGCATACAGCTCTACCTTCTGGGCCCCCGAGGGGGGCGTGATGACGAATGGATCGAAGGCGTCGGCCATGTCGGCGAACGGGTAATTGGCCATGGGAATCATGGGCTCGATGGCGAAGGGTCTGAGGCCGTCTTCCGCCTTGAGGAAGCGGAAGTCGACCGTGTATTTGTAGGTGTACGGGCCGACGGTGTTGTCTCCGTGTTGCGCCATGAAGCGCAGCTCTCCGCCTGCGGCCAGATGCACCAGCTCCGGCGTGATGTCGATTACCCAGCGCCCCGGTGAGCTGTATGGGGTTATCCACTTCACTATCCTGCGCCGGGTCTCGGCGGTGCAATCATCGTCGGCGCAAAGCCACAGGCTACCCACTGTGTCCCACTCGCCGCAGGTTGAGCCGTAGGGGTGCCCCGCCCCGGGGCAGTCCACGTGCATGTCGATCTCGAGCTTCTCGTACCCGGCGATGGTGGCGGCGTCCGGGAGGGTCCAGTTGAAGGGTTCGCTGCCCGCGATGTCTTCCCTGTCGGCCACCCGGTGCACCAGCATGTCTTCACCCGCCTCCTGGTCCTCGAGCTGCTTGTCGAGCAAGTACTGGGAGTTGTAGTAGCGGGCCCAGTAGCGCGTGTTACCGAACTGGGGCACCCAGGAGGATCCGGTGAAATAGGAAGTGTTGTGGCCCTCTCGTACCAGCTGCTTGCGATCGATGGTGAAGTGCACCTCGCCCGCGTAGACATCCAGCACGCCGTCCACCATCGGGATGTCGCGTCCGGGGTCGGTGACGTAGTGCATCCGATCGGCCCAGTGGTCTCTGGTGGCCTGATCGGTGGTTTCCAGGTGGGCCTGAATCTTGTCGCAAACTTCGAGCACCCGCGCCTCTCGATCCTCGGCGGCGAGCCCGGTCTCCAGGGTGACGAAGAAGTAGTGGGTATTGGAGGCGCTGTCGTCGATGATCTCGGCGACGCTCGACGCCCAGAGCTGGTCAGCGCCGGTCACGTAGCCCGAGTTGTACATTACGAACACGTAGTTGTCGCAACCGGTCCAGTGCTCCGACAGGGTCCATTCGCCGTCGGTGGTGTTCACAGTGAAGTCGGGCGCGGGCTGGTCGTAGGCAGTTATCGTTGCGCTGCTATCGAAGGGGGTGGGGGGCAACCCATCCTCGCAGGTTGTATCGATGCCTGCGTCAGCGCCGCCGTCGACCGATCCGTCGGGCTGGTTGTTGCTCTTGGAGTTGCAACCGGCTCCGAAGTGGATGCTCGCTGCGAGCGCCAGTGTCAGCAGATATCGGGCATACCTTGCAAGAGAGATTATCATTTTTCATATCCTCCTCATTTGAAGTTTATAGTACCGGCAATTGTGTGGTGTGGGTAAATAAGGTTTACAGACACTTCACGTAGAGGGAATCGGGCGTCATGAAGAAGTGGACCGGACAAACTCTCGAAGCCGCCATTCGGTGGTTGAAAGTCTGGCAGAACACATGCGCCCTCGGCGTGGCCTTCCTGTCGCTTCTTCTCTGGGCCCACTTCAGATCCAGGTACGTCGGAGGCTGCGATCCCTTTGCCTACCTGTCCTGTGCCCGCGCCTTCCTCGGCCTGGATTCGGGTCTCGAGTTGGGGTTGAGCCCTGTGGATTACCCGGCGCTGGTGCCCCTGTGTCATGCGCTGGTTGATGGCGAAGTGGTTTCCATTTTTCCGCCGGGTTTTTCTGCGGTCATGGCCCTGTTCGGCACAGTTGGGTTGGAGTTCTATTGCACGCCGGTGCTCGGCGCGGCGAGCGTTGTATTGATGTACCTCGCCCTGACCCCCGGCTCCGGCGGTCGCACTTGCGCCCTGGCAATCTCGATTCTATGGGCCGCGACTCCCATCGTAACCTGGGGTTCGATCCAGGTGATGAGCGACATGCCTGCGACCGTTTTCATCTTGCTGTCCTATGTATTGCTATCCAGGGGAAGGGAGAGACTCTCGGGAGTTCTACTCGGGCTCTCCCTCCTCGTGAGACCCACCAACGTGCTTTTTCTTCCCGCGCTGATGTGGTCGGCTCGCGAGCGTGGCAAGCTGCGTTCGCTCATCTTGTGGTTTGCGGCGGCGGCATCTTGCCTGGCCGTATACATCTACGTTCAGTTCGGCGGGCCATCGGCCGTCCCGTACGGGATCAACATCCACGAGATTGGTCCCGGCGCTCTGACGGCCAAGCTCTCCTTTTTCGGCCGCACCACTTTGGCGATGCTCTGGCCGCTCCTGATACCCGCAGCCTGTGCGGCGGTCGTTGGGTTTCGCAGGAATGTCCCGCTGCTCCTCTGGCTCTTTGCGTTTGTCTTGTTCTTGTCTACCTGGGAGCCTTCGATCGAGGCCTGGTGGGAGGTGCGATTCCTGTTGCCCGCATACCCGGCGATCTTCTTGCTCGCGGGAGACGGCATCGGGCTCGCCGGCAGGAGGGCGCTTGCGAAGTGGCCACGGGGCATACGCTCCATGTATGTGATTGCGGCGGTCGCGTTTATAGTCACCGTGTGTTGCATGGCTCGGTTCTCACACAACGAGGGTGTCTACCGCGCCAATTTCGACGAGAGCTACTACCTGGATACCCTGGAGATGAGCAAGAGACTACCTGGGAATAGTCTGGTGGGCGCCCTCGACTTCACCGGCCCGTTGAGATTGTACGGCGGTATCGAGTCTTTTTCGTGGCGTCATCCAGCTGCGGCGGAGCTGATCAATCACGGGATCTGGAATGAGAGACAGGTGTTCATGATAGTCAACCCCCGGGATCTCGAAGGGGACGCCGCCCTGCGCGTGATCATGTCGAATTATCGAACCAAGGAAGTTGCCCGGCTATCGAGATGTCCCCTGCGCCTCTACCGAATTGGGCCGCAATACCTGGGTATCGATCTTTCCAGGTACCGCCGGAAAATGGCGACGATGGATTTCGGAACGCCGTTGGCGCGAGAGCATCTTGTTTCGGGATGGGGTGATAACGAGGGGGAGGGTGACTCGACCTGGGTCTGGGCAATCGGAAAACGCGCGGAAATCTCACCTGGTTTCAAACCCGGGCGCGATAACCTTGTGAGGTTCAGGGCTGCTCCGATGACCATCCCCGGTAACGCGCTGCCGCAGACCATCACCGTCCGGGTCAACGGTGTCCGCCTGGCTCGAATCGAGTTGGATCCCGAATCCCGCGTGTACATGTTTGAAGTACCGGCGTCGCAGGCGCGAGAGAAGAGTGTTTTAAGCTTCGAGTTCGCCTATGCGGTCTCACCCAAGGAGTTGGGTATGTCCGTTGATTTCAGGAAACTCGCGGTGATGTTTGACTGGCTGGAGTTGCGCTAAATGATCAAGATTCCACGAACCGAGTTTGTGACAAGACAAAAACGCTGCGTTGAGGCGATGAACTCGACGGGCGTTGATTGCCTGCTCATGCTGCCGGGGAGCAACTTCCAGTACTTCACCGGCCTCAAGTTCGTGCGGGAGCGGTACAGACTGCTCGTGGCCGTGCTCACCGCGAAGGGCAGGCTGGCCATCATGGGAACGGTGTTCGAGGAAGCGAAGATGCGCTCGGGCCCCGGACAAGTCGACGTGTGCACATGGACCGACGAGGAGAACCACTATTCACGTCTGGCCGATTGGATCGGCGGCGCGTGCGGATCCACGCCGAAGATAGCTGTCGAGTTGACCACCAATTACTATCATTACAAGGCCCTTCGAGAAGCAATGCCGAGGGCGCAGTTCGTGGATCCTGTTCCCTGCACCGATCGCCTGCGGGCTATCAAGAGCGAGGCCGAGATAGCCTGTCTTTTCGAGGCGTGCGCCAGAACCCTTTCGCGTATGGAACAGGTGCCAGAACGGCTCGGAGAGGGAATGACCGAGCTGGATCTCGCAAGGCTCTACGGGCCGAGCGCCATGATCCAGTTCGGTCTCTCTACATCGATGCCCAATGAGACGGCGGGTTTGCGGCAGCTGGCGCAAGGCGATTGTATCGTCATCGACGCGGGGGACCGGGTGGATGGATATCGCTCCGATCTCACCCGCACGTTCTTCTTCGGGGAGCCCTGCGACAGGATGCGGGAGGTTTACCGGGTGGTCGAGGAGGCCGAGCAGGCCGCCATCGACGCCGCCGGGCCCGGAGCCCCGGCCGAGGTCATCGATCTGGCCGCCCGTCGGGTTATCGAGAAGGCCGGATACGGAGACTTCTTTTCCCACAGAGGCGGACACGGGCTGGGCCTCGATTTTCACGAGCTTCCGATCTGCGTCGCGGGCAACACCGATCCGCTGGAGCCGGGCATGGTCCTCACTGCGGAGCCGGGGATCTATCTGCCCGGGGAATTCGGGATCCGCCTGGAGGACGATATCCTCATCACCCACGACGGTTGCAAGGTGTTGTCAAAAAGAGGGCCGCTGTAGCCGTCACCGCTATACCAGGGTGTCCATTCGTCCATCCCAAAATGAACGTGTGCCCGATGATAAATCCTGTATACTCACAATGCTTGGCAATACCATTGGAGGGGAATCATGCTGACCTTCTGGCGCTTCATCGTAACGGCGGGTTTCTTCGTGATCATCAGTTCTGTGGCCTGGGCGGGGAGCCCGGATATTGAGAAGGCGCGGGTAGCGTTCAAGCAGGGGGTGGAGCACTACGAGGCCGGGCGGCACGAGAAGGCGCTCGAGGCGTTCGAGGAGGTGGACCGGCTGCGTCCGACCTGGAAGATTTACTACAACATCGGGCAATGCCGGGCCGTTCTGAAGCATTACGGCAGGGCCATCGAGGCTTTCGAGCAATACCTGGCCGAGGGCGGCGACGACGTGCCCAATGCCAGGCGAGACGAGGTCTTGAGCGAGCTGCGGCGCCTCAGGGAGATGGTGGGCAACTTGGAGGTGAAGGCGCCCTCAGGGGCAGTGGTGATCGTCGATGGAGAGGAGCGTGGCCACGCTCCTTTGCCCGGCAGGTTAAGGCTTGTGGCGGGAGTGAACCACACGGTTGTGATCAAGAAGGGCGATGACGTGTTGCTGGACCGCACCGTGCGGGTCGGCGGAGGTGAAAGCATCGTCATTGAGGTAGAGACGACTCAAGAATTGCTCGTTGAAAAAGAACCCGAGTTGGAGGCAATTAAAGAATCGCCAGTTGAAAAGGAACCCGAGTCCAGGGTTCTGCCGGTACTGGTCGGTATAAGCGCCGGGCTGGCGGTTGTCGCGGGCGGAATGGGCGCGGGCTTCTTAGTGGCCGCCGGAAAAAGAGACGACGAGTTCCAGGAGCGCAACACCATGGTGGGGAACGGCGAAATACCCGCGGACGACGTCAAGCTGCTGGAGGCCAAAGACGACACGGAGCGCTACGACCGCATGGCGACCGGGATGCTGGTAACAGCTGGAGTGTTCGCAGCCACCGCGGTGGTGATGCTCATTGTCCACCTGGCGAAAAAAGACGACGAAGATCCAGATGTCGCGGTTTTGCCCGGCCAAATAGCAGTGAGGTTTTAGAAATGAAAATAGAATCCATTCTTAGGGGCGCACGGCATGCGCCGATTGCCGCCTGTATTGTTCTGGTCTTCCTCTTCATGTCCTCGTGCAGCCACGAACAGACGATCGCAACGCCGCCCGACGCAGGCGGCGACACGGATACGGATAGTGACACTGATGTCGATACTGACACCGACACGGATACAGACACCGACACCGACACGGATACGGATACCGACACGGATACGGACACCGACACGGATACGGATACCGATTACTGCGACGTATTCGATTGCTGGCTCACCGAGCCGACGAACCAGATGCAATGTTACAACAACTCGGTACTGATGGGTTGCACGGCATTTCCGTGCTACGCGGACGGCACGCCCTCTTTCTGCGGCCAGGACGCGCAGTACGCGGACAATACGCGCACGTTCACCTGCTACGACGGTTCCGGCGCGCTCCAGGATCCGTGCTCCGGAGCGGCCAACACGGACGAGACTGTGGTCGACTCGCTCACAGGGCTCGAGTGGCAGCGGATTGGGATGATCGGAAAGACCTGGCAGGAGGCGAGTGACGAATGCGCCGCGCTCGACTGGGGTGGCCACACCGACTGGCGCTTGCCCTCGTACCATGCGCTGGCCGGGATAGTGCACTACGGTGCCACCGAGCCGACAATTGACACCGTTCCGTTTCCGGGAACGCTGTTGGCTTGGTTCTGGTCGTCGTCGTTCGACGTAGGCAACCCAGGCAGCGCATGGGACGTCGATTTCAACCACGGCCATGTCACTTCATATGGCACGTCGTTAAGCGGCAACGTGCGCTGCGTGCGTGGTGTGCCGTACCATGGTACTTCATCGGTTCGCTTCCAGGTGTCGGGGGTTGCGGGTCAGGAGATCGTGCTGGACCAGGCAACCGGGCTGGAGTGGCAGAAAGAACACGATACCGGTAGGACGTGGGAGGAAGCGCTCTTGTACTGCGAAGGGCTCGACTACGGTGTGCTCGACGACTGGCGCCTGCCCAACATTAACGAGCTGCGCGGTCTGGTGGACATCGAGGTATGCAATCCAGCGTCCGGCTTTCCGGACATACCGACCGAGGTGTTCTGGTCGTCGTCGTCCTACTTCGAAAACACGTTCAATGCATGGCAAGTCGATTTCGAAGGCGGCAACGTGACCATGTTGGGCAAAGTGAACGACAACTATGTGCGTTGCGTGCGTGGCGGACCGTAGTTCAACCGCCTGGGACGAGGTCAATCATGTTCATTGGGAGCGATCTGGCTACAATCTGATCTTGATTGAGTGGTCGAAGGAGCTGGGATCACGCGGTCGCTTCTTCAAGACCAGCATGACGAACCCAATGTACCGTCCGCCGTCTTCTTCGAGGGTCTCGGCGTCGCTGGGGAAGCCGGTGAAGCCTCCTCCGTCCCGGATGAGTTCCCAGTCTCGCCAGAGCTTCCAGCCGTCTTCCACGTATGAGGCGAGTTCGATGTCCACCAGACCTGAACGCTCCAGGTGCCGCTTCCACCACTCGAGGGTGTGTAGACACCAGCACTCGGACGGGTCCCAGAAGGCGGTGCCGCTCTCCCGAACTTTCGCGAGATGTTCGGGGGGTTGGGTGAACTCTTGTTTCATCGCCGGCATCACCAGACCCAGCAGGCCGCCGTTTCTCAGGAACCGGGTTATGTATCCCAGATACAGGTCGTCGGTGCCGAAGTACTGGTATGAGTCGATGCTCACCACCGCGTCGAAGAAGCCGGCGGCGTAGGGCAGATTCCGCGCCTCCGCCTGGATGGGGCATACCTGCTCACCCGAGCCCGCTTCCACCACCCTGGTCCAGTTGTCGTCGGCGGACACCCACAGGTCGTTGGCCCAAACCTTTACCCCGCACTCCCGCGCCAGAAACACGCTGGTGAGTGCTCGGCCACAGCCCATGTCCAGCACTTTCATGCCCGAGTCGAGGCTCATTTTCGAGGTCAGATCCTCCAGAAGCCACAGGGCGTTGGGTCCCATCTCATTGGCGAGGATCCATTCAAGGTCGTACCTGGACGTTCTGGGGAAGCGCTCCTTGTTCAGCCATTTTTTGTTCAGTTTTCGATCGTTCATGTCATTGCTCCGTCAAACCGCGCAGTCGTCACAAAAATAAATTAGCACGTCAGTGTGCCTTGAGTCACGGCTCCATATCCGATACTTCCATCGGAAAGGGTCAGTCACATAATGAACAAACAGGATCATCTATTGACCCTCCCTGTCGCGGGGGGGATGGCGGCCGGTTTCATCTCGGCTGCGGATGGGATCGCATGCGGGTGCGGGCCCGTGGGATGTGTTCTGCTCGCGGGACGTGGCATGGGTGTCGGAGTACTGCTCGGCGTCATCCTGTGGGCATGGGAACGCCTGTATTTGCGAAGCCGTTTCTTCAGCCTGTTACTGTCAGTCTTTCTTGCGCTTCCCGGGGCCGTCTGGGCAGGATTCCACCTTTCGGGCACGGCAACCCTGAGGGGCCGGCTTCCCGAGCCTCTGATCATCGGTATCGGCGCCGCGATCATGGTTGCGGTGTTCTCGTCAGCCATGTTGCTCCTATTTCGGCTGGCGAGATCCCGCCACTCCTGGATTGTGCCGATCGCCGCGATTTCCGTGACCGGACTTCTGTTCTATCTCGGCCGCGCTCTTTGCGATCTTCATATGCCCCTGGCCCTGTGGGTCTCCTTCTTTTCATGGACGGCGCTCACGCTGACCTTCTTCCCCATCGCCGGCCGCGTTCGTCTCGGGCCGGCCAGATCGATCGTGGCGGCGGCTATTTGCTGTTCCGTCGCCGCTTTCATTTTCCCTGTCGGCATCGAGGATTCATTCTGCGCGGCGGATCGCGGGCTGATCGCGCCATACCTGTCACGCGCGGGGCGCGTGGAGACAGTTCCCCGGTTGTCCGTGGAGTCTTTCGATGCCGACGGCGATGCCGACGGTGGAGTCGACGGCGGCGTTGTCGGGTTGGATCTGCCGGACGTCACCGGTCGCTCTGTTGTGCTGATCTCCATCGATGCGTTGCGGGCCGATCATCTGGGTTTTGCCGGGTACAAGAGGGTGGTCTCACCCAACATTGACGCCTTTGCGGCCGGGGCGATCGTGTTCGAGCGGGCGTACTCGTCTTCCCCGGCGAGCTCTTTTTCTATCCCGGCCATTTTGGCGGGAGAGCCCATGGAGGCGATCCTGCGCACGGGAGCGCACTTGCCGTCGACGGTGGTGGACAGGTTGGGAGCGGCCGGATACAGAACAATCGGACTGTATCCCCCCAAGGTCTTCTCGGCCGGGCCCGACCTGATGGGCCGGGTGGAGGAAAGCAGGTTCGGTTTTCAGGAGGTGGAGATTCTGACGATGGAGGCGCGCGCCGACGCAGCCGTGGTGCGTAGATCTCTCAAGGAAAGTGACGGTAGACCGGTTTTTCTCTGGGTTCATTTCTACGATCCCCATCTGCCGTACGATTGCCACAGCGAGCCGTTCGGGAACGATCCGGTAGATTGTTACGACGCGGAGATCGCCCACGTCGACAAAGTTCTGGGAGAGCTGCTTCCTTTCCTGAAGGAGCGCCTCGACGATCCGGTGATAGCGTTGACAGCCGATCACGGAGAGGCGTTCGGGGAGCACGGGCGGTTGTACCACTCGGCGGACCTCTTCGAGGAGCAGACAAGAGTACCCATGATCGTCAAGATTCCGGGCGGTGAGTCGAAGCGAATCACGGCGCCGGTCTCCAACGTGGATCTTGGCGAGACCCTCGAGGATCTGGTGCTCGGGCGGACAAGGGCGCTAGGACGCGGCCTGATGTCCGGCAAGCTTGCAGGAGGACCCGTGTTTACGTCGATTCGCGACAAGCGGGCGATCATCATTGGGAAGCGAAAACTCATCTGCAACGACTGGCCGAAGGGCCCGTGCGCACTCTACAATCTGGAGCGCGATCCCATGGAGATCCGAAACCTCGCGGGCAGAAAGCCCATGGAGGTGGCGGGGCTGCTCGCCCGGCTGGAACGCTGGGATTCGGGGGTGATGAAGCGGGTGTCATCGACGGTACCGAGGGCCATTGCTCTGGGAAGACTCGGGAGACAGGACGCGGCGGACGATCTGTTGAAAACGGCGCGTTCAAACACGTCGAACAGAGCGCCGGAGGCCGCCCGCCTCCTGGCGATGCTCCGAGATGCGGATCTGGAAAACGACCTCGAAGATCTGCAAGGCTCTTCGATTCCGGAGGTTGCGGCCTGGGCCTGTGTCGGCTCAACGCTGCTCGAAGAGACGTGTCCCGTCGGGCTTGTGGACGCTTTCTCGGGAAAGAGAGACGACCTCGGTCGCTGGAGCGCAATTGCGCTTGGAAGATTGAAGGATCCCGGGGCCCTGAGCCCCCTCCTCGCCGGCCTGAAGTCGGACGATCCGGCGATCAGAGCGGAATCGGCGCTATCGCTGGGTATACTGGGGAATTCGAAGGCGGTGACCGGCCTGATAGCGCTCCTTGACGTCAAGCAGTCACGCTGGGCGGCCATTGAGGCCCTTGGACAGATCGGCGACGCGCGGGCCGTAGATCCCCTGTCAAGACTGCGTCCGGACGATCCGGACGAGAGCAACGCCCCTCGATACGAGCGCGCCTTGTCGAGGATAGGCGGAATCCCTTGAACCCATTTGTGACCGTGATATAGCTGGCGGCAGACAGTTTGCACGAGAGTTCAAAAACGGAGGCCCACCCATGAGGCAGTATTTCGAAAAAATGGAGGATATCGGCAAGGAGCTCAAGCCCAAGGCTCTCGAGCGCACGGCGGCAAGCGCGAAGAGCATCCGCGAGGTGGAGGCGATCTTCGACAAGGAAGTAGATCGCGTGAAGGCTGCGGGCATTCCGGCGGAAAAGCTCAAGAAGCGAGGACAGATGTCCGGGTGGGAGCGGCTCGAATATCTGGTGGACGAGGGAACCTGGTGTCCCCTGCACACCATTTACGATCCCAAGGCCAACGAAGAGGGCACGACCGGTGTTATCGACGGTCTCGGCAAGATCGCGGGCAAGTGGGCCGTCATTATAGCGTCCAACAATAAGGTGATGGCCGGCGCGTGGATCCCGGGACAGTCCGAAAACATCCTGCGCGTGACCGACCTGGCCAAGCGTATGCACCTTCCCCTGGTGTGGGTGCTCAACTGCTCCGGCGTCAAGCTCCCTCAACAGGAGGAGGTCTATCCGGATCGGCGAGGCAACGGCACGCCGTTTTACCGTCACACGGAATTGGAGCAGATGGGTCTTCCGGTGCTCGTGGCCATCTTCGGCACAAACCCGGCTGGGGGCGGCTATCACGGAATATCTCCGACCGTCCTTTTTGCGCACAAGGATTGCAACATCGCGGTCGGCGGCTCGGGCATCGTGGGCGGCATGGCTCCCAAGGGAGGTTTCGACCTGGAAGGAGCCCGGCAGATCATCGACGCGCAGAAGGCTCTCAAGGGCAAGCCTCCGGGGCGCTGCGAGATCCACCACGACGAGACGGGGTTCTTCCGCCATGTATACGAAACCGAAGAGGCGACCCTGGACGGAATCAAGGAGTACATGGCGCGGATGCCCGACTACCATCCTGGATTCTTCCGTGTTGCCGAGCCCAAAGAGCCCAAGTGGTCGTCTTCTTCGATCGCCAACATCATCCCGTTCGATCAAAAGCAGACCTACAAGGTCGAGCAGGTCATCGCCCGTTTAGTGGACAACTCGGAGCACATGGAGTTCAGGCCGGACTACGGCCCGGAAATGTACACCGGCCTCGTCAAGATCGACGGATTCCTCATGGGCATCATCGCCAACCGCCAGGGCTTCCTGGGTGCGGGCTATCCCGAGTATGCGGATTACCCCGGTATCGGGGGCAAGCTCTATCGCCAGGGCCTGGCCAAAATGAACGAGTTTGTAACTTTGTGCGGGCGTGATCGGGTGCCGATCATCTGGTTGCAAGACACGTCCGGTATCGATGTCGGAGATATCGCGGAAAAGGCTGAGCTGCTCGGTCTGGGGCAATCCCTGATCTACTCCATCCAGAACACGGACAACCCGATGATGGCCATTGTGCTGCGCAAGGGAACCGCTGCGGCGCACTACGTTCTGGGCGGACCGCAGGCCAACGACAACAACGCGTTCACTCTGGGCACGCCCACTACGGAGATATACGTCATGCACGGTGAGACCGCTGCGGTGGCGTCTTACGCCCGCCGACTGGTCAAGGAGGACGCCGCGGGCAACGATCTGCAGCCGGTCATAGACAACATGAACGCGCTCGCCGCGAACTACCACGACAAGTCACGTCCGGAGTATTGCGCAAAGCGAGGATTCGTGGACGAGGTCATAAAGTTTGCGGACATGAGAAAGTACGTTGTCGCCTTCGCCGCAGGTTGCCACTCCAACCCCAAATCCATCTGCCCTCATCACCAGATGATCTTGCCGCGTCTCATCAAAGGATAGGTTAGCCGCGCTTGAGATCGCCGTGTTTCTGATCCATTTCGGCGTCTTCCTCATGGAGATATTTCTCGTGCAGGCCGCCGGTGTGCTGAACGAAGTGCCGTCCGGGGAGATCGGCGCGAGTCCTGCGTGACACGGTGGCACACTTGACGCAGGTTGTGGTGCCGGGGACCGCTTCCAGGCGCTTTGCCGGGATCGGGTCACCGCATTGCACGCAGAGCTTGTCTTTCGAATCATCGGTCATGAGTCGGCCTCTGCCACCAGTTTAACATGAACAGGTTTGCCTGCACATGAAGTGATTCCATGGTATCAAAATGAGACCATGATGAACCTGGAAGACAAGACCAAGAGACTTGCAGGATCCCTCTCCACTTTGGGTTCCGCGCTTGTGGCGTTTTCGGGCGGCACTGATTCGACGTTGTTGTTGAAGATGTGCATGGAGAACGTTCAGGGAAGGGTTGTCGCCGCCACCGCAATCTCACCTCTTCACAAGGAAGCCAGGCATGCGACCGGCATTGCGGAACAGATGGGCGCGGAGCTTAAGCGCCTCAACGTGCCCGTCATGGAGAACCCCGCGTTCAGGATGAACCCACCGAATCGTTGCTATCTATGCAAGCACACCATCTTTCAGGGAATGCTCGATCTCGCGAAAAGAGAGGGCCTCGAGACCGTGATGGAGGGCAGCATCGTGGACGATCTCGACGAGTTCAGACCCGGGCGTCGAGCGCTTGCCCATCTGGAGATCCTCAGCCCGTTGATCGAGGCGGGGTTCACCAAATCGGACGTCAGGGAACTGTCGTCCATCATGGGATTGGTCACCGCCCAACGTCCATCGGGAACTTGCCTGGCCACGCGGTTTCCCTACGGAGTGGAACTCACAGAGGAATGGCTGACCAGGGTGGGAGACGCGGAGGAGGTGATTCGCGGATTCGTCGACGGACAGGTCCGTGTTCGCGCAAAAGGTTACGATGCGAGCGTCGAAGTAGGGAAGCCGCAGGTGGCCACCCTGACGGAGCCGGAGACCATGCGCAAGATCCGTGATGGTCTCACTGAGTTGGGTTTTGTGAATGTGGTAGTGGATCCGGAAGGCTACCGGAGCGGATCGATGGACGAAGATCTCTCCCAAGAGGAGCTAAACGCGGCGCTGCGCGGAGTGGAGAATCCGTAACCGGAACTCCTTTTTTCACTTTTTTGGCAACTTTTCGTCCGAACGTCCGATGTAGGAGGTATGAAATGCAAGAACCTCCTCGGAATATTGGCGATGGTCGCCGCGAGCGGTTGCATGAACCTGCAACTCTTGAGCGAGATGGATCTGTTCGACGCAGGCGAAGAGGAAAACGTCTCAGGATCCGGTGACTCCGATGGTGACATGGACGGTGACACGGATGGAGACACGGACGGCCCTCCCGCCACCGATGCCGACGATTCGATTCCGCCAATGTTGATCACCGGCGCGTGCGGAACCTTCGAGTCCATGTCGGAGGGAGTTTGCGTTGCCGCCGGAACGGCATCGGCTTCGTTTCGTTTCGAGACACACGAGCCGGCGATCATCACCGTTTCGAGTTCATTGAGCGGTTCGGCGAGCGTGCTAACCGCGCAATGGGCGGTCGAACATCACGCGGCGGTGGTTCTTCTGGATGAGGGTGTTGTGAGTTCGGTCACTCTCTCGTTCGAGGACGTCAACGGAAACGCGGATCAGGTGGTCCTCGATGTGACGGCTACGGGTGGGTATCCGGTGGCGGTCACGGAGATCCTGGCCGATCCAAACGGGCCGGAGCCCGATCAGGAGTTTGTCGAGGTTCACAACTTCGGTGCAACGGCCGTGGATCTATCCGGATGGATGATAGATGACAACGGGGATCATGACGGGGATCTACTCCCGGCCGGGACCACCCTGGGCGCCGGTTCAACAGGGATCATCGTGTCCCCGGATTTCGATCCGTCGGCCGGGGATGACCCGGCGCCCGCGTCATCGGCAACGATCATCTATCTGGATTCGTCTATCGGCACCAGTGGTTTGAAGAACAGTTCCGCAGAGACCGTTCAGTTGTGGGACGCTGCCGGTTTGTTGGTGAGCGAGTATCTCGGCCAGGTGGGAAACCCCAAGGAGGGCAAGTCGGCGGCCAGAATATCCGCCGAGTTACCTGATGATGACGAATGGGCCTGGGGGTTGGATCCCCTAGATCCGCCGACACCGGGTTCGGTGCCGACACTGTGAAAAGAAGCGGGAAAGCCCGCCCTGTCGCTACATCGAAATGCTGTCGATGGAGACACCGTTGAAGGCGCGGATGGCTATTCCGCCCGGGCTGGCAGTCCCGAAATTGTGGGTCACGGTGTTGAGGAGAGTCATTGTGGAACTATAGAGCCTGCCCTGGTACTGACCGCCGCCCATGTATTCAAGCTCGATGTAGTACCAGGTTCCGCCGGTGTAGCTCTGTGAAACACTTGTTTGTGCCGTGTAGCCCCAACTCGTATTGGTCTGGAAAAAGAATTGCGTCGTGTTGGGCGCCAGGATTATCGACCGGCAGCCGGAGCTGCTCGCGCTGAAACCGAAGTAGAACCGGCCGCTGGTGCCGCTGTCCGGTCTTGCCCACACAGATAATGTCTGCCCGGTTGTCGTTCCGAATGTGACATCAGTCCGGTAGTGCCAGCCCGGGTTGAAGATGCCCCTCGACCCATCGTGGGCGTAAGATGAACTGACCGTGCCGCCGGTGTCTACCGTTACCCATGGTGACCATGGCCATGTCCCGGTTTCGAAATCCTCCAGCAGGGACGACACAACGCAAGTGAAGCCGTCCCCCGAGTAGCCCGAGTTGCAGGTGCAGTAGTAGTCGCCGTCTGTGTTGGTGCAAGTGGCGTTGACGTCGCACAGGTCGGTTCCCAACGAGCATTCATCGATGTCGTCGCAAATGGTACTGTAGGGATCGCCGTCGTAGCCGGTCAGGCAAGCGCAATCGTAGTCGCCGTCCGTGTTGGTGCACTCGGCGTTGGTGGCGCACGGAGTAGTGAGGCATTCGTCGATGTCGTCACAGATCAGGCCGTCCCCATCGTATCCGCTGTTGCATTCGCACTCGAAGCCATCCGGCAGATCGGTGCAGGTGGCGTTATCGTCGCAATCATCGAGTTCCTCTTCGCATTCGTCCACGGAGGTGTCCGAATCCGAGTCGGTGTCGGAGTCCGTGTCGGTGTCGGAGTCCGAGTCGGTGTCGGAGTCCGTGTCGCCGTCCGAATCCGAATCCCCATCGGAATCAGAATCGGAATCGGGAACGCCCGGGACGATGGTGGTGTTCGCGCAACTGCCGAGTTGTGCGAGCCAGATCAGGAGAAGTGAGATTGCAATTATCCGGAAAGTGTTTTTGGTTTTCATTATTCAATTATACGGGCTTACGAAGGTTTCGTGAATAATTGATTGGAGTGGCGACCCAATGCCGGGGTGCCAGACACTTTTTCCCCAAGGGTGCCAGACACATTTTTTTCCAGGTGCCTTTTCGCGAACATTGGTAGAATATTCCAATGTGCGAGATGAGAGGCGGGGCATGAGGTACGTGATTCTTGTCGGGCTGGCGATCGTGCTGCTTTGCGGTGGGTGCTCGCACGTTTCGTCCATCGGAGACGGTGGGGCTGACACGGACACGGACTCGGATACCGGTCAGGTCGAGTGCAATCTGGGAGAGTACACCGGCGATTTCACGATAGGCACACAAACGGATGTCGCAACCCTCGCGGGATACACCTCGATCACGGGAAACCTTACAATCAACTGTCCGTCATGCACCGACCTGAGCGAGTTGATTTGCCTCGCCTCGGTGGACGGGGCCCTGGTTTTCAGAGGCAACGCCACCCTCGCCAGTTTGGACGGTTTGGGTTCCCTCACCTCGGTGGGTGGGAGCTTGCAAATCGGGAGCCTGGTGTTCGGAGGAAATGACGCGCTCACCAACCTGGACGGGTTGAGCGCCCTCACCTCGGTGGGTGGCCTGGAAATACAGAAAAACGCCGAGCTCACCAACCTGGACGATTTGAGCGCTCTCACCTCGGTGGGCTGGTGCCTGTACATTGCGGACAACGCCGCGCTCACCAACCTGGACGGTCTGAGCGGCATAACCTCGGCAGGAGAGTACGTGTCGATCTCCAGGAACGGAGCGCTCACCAGCCTGGACGGTCTGAGCGGGATAACCTCAGTAGATGGGAGCCTGGTGGTTGAAGACAACGATGCCCTCACCAACGTGGACGGCCTGAGCGGGATGGCCTCAGTGGGGGGGGATTTGCGGATTGCTAATAGTATCCTCACAAGCCTTGACGGCCTTGGCGCGCTCACCACAGTGGGTAGGGACATGAGTATCAACAACAATGGTGCCCTCACAAGCTTGAACGGCTTGGGCGCCCTCACGACGGTGGGTAGGGACATGAGTATCAACGACAATGGTGCCCTCTCAAGCTTGAACGGCTTGGGCGCCCTCACTGCGATAGGGGATTCTGAGGGCGCTGCTTTTCGTATCGATTACAACGCCTCTCTTCCCGACTGTGAAGTGTGCGATCTTCTGGACCAGTTCACGAGTGGCTACATCGCAAAAGATGTTCACGATAACCTCGACGATTCATGCACGCCGGTTCCCGACAACTGTCCCTAGCCTTTTTTAAAGAGGCTTTTCAGCAGCCGATGTAGCGGGAGATTACCATGCGTTGAATCTCGGAGGTGCCCTCGCCGATCTCGAGCAGCTTCTGGTCGCGGAAGAACCGCTCCACGTCGTATTCCTTCATGAGGCCGTAGCCGCCGTGGATCTGGACCGCCTCGGAGGCCACGTACCTGAAGATCTCCGAACAGAACAGCTTGGACATCGCCGCCAGTTTCTGGAACGGCTGTTTCTGCTCGCGTTGCCAGCAGGCCTTGTAGAGCATGTTTCGCGCCGCCTCGATCTGTGTGGCCATGTTGGCCAGCTTGAACGCGATCGCCTGGTTCTTGCAGATGGGCTTGCCGAATTGCTTGCGCTCCTGGGAGTAAGCCAGGGCTTTCTCGTAGGCTCCCTGCGCTCCGCCGAGACCCATCGCGGCGATGGAGAGTCTTCCGCCGTCGAGGGTTTCGAGCATCTGATGGAAGCCCTCCCCCTGTTTGCCCAGCAGAGCGTTTCCCGGAACCCTCATGTCGTCGAAGAACAGCTCGGCGGTGTTTGAGGAGCGCCACATCAGCTTGCCGTGCATCTCGTTGGCGGTAAGGCCGGGAGTATCGGCGGGTACCAGGAAGCAGGAGTATTCCTTGCGCCCCTTGTCGTTCTTTCCGGTGACCGTCTGCACGACGGTGACCGAGGTGAGGGGATTTGCTGCGTTGGTGATGAAAATCTTGGAGCCGTTGATGATCCAGTCATCACCGTCCCTCACCGCGGTGGTCTTGGAGCCTCCGGCGTCCGAACCGGCGTCCGGCTCGGTGAGGCCGAAGCCCGCCAGAGTTTCGCCCTCGCAGAGATCGGGCAGGTATTTTTTCTTCTGATCTTCGCTCCCGAAGTAGTAGATGGGCCCTATTCCCAGTGAGTTGCCCGCGGCGATCGTGGCCGCGTGGGATCCGTCTACCCTGGCGATCTCCTCCACCGCGATGACATAGGCGATGTACCCCATCTCGGTTCCGCCGTACTCTTCGGAGACGAACATGCCGAAGAGCCCCAGCTCGCCCATCTTCCTGGTCAGCTCTACGGAGAACTGCTCCTTTTCATCGAGCTCCTGCGCAACGGGAGCGATCTCGTTTTGCGCAAAATCGCGGACCGTGTCTCTCAAGATCTTCTGTTCATCGGTCAGTTCAAAGCTCAACACAGCAGACTACCTTTCCTATTTGGGTGCTCGCTCGGGACCCATCTTGTAGTCGAACACATCGAGGTAGAAGGTGTTCTTGTCGGGGGTTTTGACTTCCAGCCGAAACGGGCGCTCGAAACGCTGTCTCGAGAAGACCATCTTTCCCGAGACGCTCGAGCCGGAGGCAATGGATTCCGATGTGTCGATCTGTCCCAGTGCCTTGGTAATCGGTTTTTGCCACTTGCCAGGAGAGGTTTCCATCCGCGCCGCGAATCCCTTGAGAGATCCCTCTCCTTCTCCCAAAAAGGCGACAGAGATATCCACGATGGCCAGAAACTGGTCCTCGCCCTTGTGCGCGTATCCGCCGAACTCCACGGCATGGGAGATTCCGACTACCTCCACCTTCCACTTCTCGGAAGAGGCCTTCACCGGGAACGCCGCAGACGGCCCCTTGGCGATATTTCCGGTTTGCGACGTGGACGAGCGCTTGAGCCACTCGGTCTTGCCTGTCAGGCGGGTGACGAGGACCTTGCTCAGCTGGCTGTACAGCGCGTCGGCGGGCTCCTCGACGATCTCCTTTTTCTGCTTCTTGAGAACGTTGATTTGCTGGCGCAGCGCCATCCCGATCACTTCTTCCCAGTGCAGGGTAACGAACACGATCGGATGGTCACTGCGTCCCTTGTTGATTCCCCAGGTTGCCAGCTCCACGTATGCCTTCGCCTCGTCCGGCATGACCTCGCAGAACGCCTCGCTCAGGGGGCGGGACTCCCAGTGGAACTTGCGTGCCTCACCTTTGACCCAGGGATCGGCGCCCCTTATCTCCCGCTCGAAGCGCGACACCGGCTTCGACCGTCCGTAGTAGCCGCCGTAACTCACTTCTTTTACGTGCGCTTCGGCGAAACGATCCGCTCCGAAGCGAAGGTACATCTCGCCTTCGAGCTTGGCTGCGTAGAGCATGTCCTGCCCCGTGTAGGTCATGGTTCCCTCTATGACCGCGCGTATTCCCGAGGCGCTCCGGCGCTTTCCAGGATCGTCGCCCCGGGCGCACGATCCGTCCAGATATGAGCGAATGATCTTGATCTCGAACGGAGAGCCGGCGATCTTTTGCTCCTTGGCCTTGAAATAGGCGGCCCGGCCGCGCTCCTCGTTGATGCACTCGCTGACACATCGTTTTTCGCAATACGCGAGGATCCTGCATTCTTTTTCCGGATCTTCGTTCGGTCCGGCTGCCAGGGTCGCCATGGAATCCGCTTTTTGTATGAGATTCGCGGCCTTCTCGGCAAGAGTGGATTTGCCCTTCTGAGCAGGTGCTCCGGTGGCATCTGTTGGTGGGGTCGCATCGTCGTCGCCGCAGGCGGCGAGGAGAAAAGTGAAGGACAGGAACACAAGGTAAGGTAGTCTTTTGACCATGGGGAACCTCCTTGAAGTTTGGCTACTTGTAACCCAGGAGTATTGATGTCGTCCAGAGCGGACGTTCATGTGAGGGTTTCCTTTCCCACCGCTACAGTCAACAGGCGATTTCCTGCGGGAACGATACGATTGACGGAAACATCATTGATCAGCCCGCGATTCAAGAGTGTGCGGCACGGGCAGTGGACAGGCGCACCGGCCGGACGTCCACCGGACATGGGCTCGATGAAAAGGCAGTATCGGCGTCTCCTGGCGTTATCGAGAAGAACCCACAGTCGATCCTCCGCGTCGCCGTCGGGGCCGAGGGTACATCTGGCCAGTTCCTCCAGTTGTCCGCTATCGTTCATGACCTGCATCCTGAGAAGTAGAGAGCACAGCCCCGGTTCCGCTTCGATTACCGTGCGGTATCCGGGGAGATCGGCCACTGATGACTCGGGATCGGGAAAGGAGAGGACGCACACGTGGGACAGGGCGAGCAGTGGATCGCCCTTCGGATGAGCCGGGTAGGGCAATAACCCACCGGCTCCGCCCGGAGAGTATGTGATCAACAGATCGCACTCGTTGTGTATCGCCTCGATTTGCCGGGAATCCAGATCGAGACCCTCGGCCGGGCGATTGTAGGATACCACATCGACCAGAACACCGTGTTCGGCTCCCGATCTGGTGAGATTGCCTCGCAGCAGGGAACCCAACCCGCGGGAAGGTGTGGCGAAGGAAACGTGGATGAAGGACGCCCCCCTGAAACGCTTTCCGAGGGTGTCGATGATCGGCGCAGCCGCGTGAGCGCCATCGCCCCCGCCGAGCCTGTCCATGAAGAGGACCACAGGTTTTTCGGGCAGTCGGTGTTGATCCAGGTGGGTCTTGAGAGCTTCCAGGAGGAGCCTGGCCGGAACGAAACGCTCAAAGGGGTCGACTCCACGAAGGAGTTGCCGAGCGACGCGCTGCTCCTCGGTGCAACTGGAATGCACATTTTGTAGCGCGTTGGAAAGGAGGTTGGCCGTCAGGGTGGCCGGATCGGTCATACAGTGAGCTTCTTGGTCCAGAGGATCTGATCTACCGGCCCCTCTCTGGTAATCAGCTGGCGGTGCATCCAGCCGCTGTTGCGAAAGCCGGCGCTGAAGAAAAGGGCGTTGGTCTCAAGATCGTCCGCTCGGACGAGTGAGAAGATCGCAACGGCGCCGATGACCTCGAGCCAGTCGATGAACGAATTGAGGCCGTGTCGGGCGATGGCGAGATCGGTCCTTGATTTGGGCTTGAAAAAGAGGTCCATCTTCGCGTTTCCGAAGCACCCCTGATACTCGGCGCCGAAGAGGTTGATCTGTTTTGTGCGACGGTTGCTGCAGATGAAGAAATGGTTGTCCGTTTCCCTGCTGAACTGGGGGAATACCGGATCTTCGATGACCTGGCTGAAAGACGTTTTCTTGGCTTCCTTGCTGCCCGTTGTCTTTGCGCTCTTGGTCTTCTTGGCCCTTGAAGCCTTTTTTGTCAGGCGCGCAAACTCGTTCTTGAGGAGACCGGAGATCTCCTCTGCTGCCACGTGCTCGGCCTTGAGCCCGGAGGCCTTGAGATTGGTGAGATCATTGCCCAGAATCTTTGCCTCGTTGAGGATGTTCTTTCTTTCCGGTTGGTCCTCGATATCGCGAATTCCCTCCCAATCATCGTCATAGATCCGGGCCATTATGTAGGCGTCGGACCTCTTGTAGTAGCCTGGAATGGTTCCTTCCCTGTGGTAACCGACGCGGCTCCAGCCGCTCATATCGTCGCGTTCGATAAGGGTGAAGATCTTGCGCATTCCGTCGGCCAGAAGGATTCGCTCCAGGTAATTGTGCTTCAGCTGGAAATTGCCACCGCGAAAATCAATCACTCTGATCGACTTGTTACCCTGGTTGATCAACAGGCAACAGAATATGTCGTTGTTGCGAACCATTCGCGTTGAAAGCTGGTTGATATTGTTCTTTTTTCGTTCGGCCATCGATGAAAACCCTCCTTTGAGGAGTTCGAAAGGGCGGCATACTACCATCCAGGAAATTTTGATTCAACGCCCGTGGCAAAATCCTCCTGGAAAGTCACTTTTTATCGCCGTGCAATGCGAGCATTTCTTCCACCAGGGCAATCAGTTCCGTTTCCGTGCGGGAAGCACCGACTTTTCTTCCGTTCACGAATAACGAGGGTGTTCCGGTGAGCTTCAGCGAGCGAGCGAGCTTCCGGTGTTTCCTTACGCTATTCGCATGCAGTTCCTGATCGAGCGCGATCCTCATCTTGTCGGCATCAAGTCCATTGTTACCGGCCAGGGCGATCAGGTTCTCATGCGACAGGTTTCCCTGGTTGTCCATCAGAACCTCGTGAAAATCCCAGAAACGTCCCTGTTCGGCCGCCTCGACTGCTGCCTGTGCAGCAACGAAGGCGTGTTCATGGCCCGGTAACGGGTAGTGGATGTAGGCGATCCTTACACGGTTCCGGTAGCTTTTACGAATCCTCTCGAGCAGGGCTGAGGCCCGGGCGCAAGCGCCGCATTGATAGTCACCGAACTCCACTACGGTGACCGGAGCATCCGAGGATCCGAGCATGGGTGTGTCGTCCGGTAGATCGAGGTGGTACACTCGGTGCTTCCCGTCGCTCACGATCTCCGGATCGTAAGGGGTGGATCCGGGTTCCTGATAAACAGGCTCGGTGGCGCCATTCTCGATGATCCTGGCGTAGAGATCACCGGGACCGCCGTCCAGAGGAAGCAGTTGCGAAGCGTGCCGGATCCGGGGCAGGGACAGGGCAACAAGCTGGTCAAAAGAGCGGGAACCCCTTCGCATGATTCCATTGAAAAAGAAGTACGGTGTTCCCTTGAGATCCAGTGAGGCGGCCAGCTTCCTGTCGCGTTCGACGCGCACGGAGTGACGTCCATCCGAGAGAGCAGCCTGCAGGGCGTTCATGTCCATACCGGCGATCCTTGCGGCTTCCAGAACCTTTTCCCTGTCGAGCCCATCCCAGTTTTCGAAGACCGCCTTGCAATACTCCCAGAAGAGACCCTGCGCCTGTGCCTCCAGTGACGCCTGCGCCGCAATATCCGCGCTCGGATGGGAAGGTTGGGGGAAATGCTTGATTACCACGCGCACATCCGGAGCCAACTCCCCGGGCAACCTTGCTATGGCGCGGTAGTTGCGCGCGCAAAAAGGGCTTTCGAAATCAATGAAGACGGCCACCGTCAGTGGCGCATCGGAAGGTCCGATGACCGGGTCGTCCGGCGAGATCGGGATCCGGTATCGGGTGTTCGGATCGAGCAACTTGTGTCTCGGGTTTCGAGTTCTGGGAAGATGCTTCTTCGCGCCGGCGATGAGCGTTTCGTAAACGTCTTTCTTCGCCTTGCCACCGGCTACCAGCGATTTCGCCCGGCGTATTTCGTCATTTACAAGGGAGTAGGCATCTTCGGGGAAGCGTACGGGACCAAGCGGTCTACCGTTGACGAAATTGAACGGGGCGTTGTCGATTCCGATCTCCAGGGCCGCCTGCCGATCCGCTGCCGCTTGCTCCATCAGCCGTGGATCGTCCATGTCCTTCAAGAGCCTGTCTATATCGCAACCCGCCTTTTTGGCGGCCGCGAGAAGATCGATCTCCCGGATCTCCGGGCGCTCGAACAGGGCGTCGTGAAACCCCCAGAATTTGCCTTGACGATGGGCGGCACGGGCCGCAGCCTCAGCTCTGTGGGTGTCCGGATGCTTTGGAAGAGGGTTCGCCCGGTAGACTATCCTCACCGCGTCCCCGAACTTCTTCGCGATCTTTCTTAAGGAACGGGCGTTCCTGGCTCCTTTTGTTGCCTGAAAATCCGAGAAACAGACCACGGTCACCTCGGCGTCCGGTGGACCGATGGAGGGCGCGTCGATCGGAGCGTCCACAGCATATCGCTTCGGATCCGGACCCTCCTCCATGGTGGATGATTTCGACGGTTCCTTTTCTGAGCCGCAGGCGGCGAGTAGCGCCATGAGCCCGGCGACGATCAGAGACCGTGCGCCTGATGAATCGATCTTCATTTCGCCTCCGCCTTGTCGAAGAAATCAGCAGCGGCCTCGATGATCTTGATTGCTGTTGGATCGATCCACTCGAGACCGGGCTCGCGATTGAACCATTTTCGTTGCCGCCGCGCCAGGCGTCGAGTATCGGTTTTTGTCTTTTCTATGGCTTCGCCCATGGACAGATCCCCTGCAATATATTCGCACATCCGCTTGTATCCGAGCGCTTGCATGGGTTTGAGAGTTGGTGGATAACCGGCATCGATAAGGCTCTCGACCTCCGAGGCAAAGCCGTCTCGAATCATCCCGTCCACCCGGCTGTCGATCCTGGAGTGGAGCAACTCCTTCGGTTGGTCGAGACCCACGATAGCGGTCGGGTAGCGGTCCTCTTCGAATGCGTGATCATCCTGCCACTTGGAGATTGGCACGCCGCTTTGCCGGACCACCTCGAGGGCTCTCAGGATCCTCACCCCGTCGTTGGGGTGAAGCCTCCGGGCCGTCCTCGGATCCAGGTCGGCGAGCTCCATGTGCAGCGAGGGCCATCCCAGCTCGTTTGCCTTCGCTGTGATCTCGTCGCGAAGATCCGGATCGGGTGGTGGACCCGCCTGCAGCCCATGCAGCAGTACCCTGATATACAGTCCCGTTCCACCGACGAGAAGAACGCGCCTGCCCCCTGCCGCGATCCGGGCAATAACCTTGTCCGCCTGTGCAATGTATGTGGCGACGTCGTAGGTTTCATCCGGGTTCACGACATCGATCATGTGGTGGGGGGTACCCCGCAGTTCGTCCAGAGTCGGCGTTGCCGTGCCGATGTTCATACGCCGGTAGACCTGCATGGAGTCTGCGCCCACGATCTCCGCGTCGAGAGCTTGCGCCGCCGCGACGGCAAGATCGGTCTTGCCCGTGGCGGTGGGCCCGGCGATCACGAAGATCGGTGTGGGGGCATTTGGGTGTTCGTCGGTCACCGATCCCGCCCGACCCTACGCTCGAGATCCGACCATTTGAGGCGTGTCAGGACAGGTCGGCCGTGTGGACAATGACCGGCAAAATCGACTCGGTCCATTTCCCGAAGGAGAGCCGTCACCTCGTCGTCCTGGATGATCCTTCCAGCCCGGATGGAGCCGTGACAGGCCATCGTCGCCAGAACAAGCTCCTGCGTGGTTCCCCGCGAGTCGTTCCGTCCTTCCTCGAGGGCGATGACAAGATCAGCCAAGAGTCTGTCAGGCGACGTTCCGGAGATCTCGGCGGGGACCGCGCGAATGGCGATCCTGTCCGGACCGGCGCGGGACACCTCGAGTCCGAGATCCTTGAGCCTCTCCTCGTAACCGGCGATCCGCTCGGCCTGTGAGGGACCAAGGTCGATCATATGCGGGGCCAGGAGGCGTTGAGACGAGATCCGACCGGACTCCAGCTGGCTCTTCAGGCGTTCGTAGGTGACGCGTTCGTGAGCGGCGTGTTGATCGATCACGACGAGATCTCGATCGTCCTCCAGCAGGAGAAACATGCCTCGGGCCTGGCCGATGTACCTCATGGACGAAAAACGACCGGCGCCGGGATCCTGGGCGACGGGCGTCATCTGCGTCTGTGCTGGAGTTGTCGGCACTGGACCTCCGACGGGCCGGTGGGATGGCGGCGGTACGAACCTTCCGGCCGGGATCTCCCCGTATGTGTCCTCCTTGCTCTCGGAGATTTTATTTGGGCCGCTCCCGGGTTTTTCGTGAACAGGCGCCTCGCCGAGCGCCCACACCGATCGTGCGGCCATCTCCCCCACTATTCGCGTTACGGCGCGAAACACCGCGTTTCGATCGGCGAATCGAACCTCGATCTTCTGTGGATGAACATTTACGTCGAAGGCCTGCGGCGGCACGGTAAGGGCGATGAATCCCACCGGGTACCGGCCCGGATCCAGTGTGCCCGCGAATGCTCCGGTTACGGCCTTGAGGAGGGTCCTGTCGCGGATAAAGCGACCGTTGACGTAGGTATACAGTGAGCCGGCTCCCGCCCTTGCGCGCTCGGGAGGACCGAGGATCGCCTTGACGTCGACCCCGCCGTGCGAGCCCTGAGCCACCGCGAGTGCTTCGTCCGGAAAAAGGGCGGCGACCCGCTCCTGTGGGTTCTCCACGCGGACCAACTCCCTGGTCTTGCGGCCGTTGGAGATCATGGTGAACGAGACCTCCGGTCTGACCAGGGCCAGTCTGACCAGCGCTTCGGCGCAGTGTCCCGTCTCGGTGCTCTCCCTCTTGAGAAACTTGAGCCGCGCGGGTGTGTTGAAGAAGAGATTGGCTACCTCGAAGTCGGTGCCCTGCGGACATCCCACCTCCCTGCGCTCGATCACCTCGCCTCCCTTCATGACCAGCCGGTGTCCCTCCACCGCGTCGGCTATTCGCGTCTGAACCGTTACTTGCGAGACGGAAGCGATGGACGGGAGAGCCTCGCCCCTAAATCCGAAGGTGACCACCTTTTCGAGATCGTCGATGGAGGATATCTTGCTGGTGGCGTGCCTTGTGAACGCCAGCTCGAGCTCGTCAGAGGTGAGCCCGAACCCATTGTCCAGGACACGGATGCGGATCGATCCGCCACCGTCCACCTCCACCTGGATGCGGGTGGAGCCGGCGTCGATGCTGTTTTCGAGTAGCTCCTTGACGACCGACGCGGGGCGTTCCACCACCTCCCCGGCGGCTATTTGATCGGCGACGATGCGGTCGAGGACTCTGATTTTCACTTCGGTCATGCTTTTCCTCGACCTCGAAATTCGTTGTTTATTATTTTTCGTTTGTCCTGCTCTGCTCGGTTGCCGCCGAGCTACGCAGGATAGCCCGATGACGATATTGTTTTGATGTCTATACAGCAACTCATTTTCTAAACCTTCACCTTCTTTGCCACGGCCATGAAGAAGTCCCGCGACCAGATCTCTACCAGGGACGTGTCGGGGAGAAACCTCGCAACGTCAGCCCTGGCCCTGTCCACGTTCAGCGAGGCTATTTTCTCCATCAAGATCTCTTCGAACCTGTCTTTCCTGAGGGTCTCCTCCTCGGAGTAGTGGCCACTGCGGCGCATGCGGGTCTCGAGGTGGTGCAAATCGAGTTCCGTACCGCGCCCGACGTGCCACACGAAGTCGTACCAGTCCCTGCCCTTGACCCTGCTTTTCCAGCTACGGCAGAGAAGCGCGTGCATCTTCCCGGCAAAGAGGCAGGGAGGTGTGTAAGCGCGCACCGAGAAGGGGATAGGTTGTAGGCAGAATCTGGTCTCGGTGTCGAAATCTGGTGGCGGGTCCGTATCGACTTCAAACTTGATCTTGAGCACCTGATTGGGAGGGACGCCGGCGGCGACCTGATCGCCGGCCTCTATGATCAGAAGCTGCTCTCTCGTATTCGCTTTCAAGAACGCGGACTCGATGGCGCTTCGGGTAGACTTTTTTTTTGTTTCTATCTTGACCGTGAAACCCCAGGAGGAGAGCTCCTTTTCCACGTAGGGGTGGTATCGCTCAAGGTTGAAGGAGTCGTCTGGGGAGAGCGTGGAGAAGTCCATGTCCTCGCTGAAGCGGTCCAGCCCATAGAGGATGCGAAGCGCCGTGCCGCCGTAGAAGGCTGCATTTTCGAAGAACTTCCCGCGCCAGAGGCCGAGCAGGGCTATCTCCTGAAGAACTTCACGAAGGGCGTTGATGTTCTCATCTGCGCTTCTTCGAGGGTACTTTGCAAGCATATCCGCAAGTGCCGGGTTCATTGTCTCCCCCTGATCTTGTGCAAGAGCTTCGCGCAGAAGGCGACCTTGCGGGAGCCGAGCGCATCGGCGAGTTGATGAAGGAATCCGGGGTCAAGTTCCAGAAAAGTCGATTCGTCCACGCGGAGATCGTCGAAAAGGTAGTTCTCGGCGTCAGCCAGGGAGCGCACGCTTGCCGACCTGTCCTCCCTCACCTTGTCAGCGAGAGCCCTCTCTGAAGACGCAATAAGGAAGGAAACCTCCCCCTGTTCGACCCGGTTCATGCCGAGATGGAAGGAGCCCCGGGGCGCGCGGCGGTATACGAAGGTGCCCACCGGGGTCTTGAACTCCCTGGCGCGTCCAGTAGTCACCGAAGTCACCTGCTCAACGCGTTCGGGGATGAGGCCATGGTAGGAGAGGGCGTAATCCAGGGAGAGGAAAGAGGGGCCGTAGACCAGGTTGGCCAGGAGTTCTCGGGAATAGGGGCGGAGTCGGTAATCCTCACCGAATACGTAAATGCCCTTTTTCACGCGAACGATGACGCCCTTTCGCAGGAGCGACGTGACCTTTACACTCGCGTTCGCATACCCCCCAAGCGCCGCCATGAGCGCCGGGTAGTCGAACTCTTCTCTGCCGATGTGTCTGCGAAGCCGGACATCCATGCCACCATTTGAACATAGTATACCCAGAAAAACAAGGGTTACTATGTCAGAATGGTGGAAAAAGTAGATGAAAATGGCGTCGGATGAAAGTCGGATGAAAGTGACCGGCACCCATGCGGGGGATACCAGAGGCCGCGACCCGGCGCGGAAAAAACCCACCGGACTAGTTGTCCATCGGGTTGATCTTGCTCTGGGTCTTCCAGATGGGCGCCCTGGGTCGGATGGGAGGGGGAGGAACGCTGAGGCCGGCTTTTTTGCGGGCGTACTGGGCGTGTATCTCGTAGGCGAAGTTGTCCAGAACCTCCGGATCCACGGGATCGCCGTTGAGGTGGAGAGTGAGCGAGCGCAACCCCTCCTTTTCGGCCACGTGGAAGAACTGGGATTCCGCGATCTTGTTGGGCATGCACTCCAACGGACCCACGCTGACAACGCCGTCGATGATGCCTTCCCTCCATTCGTGAAGAGGTCCGCCCAATGTGAGCACCGCCTCGCCGGAGAGCTGCTCCCTGATATACGGTTTCGCCGCCAGCAGGGAATCCTGCACCGTGGTCCTTTTGTGCCAGCCCATGATCCTGGCCATCGCGAAGTACAGCTGATGCTGTATGGAGGCCTGCAGGTAGCCGGTCACGTACTCCGGGATGTTGCTCTTTCGGGTGTCCTGGTAGTCGGTGTACTCGAGCCACTCGTTGAACGGGGCGAACCGGCAGCGGATACCGCGCTTCTCCAGCTTGTCCACGACGAAGTTGTTGGAGAACGGATCGCAGCGCACATAGATCTCTCCGACCACGAGCACCTCCGGTATGTCCCTTTCCTCCGTGATGTCCTGGTACGCCACGCCGGCGCGCTTGAGCAGATCCGCCACGCCGAATACATGGCCTCCCATGACCTGTGCCACAACAGCCCCCGCGGATAGATTCCCCCGAGCCGAGCGCTCAGATAGATCGACGAGCTCCTTCATGTAGTAGCTCCAGATCTCATGAGCGGCGCCGGGCCGGGTCTCTGTCGGGCGGGAGTGGTAGAGACCTTCGAGCAGTAGATCAGAGGCGGTCAGCACGGCGTACACCAGTGCCGCGAAACCGTCCGGGACGGTCTCGAAGTAGTCCGCGTCCACCGGCGCCCATATGGAAACCCGGTCCTTCCAGCCGAGCCGTTCGAGGACTATCCGGTCCAGGGTGACGTAGGCGCCGAAGCGGCAAGGTCCGTTGGCGGTGGGCATGAAGAAGGAGAACTTCCTGTCCGGATCCTTCTCGTGTTCGAGGCGTTGCAAGAGGCTTCCAAGGGTGATCACCATGGGGAAGCACTCCTTGCCCGACGTGTACCGACGGCCCAGGGAGAGGGCCTCCTGATCGGGTTCGGGCAGAGCCTCGGCGTCCAGGTCGATGCCCTTCAAACAACCCACAAGGGGATCCGCCCCGGCGCCCATGCGTGGGATGAGGACGGTGGCGTTGCGTGACTGGATCTCTGCCACGCTGTCAGTTCGGTTCTGTAGTTTGAGCAGGTCCCTCGCGTCGTTGCGCACCGAGTCCTCCATGCTCTTGTCCTCGTGGACGCAGTACAGGAACGCCTCGATTCGCGTCTTGGTACCCGCGTCCCCGGAGTGTCCGTCGGTCTCGATGATGGCGAAGGGCTTGCCTTCCATCACATATGCGTAAAAGTGCACGTTGAAGCTGTCCGGTCCGCATGCGTAGTTGCTTGCGTAGAGGCTGTATATTCCGGGTGTGCGTCGGATCTGGTGTGCCGCCCTGATGTTACGGTGCCCGTATCCCCAGTATGCCCGATCGTAGATCGGGATTTCGTCCGAGACAGGGTAACAATCCACCGGGACAGCGATTGTGCCTTGTTCCCGCAGGAGCGTCGGCACATTGGAATTCAACACGGTGTTGTAAATCGTATAGGTCCTGCCGAGCACCACCACCGGCGTGATATCGTTCTCGTTGCAATAATCGAGGGCGCGCCGGCCGATGACGAGACATTCGGCGTCGAACTTTTCCTGCACTCCGACAGCGTCCTCGTAGGCGGGCCGCCAGATCTCCTCCTCGACATTCAGCTCGTCCGCGAGGGCGGTGATGCTGTCTATGAACAGCCTGGAGCGGAAATTATCCCTGCCGATGTTGATGACAGGTGAAACGATCACGCTGTGCGTTCCCTTCAGGTCCGCTATCAGAATGTCCGCGCTGCCCTGGATGATCGGGCACAGGCGGGCCCACGGTTCGTTTTCGAGCCGCGGTATGCCGCGCAACATCGGAAAGAAGAGGTAGTCCGGCTTCCCCTCGGCCATGATGCTGGCCAGCCCATGATACTGTTGCATGGGCGCGCAGAATGGCACGTTGGCGTCCTCGATGCCGCGCTTGAGAGTGGCCTGGTCCGCATTGGAGTGGAACACTGGATCAAGACCGATTCCGTGCAGGAAGGTGGCGAAGAACGGGAACAAGCCCTTGAGCACCACCTCGTCGGTGATGGCGATTGTCTTGTTGCCCCGAGGCACCTGAAGCCTGTCTCGGATGGCGGCCACCAGATCCTCGCGCTCCCGAAATGGGTCCGGCGCGAGGTCGGGCAGTTTCGTTTTTCCGGTTCCCTTGTCGTACAGGGAGCACGATCCGCCCCATGTGAACTTCCTGCGCACGCCGGCGACGAGGGTGGTGATCCGATCAATCCGACAGTGGTTGCCCGAACCGCCGCAACCCTTGGTGGACTTGCATATGAAAACATCTTTCTTTTCGACGACGGCCTCGAGAAAACGGTCGATGCCCAGGCCCTTCTTTTTCTTCAGATTCAGTTCCTTGAGTGTAAGCAGGGCGATCCCCAGCGCGCCCACGGTCCCCGGGTTGGGTGGAACGATCACCTGGGATCCGGTCTGCCTCGCCACCGCTGCGGCGAGCGCGTTTGATGAGAAGGGCATTCCCTGGCAAAAGATCACCTGCCCCACGGATCGACTTCCCTTCACCCTGTTGAGATAGTTCTGGATAATCGAGTCGTATATGCCGGCGATGATCGCCCGTCGCGGTATGTCGGCGGCAACCGCCTCGTCGATGATCTCCGCCATGAAGACGCTGCAGTGCTGTCCGAGAGAGACGCCGCTCTTTGCCTCCTGCGCCTCTTCTCCGAGCTGTACGACGCTCTTGATGCCGGAGAACTTGCGCCCCTGCTCCTCGATGAAAGAGCCCGTGCCTGCGCTGCAGGCCTCGTTCATCGCCGCGTCGATCACGCGTCCGCCGGAGAGCCTGATATACTTGGCGTCCTGGCCTCCAATTTCAAATATCGTATCGACGCTGGGATCGAAATGGAGCGCCCCTTCCGCGTGGGCGGCGATCTCGTTGAGCACGAAGACGGAATCGGCGCCGTAACAGGTTGACATGAGCGATCCGACGATCTCCCGGCCGCTTCCAGTGGCTCCCACCGCCATGACCGTGGTCTTTGCGTGGTCGCTGTCCGCGAACTTCCGCATGAGCGCCTGGGCTGCCCTGACCGGCGCGCCGTTGGTGGCGACATAGGTGTCCCACACCTCTTTTCTTGTCTTCGTGTCGAGGGCGATGAGCTTGGATCCCGTGGAACCGATGTCGAAGCCCAGTATGAGTGATGAGGTGTTTTTCCTTGCCGGCTTTTTCCTGGGTTTCAGCCGCTTGACCTGCGAAAGAAATTCAGCGAGCGGCGGGAGTCTGTCCAGTTCGTGCTCCTCGGGCGGCCCGATAAGATCATCCATGGGTGCCACCGGCCCCGGGTTCTTCGCTGCGATTACGGCGCAACCGAGGGCCTCGAAAAACAGCCCGTCGTCGCCCGCAGGTAGAACCAACTCCATGTCGTGCCGCTTCGCGAATTGCGCAAAGTTGTTCTTTATCCGGTCGGCTCTGGCGACCCCGCCTATCAGGGTCATCTTCTTCGGGCTGAGTCGCGGTTTGATGAGTACCTGAACGTTCTCGCAGACCGCGTCGTACAGCCCCGCCAGGATCCGCTCCTTCGGCTCTCCCTTGTTCGCGAGGTGGGTCATGTCGGTCTTGAGGATCACCGGACAGCGGCCGGAAAGTGGGGCCGGATCCGCGATGCCCTTGCAGAGATCGGAGGCATCCTCGATGCTCATGTCAAATCGTTCAACGAGCTGCCGCAGGAAGTTGCCCGTACCCTGGGAGCATCGGTGATTTTCGCGGAACATCTCCAGTTGAGACGACCGAAGCTCGAGCACGGAGAAGCCGTGGCTCCCGATGGAAACCACAGTGGCGGGCTCGTCCCCGAAGAGGAACCGGAACCCGGAGAGCTGGGCCTGCTTGACGGGGATTCTCTCGAGCCTGATGTTTCGGCTCAGCCGCCCCGTGATCGCCGCGCCGTCGATGCCGTCCCATCCCCAGCTTTTCAGCAGATCGAGCAGCACCACGCCGGGCTCCTTGTGGTGCTCGCGCAGCGCTCTTTTTGTCCAGACAGGTTCGCCGTTCTTGCCGAGGGCAAGCTCCACGACTTTTACTGTCTCGGCCCCGATATCAATTCCAATTGCTCTCATGTCATTTACTACCCTCTCAAGACCAGGAAGCACTATAACCACACTGAGAGGTCCGTCCAGTTTCAAAACCGTGAATTTTTTTCTGTTTTCCGATATTCTGTTCAAATTCCAATTGTTGTTTCGGAGGAAAATATGACGTCTCGGGTTCCCAAGAGCGATCATCGGCTCACCGATGCAAAGCGAGAATTTTTTGATGGAGTGGCCAGTAATTACCTTACACCGGGGCCATTCAAGAGCTACTACTACGAGAGGCTGCGCAAGCTGGTGGGTTTCAACGTTCCGAAGGGCTCGTCGGTGGTGGAACTCGGTTGCGGTGTGGGAGATCTGCTGGCCTTCCTCCAGCCGAAACGCGGGCTCGGTATCGACTTCAGCACGGAGATGATCGACCTCGCGAAGGAGCGTCATCCCGATCTCGAGTTCATGGCGGCTGACATCCAGCACCTCGATATCGACGAGCGTTTCGATTTTGTTTTACTTTCAAACGTGGTCGGCGATGTCGTGGATGTGCAGCGAATGATTGCCGGTATCAAACGCCTGTGTCACGAGCGTACCCGCATAATAGTCGTCGACTTCAACTACCTGTGGGGTCCGCTGGTAAAGGTTGCCGAGCTCATGGGCATCAAGCCGCGTCAGCGGGACCAGAACTGGCTGGAGCTCGCCGATCTGGAGAACCTGCTCGCCCTCGAGGGAATCGAACCGGTCAAGCGCGGCCGCGACATGGTCTGCCCGGTGAAGATTCCGGTCATCTCCGATCTCATCAACGACTTTGTCGGCACTGTTCCGGGGTTGAGCCGGTTGTCGATAAACGAGCTGGTCGTGGCCAGAAAATCGCCGGATACCCCACGCAAGGACTACACGGTCTCGGTGATCGTGGCATGCAAGGATGAACGGGGCAACATCGAGGAGTTGTTCAGGGCCGTTCCCAAGATGGGACTCGGTACGGAGATAATCTTTGTGGACGGTAACTCGCAGGATGGCACGGTGGAGGAGATCGAGCGCTGCATGAAGTCAAGGGGCGAGCTCAACCCCGATCTCGATAACGTGCGGGTGTTCGTCCAGCCGGGCGTGGGAAAGGGCGACGCGGTTCGGATGGGCTTCGATGAGGCCGTTGGCGATGTGTTCATGATCCTGGACGCGGACATCACCGTTCGGCCCGAAGACCTGCCCAAATTCTACAAGGCCCTGGTGGAGGGCACAGGGGAGTTCATCAATGGTTCGCGCCTGGTCTATCCCATGGACGATCAGGCGATGCGCTTTCTCAACATGCTCGGCAATCACTTCTTCGGGTGGGTGTTCAGCTGGCTTCTGGACCAGCGACTCACGGACACCCTGTGCGGCACCAAGGTTCTATTCAAGCGGGACTACGAGGCCATCGAGCGGGGTCGTTCGTTTTTCGGGGAGTTCGATCCGTTCGGAGATTTCGACCTGCTGTTCGGGGCCGCCAAGCAGAATCTCAAGATCTGCGAGGTTCCCATTCGCTACCGCAACCGCGAGTACGGCGATATCAAGATCGACAGGTTCCGCCACGGCCTGCTGCTCCTCAAGATGTCGGCCCTGGCGTTCAGGAGATTCAAGTTGCACCGGGGATTGGATTGAGTCGGTCGCGCTCGATGAGCATCGTGAGGTGGGTCCTTGCGGGTCTCACGGCTGTCGGTTTCGCAGCCTGGGCGGGCGCGTTCATTTACAAGACGTCGTTCATATCGTTTGACGGCGTTCGCCGGTACTGCCTCTTCGACGATGCAATGATATCCATGCGGTACGCCTGGAACCTGTCCCACGGATACGGCCTGGTGTGGAACGTCGCAGAGCGTGTGGAGGGGATCACCAATCTCCTGATGACGCTCTACATGTCCGTGTGGACCCTTGCTCTCGACAAGCATCTGGCCGTCCTCGCCGTCCAGATTTCCGGGGTGGCCTTCCTGTTGGCGGCGGGATACGTCACCATGCGAACCGGTGAAGCTGTGCTCGACAAGAGTGGGGTGAAGGGCGGACCCGTGCTCTCCGTTCTCTTCTTCTCCAGCGCGCTTCTCTACTACCCGCTGGACTACTGGACCCTCATGGGTATGGAGAACGGTCTTTTGTGTGTGCTTGTCTTCGCCGCAGTGTGGCGGGCAATAGCCATGAGCGGGGAGGTGAGGTTTCATCCGGCGCTTCCCGTCTTGCTCGGTCTGGCGTTCATGACCCGCCCGGACACGGCGATATTCGCGGTGTTGATAATGCTCCACAGGCTCACAGGGGTTGTCAGGAAGAAGGGCGGGATCAAGCTGATCGCGTCCGAGGCGTTGCTGCTAGCCGCTATCGTCGGGGCAGTGACTGTTTTTCGCCTGGCGTACTACGGGAGGATGGTTCCCAATACCTTCACGCTCAGGCTCACCGGGTCCACCCTCGGGTTTCGGGTCGACAACGGGATCATTTTCGTCAAGCCGTTCCTCGAGGTCATGGCGCTGCCGTTGGCGTTGGGCATCGGCGCCGTGGCGCTGGTTCGCAATCGGCACGCGGCCCTCCTCCTGGGACTGTTTCTTTCGTCGGTGGGATACCAGGTTTACGTGGGGGGCGGCGCGTGGACCTGCTGGAGGCTGATGTCCACCATGGTTCCTTACCTCATGGTGCTCGTTGTCATCGGCGTTGTGAAGATGTTCGCGATCCGCGGATGGCTCGACAGGGTGCTCGGGGTAGCGCGAGGATGGCGGTTCCAGCCGGCGGGGGCAATAGTTGCGGCGGCAGCTCTTTGCGTGTGGTCGTACGCCTACTTCGAGGCGAACGATCGTTTCGTTGAAAACATAACCTTCGACAAGCCGCCCCTGTACCTCAAGTACAGCAAGATCAACACCGACACCGGGCTGGCGCTCGAGTCGTTGCTACATCCCAACGCCACCGTCGGCGTGACCTGGGCCGGAAGCATCCCGTACTACTCCGGCCTGCCGGCCATCGACTTTCTCGGCAAGAACGACCGGTACATTGCCAGTCTCCAACCGGATCATTCGGGAAAGCTCAGGATGTTCGGCATGAAGACCCTCCCGGGGCACGACAAGTACGACCTGCGATACTCCATGATCAAGTTGAAGCCCACCTACGTGCAGGTGTTCCGCTGGGGCAGGCACAACATGTCCAAGTATTTCAGGAAGCGCTATCGGCGGATACGGCACAAGGGCGTATGGGTTTTTCTGCTGAAGGAATCTCCCGACGTGCGCTGGGAGCTCGTCAATCCGAGGTATCGGCCGGATTGGTGGGAAGAGAACGGATGACACATGCCGAAGGGTGGCACTGTGGCAGACAAATAAACCCCCCACTCGGACGCCATTGGCGATATACTATCAAAATGGAAAAGGGGGCAAAGATGGTGAACCTTCGAACGGGCACCGAAGAAATGGGGGCTACATGAAAGAAAATGCTCGACCTGTAGTTTCATTGAAACCAAGAGGCAGACTGGCCGTCGTTGGGGCCTGTAGCGAAATCTGTGTAACTGACTTCCCGGTTTATCAAACGGGCAGCCTCCCTTCAAAGTACACCGAGAATTGATTCAGTGCACGGGGCCAATTTCTTATCGGCATCGTCCA
>JAUXHN010000194.1 GCA_030621515.1 Deltaproteobacteria bacterium | reverse complement strand
ACGGGCGGGTACGCCACAATGCTGTTCGGAGATCTAGGCGCGGAGGTGATCAAGATCGAGCCCCCCGGGGCAGGAGATCCCCTGCGAAAAATGCCCCCCCACTTCGACAACGGCGAGAGCGCGTACTTCCTTTCAATAAGCCGCAACAAGAAGAGCGTCACCCTCGATCTTCGCACCGACGAGGGAAGGGAGATCTTCTACCGGATGGTCGAGAAGGCCGACGTGGTCTTCGACAATTTCCGGGTGGGCGTGCTCGAGAAGCTCAAGGTGGATCATGACACTTTGGCGAAGATCAACCCCAAGATCGTCTGTTGCTCCAACTCCACGTACGGTCACACGGGCCCGCTCAAGGACGGGCCGGGATTCGACCTGGTCATCCAGGCGCTGTCCGGGATGATGAGCTACACGGGAGAGCCGGGGCGTGTGCCCGTCAGGATGGGCGCGCCCATGGGCGACCTGGCCGGTTCCATGTTCGCGTGCTACTCCATTTGCGCGGCGCTGCTTGCGGCGCACAAGACCGGGGTGGGGCGCAAGATCGATCTCTCGCTGCTCGACTGTCTCATCTCCATGCACACCTACGTGTCCGAGTATTACTGGATCGGCGGACAGCTTCCGGAGCCGGCGGGCAGCGGACACATGAGTGTCGTCCCGTACCGGGCCTATCGCACGAAAGACGGCTTCGTCACCATCGCGGTGTTCGTGGAGAAATTCTGGCAGCTTCTGTGCAACGTGATCGGTCAACCCGAGCTGGGATCCGACGACCGATATACTTCCACCGCCAAGCGACTTGAGCGGCGGAGTGAGGTGGACGGGCTGCTGGAGCGGGAATTTGCGACGAAGACCACCGACGAGTGGATGACCCTGCTGAACGCCGAGGGTGTCCCGGCGGCGCCCGTGCTGTCGGTGGATCAGGTCTTCGAGCATCCGCAGGTGCTGGATCGAAACATGGTGGTAAACGTGCCTCATCCGGTGAGCGGGACCATCAAGATGATCGGAAACCCGGTCAACCAGCCCGATGTCGACGGACAGCCGTTGGCTCCGGCGCCGTTGCTGGGACAGCACACGAAAGAGATCCTGCGGGAACTGGCCGGATGCACCGACGATGAGATCAAGACTCTGGCGGAAAAAAAAGTAATCTGACCCCATCCCGGCCTTCCCCTGCGAGGGGAAGGGGAAGATGATGGGGGCCAGCATTAACGGGCGGAGGCGAATATGCGAATCGGGATAGATGTCGGCGGAACCTTTACCGATTTTCTGCTCACCCACGACGACGGCACGAGCCAGGTGTACAAGGTGCTGTCCACACCGGACGATCCCTCGATAGCCACCCTTCGGGGAATCGAGGAGATGGCCCTGGATCGCAAGATGGCGACGGGGGATTTCCTGGACGAAGTCGAGGTCATCGTGCACGGCACCACGGTTACAACCAACGCGGTGCTGACCAGAACCGGGGCGAAGACCGGGCTCATCACCACAAAGGGCGTGCGGGACGCGCTGGAGATGCGGCGCGGGATTCGCGAGGAGCAGTACAATAACCGGTACGAGAACGTGCGCCCCCTGGTGGAGCGCTATCTGCGATGCCCCGTCGACGAGCGCCTGGACTACAAGGGCGACATCATCACGCCCATGCAGGTTTCCGATGTGGAAGACGCCTGCGCGCTGTTCAAAAAGGAGGGAGTGGAGGCGGTGGCAATCTGCTTCATGAACTCCTTCGAGAACGGTCAGCACGAGCTCGCGGCACGCGAAATTGTCCGCGAGAAATTGCCGGATACGTATCTCACCACGTCGTGTGTTTTCCTGCCGTCGATCAGGTATTACGACCGGATAAGCACCACGGTTCTCAACTCCTACGTGGGGCCCATCCTCAGACGCTACCTGGACGCCTTGCTCGAGAAGCTGGACGAGCTGAAGTTCAAGGGGGTTCTCCTGATAATGGCCTCCAACGGGGGAGTCGTTTCGCCGAAGGTGGCAGGCGACGCCGCCGCGTTGACCCTCCTGTCCGGTCCCGCCGGAGGGCCCGTGGCCGGCGTGTGGTACACGGGCGAGCAGGGCTATGACGACTGCATCACCATGGACATGGGCGGCACCTCGTTCGACACGGCCCTGGTCAAGGACAGGACCCCCATGGTGACGACGTCGGGTGAGATCAACAGATTGCGCATCGCGTTGCCGATGCTCAATGTGGTTACCATCGGCGCGGGAGGGGGCTCCGTCGGCTGGATCGACGAGGGCGGCCTGCTTCGGATGGGGCCGCAGAGCGCCGGGTCCAAACCCGGTCCCGTGTGCTACGGGCTTGGAGGAACGGAACCGACTTGCACCGACGCGGATCTGGTTCTGGGATATCTCGACAAGGACTATTTCGCCGGCGGCAAGATCGCGCTGGATCTGGAAAAAGCGGAACGCGCCATCGAGGAAAAGATCGCGGGGCCTCTGGGGCTGGACCTGCACGAGGCGGCGGCGGGGATGTACAACCTCATCAACACCAACATGGCGGCGGCTGTGCGGGAGGTCGCTGTCAAACAGGGACAGGACCCACGCGACTTCCCCCTGGTGGTGGCCGGCGGCGCCGGGCCGAATCACGCCTGCCGGATAGCCCTTGAACTGGAGATCCCGCTGCTCATGGTTCCCCGGGAATCTTCCATCTTCTGCGCGGCCGGCATGCTCATGAGCGATATCAAGCACAGCTTCGTCAAGACCTACGCAACCCGGCTGGAAGAGGCCGACGTGGAACGGTTCCAGAAGCTGTTCAACGACATGCGCAAGGCCGGGGTGGAGATGCTCAAGTCCGAGGGTTTCGACTCCAGAACTGCGAGGTTCGTCTACTCCCTCGATCTCCGTTACGTCAACCAGTACCACGAGGTGGAGGTCGAGATGCCGATGGGCGCGGTGAAGGCCTGCGACTTCAAGGCCATGGCCGAGAAATTTCACCCGATACACAACAAGCTGTTCGGCTACTCACTCGAAGAGGAGGGGACTCCCGTCGAGTTGATAAACATGCGCCTCGTGACCGTGGGAGTCACAGACAAACCCAGATTTCTGCCCATGGAGTTTACGGGCAAGGATCCTCAGAAGGCATTCAAGCACAAGAGGCGTGTCTATCTTCCACAGGAGAAGGGGTTTGCGGAGGTTCCGGTGTACGACGGGCTGGCGCTCGAGTTCGGCAACTGCATCGAGGGGCCGGCCATCATCGAGCAGGTGAACACCACCACCCTCGTCACCTCCGAGTACCGGGTGCTCGTCGACAAGTACGGCAACTACACCATGTATCTTCCATCAATGGAGGACGAAGCCGTCAGAAGAGCAGGGTTGTAGGTCGGAAACATTTTCCGAGTGGCTACTACTCCATGAACACGAGCACCCACACTGTGCTGCCGTCTCCGCCGTCCGACGCGCCGAGGCCGATCTCGGTCAGCACCGGTCCGTGGCCACCGAAGTCGTGGTAGTCGATCGACATCCGTCCGAAGGTATTGTTTGTGCTCATGTGGTGCTCGTCCGTGGTCACCATGTAGGGTGACTCGTTGACCCCATCCACCCAGAAGTATCCCGCGCCCACCACGTCGACCCCATTGGGTGCGGCCCCACCGGCGACTGCGTCCGCTTCAACCTGGGCGATCGCGGCGGCGGTATCGTTCCAGGTCATCACCAGAGGCCAGGTGTAGTCGGTGTGGAACTCTCCAGTGCCCATGGGAACGCCCCAGTAGCGATCGTGTGTTGAATAGTCCTGCCGCCACTGGTTGATGATGTCGGCCATGTCGTGCACGTCGGTGATCGTCGCATCCGAGCCGAAGCTGGGCTCGCCCGGGTCCAGATCGCTGTCGGTGTCCGTGTCTCCGTCCGCGTCGGTATCCCCATCCGAATCTGTGTCCGAATCGGTATCCCCATCCGAGTCGGAGTCAGAGTCGGAATCCGAGTCCGATCCGAAATTCGGGGAGTCCCCTCCGCCGTTGTCGCAGGCGACGCCCAAGTAACCAGCCAACACCAGAAATAAAATCCAAACGAGTAGTCCGCCGCAGTGTTTCATAACCACCTCCAATAAACATATTGATGATTCAAGTTGTGGAAACGGCTCATTTTCTCACCAACAACAGTAAAAAAAATTCGGCTGTCTCCAACTTCATCTTGCGATATAGTGCCTGCCTGAGGAGCAAACAAGAGCGGAGCGTTTTCTTGGCGAAAAATGCACGAGGATCAACCGGGCGCTGGCCATCGATTCTGGGAGCGGTGAGCCGCCCATTTCTGGCGGCCATCCGCCGCGCCGGCTACGACACGAGCGACCTGGATGTGCTCTTTCGCACCCAGATTCTCGTGCTGCACGCCATCCTGACGAGCTTCCTGACACTGACCTACTCGTATAGTCACTGGCAAAGCGGCGCCTTTGGCCTGGCCGGACTTTTCATTGTTTTCGCGGTCGCAATCTTTGCGCTCCTGGTAGTGCTGAGGTTCAAGGGGGCCATTCGTCCGGTGGCCCACGGTACGTTATTCATTGGCATAGCGTTCACGATTGTCGCGACGTATTTGACTGGTGGACTGCGGATGACCAACATCTGTCCATTCATCGTCATCGTTGTCTCGTCAATCTTTCTGCTCGGGTGGGGCGGTATGGGTTGGGCGGCGCTGGCAGTCCTCGCGGCGGTGGCTTTCGAGTTGGCGGGTCTGAGTGGTTTTTCCTTTCCCGATCACGTGCCCCCGGAGAGCCGGAGCGCCGATGCCTTTCTCACGTGGCTGGTAGGCATCGTGATCGTGTGGGTCCTGGTGGCCTGCTACGAGGCTGCCCGCGTATACTCGCTTCGTCGACGGGAGGAGGCCGAGGCGGCGCGTTCCCAGTTCCTCGCGAACGTCAGTCACGAGTTGCGCACACCGCTCCACGCCATCATGGGTATGACACGCAGCGCCCTGCGCGGAGATCTGCCGTCGTCGGTGCGAGCGGCGCTCGACACTTCGCAGCACAGCGCAGAGGCCCTGCTTGCGCTGATAGACGATCTGCTGGATCTGGCAAGTATGGAGCGCCATCGTTTCACTCTGAAGACCCGGGATTTCGATCCCGCAAAGATGGTCGAGCGGGTAGCCAGCGTGCTGCGTTTCCGTTGTGAAGAGCGAGATCTCGATCTGGCCATCGCAGTGGATCCGGCGGTTCCGAGTTGGGTGCGTGGCGACGGCAACAGATTGCAGCAGGTGCTGATGAACCTGGGCTCCAATGCCATCAAGTACACCGAGCGGGGGGGCATCAAGATATCGGTGAGCCCGGTGGAAATGGAGGGTGGTAAACTGGCCTGTCGCTTTTCGGTGGCCGATACCGGCATCGGTATCGCGGATGCGGACAGGGAACGGATCTTCGATCAGTTCATCCAGCTGGACGGTTCGTTGAGTCGAGCCAACGAGGGCTCCGGGCTGGGGCTGTTCATCGCCCGGGAGATCGTCGTTGCCATGCAAGGTCGCATCGAGATTGAGAGTACTGTCGGCCAGGGCAGCACTTTCAATGTCGTCGTCCCCTTCGATCCTCCGAAAGCCGATCCTCCGGAGCAGATCCCGTCGCGCGAGGGTGACTCGGCCGCGTCCGCGGGGACCCGCGTGCTCCTGGTGGACGACGACGCGGTGAATCTCGAGGTAGCCACGCTCATGTTGGAGGAGTTCTGCGAGCACGTGTGGGTGGCGCGAGATGGTCTGCAGGCCATCGAAACGTGGATCTCCGAGCGGCCAGACGTGATCTTGATGGACATTCAGATGCCAGAAATGGACGGGTTGGAGGCGATTCGCCGCATTCGCGAACGCGAGCAGGCGGAGGGACGAAGGCCGGTTCCGATACTTGCGATGACCGGCCACGGCACGGAGCATTATCGCCACAAATGCCAGTCAGCCGGCGCCGATGCCTGCCTCTTCAAGCCTTTCCGCTTCGAAGAGTTGCGCGACGCGATTTCGGCCATCGGCGTATACTCAAGTTGATGAAAAGCCCCTGGAACGGTACCTGAAACGGTGCCAGTCACTTTCTTTTTATTTTTTATTTCGCGATGTTAGCCCGGTGATTGGTTGCACTTGGGGGGCGAGAACTTTGGGGACGGACCATTCAGAAGTTCACTAAATGAAAGGGAGGCGAAGCAGTATTTGGCTTCGCTGGCGCTGCATTTTGTACAAAAATACATAAAAACCATGGTATTTATGCTTTGCAAAACGCTAAAAACCATGGTATTTATATATTCGCGCCCATGTAAGGACAGAAGGCAACATGTACTATCCACGCAAAATGGATGCGTTTTTGAAGGATTGGTCGACTTCGTCGAACCGAAAACCTCTAATTTTACGAGGAGCGAGACAAACCGGAAAATCCGCCACAGTGCGGGAGCTTGGAAAATCCTTCGATCTATTTCTGGAATTGAACTTTGAGCGCATGAAGGATCGCGCGCTTGTGAGCTCGTGTGAATCTGCGGAGGAGCTGCTCCTCGCCCTGAAAGCGCGTGAGAACATCATCCGTTTTCCACAACGAACCCTGCTGTTTCTCGACGAGATCCAGGAGTCGAGCAGCGCCATCGGCTGGTTGAGGTTTCTCTACGAAGATCACAGAGATCTCGCTGTTGTCGCTGCAGGATCGCTCATGGATGTGCGGCTGAGGGACAGGGGGCTGTCTTTTCCGGTAGGGAGGGTCGTTTTTAGAACCCTTCGTCCGTTTTCATTCTTCGAGTTCCTGAACGCCGACGAGTCGAATGTACTGGCCGATTCCCTCGCTTCATACACGAGTGAGATGTCTCCGATCCCGGAAGCGCTTCACATTCAGGCCCTGGAGGCGCTGCAGCATTACTTCGTTGTCGGCGGCATGCCCGAGTCGGTGTGCGCATGGACCCGTGATCACAGCTACGGGCCGTGCCGTGAGGCTCAGTCGGATCTGCTACAGGCCATGGCGGAAGACATTCAGAAATATCGGGGAAATGGGACCGCGAACTACCTGGAAGCAGCATTCGAAAACATGGGCCACCATTTTGGCGCCAGATTCAGGTACGAGAATTTTGCTCCGGGATTCAAATCGCAGGTGATGAAATCGGCCATCACAAAGATGGAAGGCGCCCTTCTGTTGAACCGCGTCTGGCCGACAAGCTCGCTGGCATTGCCGCTCAAAGTCCGGCCCAAATCAGCTCCCAAACTGCTTCCGCTGGATATTGGTCTGGCGCAATGCCTGAGGGGATACGGATTGGGGTCCACGAAAAAAGAGAACTCAACAAATTCGCTGGAGGGCGATCTTGCGGAGATGTTTGTCGGACAACAGTTGCTTTCTGCATACGGCCGAGCGCGGACGCTGCATTTCTGGGTGAGTGAATCCGCGAGGGGCAACGCCGAGGTGGATTTTCTTCTCGAAGGCCGGGGAAGCCCGGTGCCCGTCGAAGTAAAGTCCGGAGCTGCAGGGAGGTTGCGTTCGCTTCATCAATTCATGCACAGGAGTCAGGTGAAAACGGGATTTCGCCTTACCGTCGCAAATCTATCCAGCGAGGACCTTTCAGTGAGGATAGATGGTGGGCAGCTCGATTACACATTACAGAACGTGCCGATCTACCTGGCCGAACTCCTGCCCGAAATCTTGTTGTAGATAAACCTGAAACGGTGCCAGTCACTTTCTTTTTTTTCTTTTATTTCGCGATGTTAGCCCTGTGATTGGTGACAGGCGCATTTTTCCTGTTTCCTACCTCATCATACGATATGATGCCCTCATGAAACCGTGGCGCGATAAAGAGGAAGGCTTGACACGACTGATGGCTGCTGCTCTGGCGGCAACGATTGTCATCAGTTGCCTGGACGCTGCAGCAGACGATTCCCCACCGTCTGAAGTTGAACCAACCGAAGAAGATGTACCCTATCTGGAGCAGATCGCGCTCTTTCCGTTTGAGGTCTCAGAGTTCATTTCCGTGGAACAAGCCGAGTTCTTGACCACGCAGGTCTTCAAGACTTTCGAGGCGCGGTTGGGCGAGAGCTACAATATCGTGAAAGTGGAGATCAGGACCGGTGACGCCGGCTCCATCTATCGCTATTCGGACAGCTGCGATCGAGCCTGCATGCTGCGGAAATCAACCGAAGCCGGAATGAGCTACGCCGTCACCACCGAAACACAGCGATTCGGAGACGGTATCGCGGTGACGTTGGAGCTGGTCGAAACCGACTCGGGGCGAGTAGTCGAGAGCGCCAGCGGAGGCTGTGACGGGTCAGCGACCGAGCTGATCGGGGAGGTCAACGAATTGGTCGACAAGCTGATTGCAGCACTGGAACGGATTGCGGATGCAGAAAGTAACATCAAGACGCACAAGCCGGAAGAGGGTGCCAAATTCGTCTATCTTGGGGCCCCACCGAAACCGGGCGCCACTAAAGTTGCAGCTGGGTGGGTGATGTTCGGATTGTTCGATATCGGAGGTGGAGTCTTTTTTGGGCTCTACCGCGAGGACGAGCGGCTTGGGTATCTTATGGGCACTCTTGGATGTTCCCTGGTTTCGTTGATAGGTCTCATTATGGCGATCAGCGGCCATGTAGACAACGCATATGCGCGAGATGAATGGGACAGAAAGCATGGGGCGAGCGTCGTCGCTTCCCGCCGGCCGAGCCTGTCAGTTGCGCCTTTATTGTTGGTAACTCAAAACGGCGCGAGCCTGGGCCTCGGCGCGACCTTCTGAACAGGAGCACTTGGGGACGGATTTCAAAGGCCTGAACCCCTGGAACGGTGCCATCGATAAAGCGGACGGGGCCTGTAGCGAAATCTGTGTAACTGACTTCCCGGTTTATCAAACGGGCAGCCTCCCTTCAAAGTACACCGAGAATTGATTCAGTGCACGGGGCCAATTTCTTATCGGCATCGTCCA
>JAUXHN010000004.1 GCA_030621515.1 Deltaproteobacteria bacterium | reverse complement strand
ATATCCAGATCCCGGTGGAGCCTTCGGTGTTGAAAACCATCGTCGAGAATCACTATTTTCGCACCGTCGCGTCTTGCCGCCCGCGCCTGCTCCACCCGATCGGCGCCCACCCGCACGATGACATCTTTCACCCCGGCAGCGGTCGCAAATGCTTCGTCTCCGGCTTCCCGGGCTGTCACCATCGGCCCGTCACCATTGGAAACCAGACCGCCGCGCCCTTCCATGGCGCCGAGATAACCCCTCGATATTATCGCCGTTCTCTTGCCGCGATCTCGAAAATAGCAGGCCAGGTAGGCAGCGAGCGGTGTTTTCCCCGAACCGCCCGCCCGGATGTTCCCCACGGAGATCACCGTTATGTCCTCGACCCGGCGCACGGGTAGAATTCCCCTGTCATATCCAAACGAACGACCCTTGATCGCAATTTGAAACAGAGCGGACAACCCTCGTGTGAATCGAGTATCGCGCGGGTAGGACATCGCGTCGTCTACGGTGTGCATCCCGAGAAGGTCGAGAAGATTACGTTGTCCACGGTTCCGTCGTTCATTATCCACACGGCGGCAAATCCGCCCGAGCCGTCGGATATCAGTCGCCCCTGACGGATATCCTCGCCGGCGGCGACCTGCTCCAGTCGGGTGCCCACGTAGGGCGCCGCGAGACTCTGCAGGGAAGAATCGAACAGGATGAACTCCAGGGTCTTGGCGGACAGCCCCAGAGTAGCAGTATGGACAATGCCGAACCGGACTCCGTTCCACGCCAGCGACGGTTCGTACTGCCAGTCCGAAGCGGTCGACGCCAGCGTGATGTTGGCGGCTCCGTCCCAGGCGAGGACGTTCCTGTTGGTGGACAGTCCTGTCTCCAGCGTATCGGTGTAGGCGATGGCCCATCCCCCTGAACCGTTCAGAGACACCGCCGGCTCGTACGAGTGGTCGACCAGCACAGGCGCCGCCACGGACCTTGTTGTCGGGTACCCGGTCACGTTGGACCACATGCCTCCGGACAGCTCGATGCGGGACTCGAAGATCTCCAGGTCGTCACCCGAGCCGATGTCCTCCCTGGAAAACGCCACTATGTAATCATTTGTCCCCAATACCTCGATGGAGACGGCGTCTGCGGAGCCGGTATCTGTGCTCACAACGAACGAGGTATCCGGGGCCGAGTGCATGTCCTCAGTCTGGATCTCCACCGTACCCGTCCCGCCGGAGAACCCGGCGCACCAGCCCGCGAGCCAACCTGACCCTGAAGTCGGATCATCCCACTTGATCACCGGGCTCGTAAGCTCGGTTGCGGCGCCGGTCTCCAGGGTCACCAGCGGCCCCTCCGTTACCACTCCCGAAGAGGTATCGACGGTGAGATCCAGCACCCGCGCCTCCGGATCCGACAAGGGAACCTGCGATATCCATATGACGTAGAACCGGTCGCTCGCCGCCGTCACATCCGGCTCGAACCCCTCCGCGCCCGAACCGCCCAGCGCCGTGAAGTCGTGCGCCGTACTGATCATGGTCCCGTCCGGTTCAATGAAGCGTATCTTCACCTCTTGCGACGCCACATCGTTTTGCTGCCATGCAACAGCATAACTGGTTCCGTCGAACGCGAGGGAAGGCGCGTTCAGAGACGGTCCCGACGCCACCACTACGCTGTCGGCGAGGATCTCAAGGTCGACATATCCGTCACAGTTGTCATCGGTGTAGCCGCAGATCTCAGAGGCGGCCGGGTTGATCTCGAAGACGCTGTCGTTGCAGTCGTCCCCGCCGCACAGGATGTCCAGATATGTATCGCCGTCGTCGTCGGCATCGCTCATCAAGACATCAACACAGTCGCCGGACGAGGGCTCACACTCGGTGATCATGCACGGCGCGCCGGACTGTTCGCACACCACCGGCGTTCCGTCGAGACACCCGGCGGTGATGTGGCAGTTCTCGTTTTCCATGCACAGATCGCCGGTGGAGCAGAAGTCGTGATCGGGCTGGTGGTTGCACTCTTTGACCGTCATCATGATGCAGGTGTCCACGGTACAGTCGACGCCGTCGTCGCAATCCGTGTGGTCCTTGCACTCGTCTCCGGTGAGCACGCACCCATCGTCGAGATCGCACATCTCCAGATACTCGCACAGGCTGTTGTCGGGAATGTGCCGACAGGTTCCGTCCTCCAGGCAGGAGTCCTCGGTGCAGTCGATCCCGTCATCGCAGTCAACGTCTGTCTCGCACTCGGGGCCGGTGTCTGTATCCGGGGAGCCCTTATTGAGCTCGTCGAAATCCAGAGCAAGAGAACAGTTTCCAAGGAGGACGCATCCGAGAATCAGGAGGAGCCTCTTTTGCACGGTATTCATCATCAGAAACTCCCTTCCAGCATCATTCCGCCGCCTTCACGACCCGCGATGGGCACTGCTCTTACACGACTCGCCGCGGCATCGGCTCCGTCTTTTTCCTTGTCAGAACTCAGCAACAACCAGAGTACGCCTGCCGCCGCAGTCACAAGGCCCACACCGAGTAGAATGTCCGCCGTGACGGCCACCTTCCTGGCGGAACTCACCTGGCCGTCAGTGCAATCGGGGGAACAGGCGATCTCCAGATCCCGGTGTTTCTTGTACGCCGCAATGGCCGTCAATCCCCCGGAAACCAACACCAGGCCACCGACACCGATCATCAGGCCCGGCCCGATGGGTTTCTCGTCGTCCTTCTCCTTGTTGGCGACCGATTCCATTTCGAATTGTGTCTCGCGCTCCACGGGCGGCCACTCCTCCACTGTCTCGGTTTCATTCTCGGACTCGGTTTCGGTTGGGGTCTCCGGCGTCACTGGTGCCTGATCCTCCAGATCATTGCGCTGGACGAGCTTCGCGCAGGCCGCCGGCGCGTCCTTCACCTCCGGGTTCTCCTCCAGGTAAAGATCGTAATATGCTCGGGCCTTTTCCGGTTTCTCCAGCTTCTCGGAGCAAACAGCCAGGTTGCACAGGAGATCCACCTTCCCGCTGAGATTGTAGGCCTCGGTGAACTTTTTAAGGGCGGCCTTGAACTTCCCGGCCTCGAAAGCCGTCTTCCCCTCGCTGTAGGCGGCCGCAGCCTTCGCCTTTTCGTTATCTCCGTCGGCATTATCCTGAGCAACTAAAGATCCGCTCACAAGAAATACCGCCGCCAGCACTTGTACAAATATGGCTCTACGCATGTTTTTAGGCCTCGCTAGGTGCTCTGGTAAGGACTCTTTGGGGGCTCTTTGCGCCCAAAAGACATTCTATCGTTAATTGTGGCGGGAGAAAATGGAATTATCTCAATCCCCCAGTATTGCCTCGCCCTTTGTGAACCACGAGATACCAAAAGCCAGAATTGCCAGCGCTTCCAGCCAAAAAATAGGGTTGTACGCTTTGAGATGCGAGGCCAACGTGTCCTGTAGAAAAAAATAAACGGCGATCAGCACGATGCACGATCCCATCGTGTAGCCGCACGCCTTGTAGATTTTGTTCCTCAGCAGTTTTCTCGGTTTGGGCTCTTTTTGCGGGTCTGTTTTCGTGAACAGAAAAAGTGAGAAATAAGTGAGCGTAGAGAAGAATAGCATGGCGAAGGCTATGTGGACCCACCCAACAATACCGGCACAGCTAGTGGCCCCTTCATCAGGCGCGACGGGAAATAACGCTACACCGACCGCAAATACACAAGCCAGATTACCTGCAATATTATCGCAACGTTCGTGTCTGTAGCCTCGATACGAGAACAGGAAAAAACCAATCACGCAGAGAATCCCCACGAACACATCTCCCATACCTGTGTGGTAGTAGGCGCTTATGGAGCTCTGAATACCGGTCCGAAATATTATCGCCGCTCCTATCGACAGAACAAAGGGCAACCCGATTCCCAGAACCCCGATGGCTTTTCTGAGCTCAAGATAGGAGAAGACCAGAGGCTGGTCACTTTCCGCTGTGTTGTTCATGATCTCCCCCGTAAGAGAAGCGCCTATCCTCCGAAACCACCGGTTATGTAGCTTTCCAGATGCCCTATGGTGTCTTTCTGCGCAGCGATAATCTGTTTGACAATATCCCCAATGGTCACGATGCCGATTACCTGATCGTCATGCTTGACCGGCAGATGGCGGATGTGTTTCTCGGTCATCAGCTGCATGCATTCCTCCACGGTTGAAGTAAGATCCACGCAGACAACGTCCTTGCACATGATTTCGCTGACGGAAATTTGATGAGATTCCTTTCCTTTCAGGACCACCTTCCGGGCGTAGTCCCGTTCTGAAAAGATACCCACAAGTTTTCCATCATCGATGACCATCAATGCGCCGACATCTTTCTCCGCCATTATTTCCAGGGCTTTATATGCCATGGCATCCGACACGATTGACCATACTTCTTTACCTTTTCTTTTGAGAATTTCTTTGACGTTGATCATGGATATGCATTTCCTTTCACTTTGCTTGTTTCTGAATCAACCACGTTAATACGTTTATTATAAAATGGGAAAAGCAAGAACAAATTACAGCCGGGATGGGGTGCTCGAAGATCAATCAGGGTCCATGCCCTTCACGTGTCCGATCCCCGGGGTCAGCTGAGCTGCGAGAGGAAACCCTTGAGGGTGGTCTCGGCCTTCTCGTCGAGATTGTTGAATCTCATCCCCGCGGAGTAACCCGTGTCCTCCCGCTCTGAACACCAGGCGACCTTGGCCTTGATGTTGAGCGGCTCCGCGTCGGGATCCTCTATCCCGTCCGAGGTGAGAAAGAGCGACACTCCGACCATGGAATCCTCGGCGAGTTCCTGTGAAATGTCGAAACACACCCCGGTCTCACTCAGATTGCGCGTCGCGGCCGGAAGTACTGCCTCGGAGGTGTAGACCTCCGCCGACACTTCCACATCGTATCTTGTTGCCCTGCGATTATCGGTTTTCATTTATCCTTACCACCTGAAATCGTGCATGAACGCTACGGTTTCAGATAGCGGGAGAGGAGTCCTCCTGTCAAGGCGTCGATCAGGGATGTGAGTTCCTCGATGCGCATTCTCTTGTCCAGCGCCGCCATGGGATTCGAAGCGGGTGATATCAACTCTGTGAGCTGGAGCTTTCTTCGCTCGAAGTAATAACTGACCAGGACGGACAGGAGCGCCTCCCGCCTCGCGGCCCGATTCGCCAGGGCGCTATAGACCCTCACCTCGTCCGGATTGAACACGATCTCTCCCAGATTCCACTGGGCGGATACCTGTAAACCCAGATCCCGGTCCGTGTCCGCCCCCCACCGGTCGGGCTCGTCCTGGTACCTGTCGAGGGACTCGTCCCGCTCCATGTCGTGCTCGGCCGTGAACTTCACCACCGGCAGGACCGCCGCCCAGTTCGTTGCGCGCATCCATCCCCGCGCGCCTTCCACGTCCGCGTCGGCGAGCTTGAGCGCCGCGTGCTTCAACCGCTCCAACTTCGGTTCGCCCGCCAGGGAGGCAATCGCCTCCTTGATGGTCATTCCCACGGCTCCCCCCGCCTTCGGCAACGGGATCTGCGCCCGGGCCGACAACGACATCAAGACCACAGCGGTGAAAATCAATAGCGCTTTTTTCATCTCTCCTCTTTCGGATAAATCCCGCTCGCGATTCGAATCAGCTCGGCGAGCCGTTCCTTTTCCATTGCTGCGGCCACGTTCCCCTCTGGATCGTTTTCGTCGGGCATCGCCGCCGCGACCCTCCTCCAGGCGGTCCATAGCTCGGCGAGACGGCTCACGCCGGCGTCAACGGTCTCGTGCCAGCGTTGCACCCTCGTAACGCAGGAGGCGAAATAGAGGGGCTCGAACTCCCAGGTCAGGCGCACGCCCATATATGCCCATGTCCTGATCTTCTCTTCGTTCGTATTTTCAGGCAGGGCGACCCCGCGACCGTCGCTGCGCCCCATTCGAGCGATCAGGCGCGCCGCGGGCAAGGGGTTGAACGCGAACCGCCTGCACGGCGGCGGCCCCGGAGATCTCGTAAGCTCCACGCGTACACCGGCCAGGTGGGGGTAGATGATCGCATGTGTTTTTACTTCTCGCACCATGACCGGCGTCGTCCCCGGGGGCACCGGCCCGGTCGCCGTGCCCAGCCATACTCTCCCTTCGTTATCCACCGCCACGGCGAGAGCCGACACGGGCAGGCCGTTCTTCCTCCAGGCGCCGTTCGCGCCGGTGGTATGCATCACGTGCTCACGGTCCACCAGCAACCGGTCCACCCTTCCGGGAACCGTTCCGCGGGCCATGACCTTCCCATCCGCCCGGACTCGCCAGATCCTGCCCCGCGCCGCCGTGTACCACCCGTCCTCTCCAGCAAGGGCGCTGACGGCGTCCACCGACCCCATGGCTATCAGCTCCATCGAGGGTTCTTCGCCACCGGTCTCGATGACCCAGAGTCCTTCTTTGCCCGGCACAACGATCTGGCCCGGGTGTACTCCGCGCACCGGTATCCGAGCACCCGCGATGGTGCGATACACCCGTGTGGTTCCGCCTCTGATTCTCAGTAGTTTGTCCCGGGCCACGACCCACAGGTCCCCGGCGCCGTCGAACGCCGCGCCCATGACCTCCTCGATCTTCCTGGACCGCCCCGACCCGGACGACTTGCTCCCGGTCACTAAATCATTACCCATTGCCACCGCCCAGGATCCCGAATCGCTCACCGCCAGGGAGATGTTCTCTTCTGATACTACCCGCCCGACGACATTCCGATCCATGTCCGCGATAGGGTTCTCGATCTCCTGCTCCTTTGAAAACACACCTCCGCTGTGCCCCTGCGGCACAATAGTCGGCTCGGTGACCATGTTTTTCGGAGCCTTCTGTGACTCCAGGTCAATCCCTTCGCCGTTTCGAAGCCTCGCCGGCGTGCTCCACCTTTCACCGCCGTCCAGGGTTATCCATACCCTCCACGCGATCAGCACCGCCGCGACCAGCTCGTTCGACGGCGCACACGCCAGCGCCTGAACTCTCCCCACCGGCCCGTCACCACGGGCGTCAAGAGCGGGCAACACAAGGAGCCCCCACGCAGCCAGAACAGCAATGGTGATTCGTATACGCACTCACCCTTAATCGGCCGTTTCGAAGAAGAGTTGCCAAAAAAATGAAAAAAGGTGCGCGGGGCCCCCCCTTGCAAGATCGTTCGGTGACCCGTAGGCTTGACATTGTGTGACGAGGAGTGATCGTTGGACGAAAGTACTTCGCAGACACTGTCCGCGATGGCCCGTCGGGCGACGGCCGAGGTGATCGATCTCCAGCGCCGGATCTTCAAGCGACAGCGAAGCATGATCGAATCGCGGGAAGCCCACCAGACAAGCGGGTTTGCACGATACCGAAACGAGTATCGTCGCGCCGTCGCGGGGTATATGCACGAGTCGGGTTTCGGGGCCCTTTGCGATTCCGTGGCCACCGCCCAGGTCGCATACGTGGCCGACTACCACACGTTGCGGCTCGCCCAGAAGACCCTGGTCACTCTCATCCGCGCGGTCATGCATCAGGTGGACAACATCTGCCTGGCCATCGAGTTCGTGGACCGCGAGCACCAGGCCGACCTTGACCGGTTCCTCAACGGCGCCATCAAGGAGCAGACGTTCCTTCGACGAATCCGATACCGGGAGCACTGGCCCTACGATATCTGGCCGAACTTCAAGCCTCTGTTCGATCTTGCCCAGGAGCGCGGCTTTCCCATGGTGGCCATTGATAGCGACCCCGGGCTTTCTCTCGTACAACGAGACAAGATCGCTGCAGGCCGCATAGCCCATGTAGCGAAGGAGTATCCCGACGCCACGATCATCGTCTCTGTCGGTCAGATGCACGTCTCGCCTTCCCACCTGCCCGCCAGGGTGGACCTGTCCTTCATCAAGAACGGTCTCGACGCTCCGGATCGGGTGATTGTCTACCAGAACGCCGAGGAGATCTACTGGCAGCTGGCGCGCGAGGGCCGCGAGGAAGCGGAGGTCGTCAAGGTGGCCCCCGGGGAGTACTGCGTAAACAACACCCCGCCACTGGTGCAGCAGCTTTCCTACCTTCACTGGATTCATTTCGACGAGGAACTCATCGAGTACACGCAACTCGGCCAAACGGTCCGCTCGCTCATAAAGGATCTGGCCCGATATCTGAGGCTGGACGCACGGGACGCTGCGGAGCGTGTGCGCGTGTTGATGCCCGCCGATCTGGATCTGGTGACCGTCCTGGACGACGCGGGCCTCAGCAAGAAGGCCAAGCGCCAGATTCTCCTCCAGGCGGAGGCCGAGGAGAGCGTCTGCGTACCTTCCCTGGAGTTGATCTACCTGGCAACCCTGTCTGTCAACCACGCGGCGGAGGAGGCTGCCCACTACCTCAAGCACGTGGTCTGCGGCGGCGTGGATCCGGACAACCCCAGGGATCTCTTCTACTACATCGTGCTCAACGAGGCGTGCGCGTTCTTCGGCTCCAAGGTGATCAACCCCAAGCGGAAGGCCGACCATCCCGGACGCCTGCGAACTATGGTGGCCCTGTCCCGCAAGAAAAAATCAATGGAGGCGGAGGATCTCGCTGCCCAATTTGTTCTGAAACACATCTCCTGGCAACTCTCCGCCAAGAAACAATCAACCAGGATCAGGAATGTGTCGGCGCTGGCCGATCCGGCTGTCTTCAACGCAGCTGCGCATTTTCTCGGGTACATTCTGGGAGACAAATTGTACTACGGCCTGACTGACGGAGTCATTCCCAAGAAGCTCATACGCGATCTCTTCAAGGCGCCTCTCGACAAGGAACACGAGGCGTCGGAAACGTACATGGATCTCGTGGAAAAAGTGCGCGGCGTCAAAATCCCCCGGCGTATTTGAGACACGGGCGGTTCTCGTTGACACGGGCGGTTCTCGAACCGCCCCTACACTATGATCTTCTGGACTTGCTTGAAGGCGGGGTGTGTCGACGAACGCATGGCCTCGAAGGCGAACATCTCCACCGATCCGACCAGGGCTCCCGCGTCCCGCACCCGTTTAACGGCCTCTTTTTTGTGACGCGCGCTCCTCGAACCTATTGCCTCCGCCATATAGAACACGTCGATCCCGCGATCCAGCGCTTCGAGCGCCGTCTGCATGACACAGACGTGCCCCTCGATTCCCAACACGACGAGGGTTTCGATGGCTGATTGCTCGAATTTCTCCACAAACGTCGGCTCGCCGAAGCACGAGAACGCGGTCTTCTCCATCGGGCGGTAGGCGCCCCAGCGATCGAGCGCCTCCTTCACCTGCGGGATGGTCGGCCCGAGGCCCTTCACGTACTGCTCCGTCACGAGGATGGGCAACTCGAGATGCCCGGCTACATCGATGGCCGCGAGTGTCTTGCTCAACACCTCCTCTTTATCGTGAATGAACGGCCACAGCTTTTCCTGTATGTCGATCACGAGCAACCCGGTGGTCTCCGGGTCGAACAGACTGGCCATCTCGGGATCGATGCCGACGGTATCAGTCATTTCGTCCATTGCTTTCTCCCTTTTTGTAACCGGCGCTCCTGTGTTTGGCCCTGTTTCTCACAATGGGCAAGCGTAAAAAACCGGGCGCCAGTATTGAATCCACCACGAGCTGCAGCATGTGGTAGGCAACCGCCACAAGCGGTCCGATGGGTATTGATGCGAAGTAGCTCTTCCAGATGAGAATGGCCGCAGGCAGCGTTTTTTGCGACGAGCACATGACGAAAGCCACTCTCATTTCCGGCGATCTCGTGGCTATCCTTGAAACTATCGCGTTGAAGATCAGCATCGCCGCATGAAGGGCAATCACCAGCACGGCCACCCTGCTCAGCACCTGCCCGGCGCCCTCCAGTCGCTGTGAGGCCGCGGCCATACCGGCGTAGACGTAAACGAGTATTATCAGCTGGGAGGTCACGGACAGCCGGCGGCTGTTTCGCGACACGAATCCCTCCAGCCGGCGCCGGACGAGCTGAGCCGCAAGAACCGGTGTCAAGATCTTGAGCGCCATCTCGCCGGCCATTGCAAGGTGATCCACCTCCACTTCCGCGTCGGCCGCGACTTTGAATATCAGGGGTGTGAGAACAACAGTTGCGACGTTGTTGACCACGGTTATCACCATGGCCAGGGCCACGTCTCCTCCCGCCACCTCGGTGAGCACGATAGCGGTGGCCAGTGTCGACGCCTGAGCCGTGCAGACCAGCACCGCGAGCCTGTCAGTTCCCTCGTCCAGCCCGAAAACCCAGGCGAGCCCCAGAGAAGCTGCCGGCGCGACCACGAAGACCGAGATTCCGGAAAGCGTCAGCAGATCCACACGGTTTATGGCTTTTCTGAAACTATCCGGTGTGATCTTGAGGGCGCCCAGAAACATCACCAACACCACGCCGATATCAATCACGTAATAATCGGGCATAGCCAGCCCCGGAGCCGGAAAAACCAACGCCACGACCACCGTCAGCACGATAGCTCCCGCGAGCCAGTACTTTGTGAGAAATTCAACGGGCATGCACGCCTATATTGCGGAGGTGATCATGCGGTGACAAGCAGAAATGAACTATTTCAGAAATCCAACCTTCCGAGGGTCACACCGGCAACGGCGCGCCCCGATCCGTCCATGGAGGTCATGACGATGGGAGACGGCAGGATCCACTCCACCGTCGAAGAAAGCGCTACTGCCGGTTCCCCGTTCCGATTGAGGCCGATCGTCTGGACGCCTTTCGATGGTTTTCGGCCCACCGCATATCCGATGGCGGCGCCGAGGGCGGGAAAGACCAGGGGACAGATGAAATACCCGAAGAGGTTGGCGTCCCCGTTCCGCCGGTAATCGGCATAAAAGAGCATTCCCAACCCGGCCAGTGCGCCCATGTATGCTCCGCCGACAATCGGGGCATAGGAGACTTCCCAGTAGATGCTCTTTTTTGCAATCCACGTCCCCAGAAGGGACGAAAGCGCCGGCGAGACGGCGTAGTATATTATTCCCGCGTTCCTCGTGACTTTGTAGTTGTAGTTTTCTCTGGTCGTTGCGCTCTCGCCCTCGTCATCCCACGCCGAGGACCAGTCCCAGGTCGCCAGGCAGCCCACAAGGGTCAATGCCAGAGCACCACCCTGGATGGCCGTGGACAAACCGAATACTTTGAAAACCCGTCCGATCTCCGCCGGAGTTCCCGCCATGATCATCCCCTCCGGCGGAATCATCAACTCCTCGTCCGACGGTCTTGGGGGCGCACCTTGTTGTGCCGGGGCGACGTGTTCGGATATCGGCACCGGTTGATTGTAAGCAAATACCCCTGTCGCTGGCTGGGGGATCGGCTCCGGCGCGGGAATCGGCTCCGGGAGGGGTATCGGCTCCGGGAGGGGTATCGGCTCTGACGCGGGTATCGGCTCCGGTACTGGCTCCGGTACCGATTCCGGTACTGGCTCCGGTACCGGCTCCGGCTTCACCACAGGTACCGGCGCGGGTCGGGCTTCGGTGGAAGCCTTTCTGAGAACGTGCCTTGTCATGGCCCTTATCTGGGACTGGGCCGACGCCACGGAGGTGATCCTCTCATCGCATTTTCCCTCGGTGCTATCTCGGTACACACTGCAAATGCGGATTTCTACTTTATTACCCGAAGAGAAGGCCCTCGCCCGGATCGCTGTCGCCGCATCGTTGGTCTTCGCCAACTCGTACCCTCGTTCGCCAAGTACCGTATGAATGGAAGCGGTCATTGACATGACGAATTGCTCCCCCAGATCCCCCGCCTCGACCTTCACCACCGCCTGCTCGCCGCCCGCAGCAACCCCGGCGGCGCCAAGTACAACAACAACGACTATTGCCTGAAATTTTTTCACTTCATCCATGATAACAGAATCCTTGCGGGGCATGGCATCCATCTGATATTGCCGTCTATGTGACGCAAGAGATGGAAAACAACACATCGAACACCACAAGCCTTCAGGTGCGGGTACTTTACGTCGATACCGACAAGATGGGGGTTGTACACCATGCCGCGTACTTGCGGTGGTTCGAAGCGAGTCGGGCCAAGTACATGAGGTTACGCGGTGCGAACTACGCCGCCGTGGAGGAGATCGGGATCCAGCTCCCGGTTGTCGAAGCGCATCTCACCTATCACAAGCCCGCCAGATATGATGACGTTCTCACTATTCGGGCCTGGGTGGGTGATCTGGGTCGCCTGCAGGTCAAATTCGATTACAAAATAAGCATGGGGGAAGATATTCTGGTCGCCGGTTATACGCGCCATGCCTCGATAAACCTGGACGGGCGGCTGACGCGCCTGCCCTCGAAGGTTAGCGAGGCTCTGGCAGCGCCAGAGAAAGAAACCGGAGAAGCAATGGTCTGACGGGCGATCCCGCGAGGATAAGCCCCTGGAAACCGGAAGGTCAACATGCCGATATCAAGACGAATCGCAGCCTATCAAGCCGGAGGATCATGGATCCGGAAATTGTTCGAGGAGGGCGCACTGCTCGCCAACGACGGGAGCGGGAAGCCTGTTTATGATTTCTCCATCGGAAACCCGGACCTCGAACCGCCCCCCGAGTTCAAGAAAGCCCTCAGGAAGATTGTCGACGACGATACGCCGGGACAGCACAAGTACATGGCAAATATCGGTTTCGAGGCGACCCGCGCGGCGGTTGCCACCGATCTCTGCAGGGATCACGATATTCCCTTCACCCCGCAGAATATCGTGATGACCGTGGGCGCCGGCGGAGCGGTGAACGTGACACTGAAGGCTCTGATCGATCCCGGCGAGGAGGTGATCGTCAACGCGCCCTATTTTGTGGAGTACAAATTCTACATAGAGAACCACGGCGCAACAATGGTCGTCGCGGAGACCAGGACCGATTTCAACCTGGACCTCGACGATATCGCCGCCAAGATCACCGACCGGACACGGGCCATCATCATCACCAACCCCAACAACCCGACCGGCGTCATGTACCCCCAGGAGACACTCGACGGCCTCGGCGATCTCCTTCGTGCGAAGTCCGCGGAGCAAGACCGGCCGATATTCGTCATCGATGACGCTCCATACCGCAAGCTTGTCTACGACGCTCCCAAATGTACGAGCCCGTTCAAGGGTTACGAGAACACCCTCGTGGCCACGAGCCACTCAAAGGATCTCGGCCTGCCCGGCGAGCGCATCGGTTTTCTGGCTGTCTCCCCGCGCATCAAAGGATGGGAGAGGCTTGCCGGCGCGACCGCCTTCGCAAACCGGACCCTGGGCTTCGTCAACGCCCCGGCCCTCATGCAACGGGTGGTGGCGCAACTCCAATCGGTGACCATCGACCTGGACTGGTACCGGCGCAAGCGGGACCTCCTGTACAAGGAGCTCACCCGCATGGGATATGAGGTTACCTATCCCGATGGCGCGTTTTACATATTCCCCAAGGCCCCCGGCGGGGACGACATCGCCTTCATCGACAAGCTCAAGGAAAAACGCGTCCTGGTGGTTCCCGGCACAGGCTTCGGCAGGAGCGGCTATTTCCGCATTTCCTACTGCGTGATGGACGACAAGATAGAGGGAGCTCTTCCCCTGTTCGAAGCCGCCATCAAGAATTAGTCGTGTGATTCACTATAATCAGCCACTCTACCGGCCGCCTTCCGAGGGCCGCTCTCTCATTCTTCAGGCCACCCTGGGGTGCTCGCACAACCGGTGTGCCTTCTGCGTGAGCTATCAAAAGAAGAAATTCCGCGCGCGAAAACAGGAGGACCTGTTCGCCGAGATCGACTGGGCCTCGCGGGAAATTCCCCACGTACGACGCGTTTTCCTCGCGGACGGCGACGCCATGGCTCTCTCTGTCGATCGTCTGATGCGAATCCTCGATCGCCTGAACGCAAAGCTCCCCGACCTTCAACGGGTCACCGCGTACGCCACCCCCATGAACTTCAAGCGCAAGACCGTGGAAGATCTGAGGCGGCTCAAGGACGCCGGGCTGACGATGATCTACCTGGGCGCCGAGTCGGGGGACGACGAGGTTCTTCGCCTGATCGACAAGGGCTGCACCTCCGACGAGATGATCGAGCTTTGCAAAAAACCCCATGAGGCGGGCATCGATCTCTCCATCACCGTCATCCTGGGCCTTGCCGGACCGCGTCTCTCAACGAGACACGCTGAGCAGACCGCCCGGGTCCTGGACGCCATAGCGCCCAGGTACGCTTCGGCTCTTACCCTCATGCTCGAACCGCGGGAGCCGAGCTTCGAAGAGGCGTACGGCGACCCATCCTGGCGCATCCTCTCGCCCATCGATATCCTCAAAGAGTGCAGGATCATGCTTGACTGCATGCACAGCGACGGAATCATCTTTCACGCGAACCACGCCTCCAACTACCTGCCCCTTTCCGGAGAACTGCAGAAGGACAAGTCGCGCCTCCTTGCAATGATCTATCAGGTGCTCGAAGATCCGGACAACGCCAACCTCCGACCGGACTTCATGCGCCGGCTATAGAGCACAAAGACTCCGGTAACACACTTGACACGCGTCGGGCTGGTCTTATATCGGGTATGCCTGTTATTGTAGGCTGTTGTGTGTTCCAATGACGACAAAGAAATGGAAGAGAAAATGGAAGAGAAAGTAAAAAAAATCATCGATGAAAAAATCCGGCCCGCGCTGGCAATGGACGGCGGAGGGATCGATTTCATGGGCATGGACGGCAACAACGTGAAAGTGCGCCTCCAGGGCGCTTGCCAGGGATGTCCGTCGGCAAATATCACCTTGCAGATGGGGGTGTTGCGCCTCCTGAAACAAGAGATCCCCGAGATCGAAAACGTAATCCCGGTTTAGAAGGCGCTCGCATCAATGACCGACAGAGACGACAAGAGCGCCAAGCTCGCCAAGGCCTTCGAAGATTTCCTGCGCGCCCTGGGCAAATCCCCGGGAACCTATCCCGAGCTACTCAATACTCCGGTTCGAGCCTCCTCCATGTGGCTCGACGATCTTCTCGACGGCTACGACTGGGATCCCGTCGATATACTCAGCGGGGGATCCCCGTCGCCGGCGGATCAGGGCCTGGTGATCATACGTGACCTGTTCTTTCATTCTGTGTGCCCGCACCATTTGCTCCCGTACCACGGCTTCGCCCAGGTGGCTTACATCCCGGGTGACCGCATCATCGGGTTCTCCAACATCACGCGTCTCGTGGACTGCTTCGCCCACCGCCTCGTGCTCCAGGAGGAAATCGGCAAGGAAGTAGTCTCGGCGCTCATGAAACATCTCGGAGCCAGGGGCGCCGGCTGCATCCTGAACGCCGAGCAGCTCTGCATGGTGGTTCGTGGCGTCCGCAAGCAGGGAAGCCGCGCTGTCACCTCCGCGTATGCCGGTCTGATGGCAAGCGACCAGGGTCTTCGCTCGGAGTTCCTCGCCACTATCAACGCGCTGGAATGAACAATGTAACCGAACCTCGATGAACGACTCTCCCAAAATTCCAGCATCTTCGGGATCCTACTCATTGCATCCGTCACCAACGCAGCGAGCGAAGAAGGTCAAGGAGACCATTCATCTCAAGATCGGAGATCTGCTCGAAGGAAAATACAAGATAATGAGGGAAATCGGCGTCGGCGGAATGGGCATCGTTTACGAAGCAGAGCACGTTTCCCTCAATATCAAGATGGCGGTCAAGGTTCTCCTTCCCACGGCGACTGATGTTCACAACGTCGTAGAACGGTTCAGGGCGGAGGCGAGGTCAGCGGCCTCTATTCGGCACCCGAACATCGTCGAGGTTACCGACTTCGGACTTACCCCGGACCAGAGACCCTTCTTCGCAATGGAGTTCCTTGCGGGCGAGTCGCTTGCGGATCGCATGGACAGGCAAGGGAGCTTCTCCGAACGAATGGTGGTGAACATCACCGACCAGATCCTGGGTGGTCTGTCCATGGCTCACTCTCGTGGGATCATTCACCGGGATTTGAAACCCGAAAACATTTTTCTTGTCGAGTCATCAGGCGCGGGCGAAACGGTGAAGATCTTCGACTTCGGAATCGCCAAGATCATGGGGGGGACGGAAGTCGACAACAGCATTCAACACCAACTGGAAAACAGTGAACAACCAAAGACGAAACTCACCCACGACGGACGCTCTCTCACCTTGCAGGGAGTTATTCTCGGCACTCCCGGTTACCTCGCCCCCGAGGCTGCCAGTGGGGAGTCCCAGGCAGACGCCCGGTCCGATCTTTTTTCTCTCGGGGTGATAATGTACGAGATGCTCAGCGGTCGCCAACCATTCAGGGGACAGAGCATCCGAAAAATCCTCCGGGCAACGATTGCCAAACCGTTGCCGAGTCTCGAAGAACTGCGTCCGGATATTTCCAGCGCGATGGTGCGTCTCGTCCATACCGCCCTGGCAAAGAACCCAACGGAGCGCTTCGCCAGCACTACCGAATTCATGAGGCACCTCACCGCAGCCGCGGTGGGAAGAATCCCGGATGCCGCCAGGGAGTGTGTAACGGAGCTGGGGTCACCCTCCATTATCCCAAAGCCCGCAGAAACCCTTCCCCTGCAATCCGGAGATCAAGACAGTATTCAGACCATGGACTTGCCGGTGTTTTCCGATTCGTTATCGGACGCCCCCGCCACCGACGCCGTCAAAAAGACAGATGCCATCGCACACTCCGCAAGCTCATCAGCACGAACGCCGGCCAGACCATCCAATATCAGGTTGCCCCTGATCGTCGGCGCGGTCGCTTTGCTCCTCGTTTGCGTTGCCGTCCCGATTTTCTTTTTGCTCTATAACAATCCGGTCCTGGAAAAAACAAATGAGAACCTCGAATTGAACCAGAGTGGCAAGGTCGTCACGATCTGGCTGGAGATCAATCCCCGGAGCGCAATGGTCGAGGTTGACGGCGTGCTCACGAATCAACGCCCGGTGGTGATTCCCTTCGGCAACAATGCGGCCGCGCTTACAGTATTCGCGCCGGGGTACATCACATTCAAACGCGATATCATCCCGAACAAGGTGTATTCACTCAAGATCGAACTCCTCAAGGAACTCCGAACGAACATCCGTGCCGAGAAAAAAACACGACAGGATGTCGACTTCTGATATCATAGGCGTCATTGTATGAACCTGTGACCCTTTCTATTTCAGACGGACAGATCCTGGAGGACAAGTACAAGATCCTCCGCAAGATCGGACAGGGGGGCATGGGTGTCGTATACGAAGCGCGGCACATGGCCCTCAATCTTACGGTCGCCATCAAGGTTCTCCATCCGAGCGAGGCGGACGACCCGAACATGCTCGCCCGGTTCAGGGTTGAGGCCCAGTCCGCAGCAAGTATCAAGCACCCCAACGTGGTGGACGTTACCGACTTCGGTCTCTCACCCGATCGACGGCCTTTCTTTGTCATGGAGTACCTGCCCGGAGAGTCTCTGGCGGATCGTCTGGGTCGGCTGGGTTTTTTCAACGAGCGCATGATCGTCGAGGTTGCAGATCGGATACTCGACGGCCTAATAGGCGCGCACCGCAAGGGGATTATTCATCGTGATCTCAAGCCGGAGAATGTGCTTTTCAGCAAGGCCGACGATGGGCGCGAAACTGTCAAGATCCTCGACTTCGGTATCGCGAAGATCATCGGCGGGAACGTGACCCACCCCGGCCTCTCAGTCGACGATCGCCCGAAGACCCAGCGGGGAGTAGTCCTCGGCACACCCGGATACATGGCCCCGGAGGCCATCACCGGTTCTGGAAAGATCGACGCCCGGTCGGATCTTTTCTCCCTGGGGGTTATCCTCTTCGAGATGCTGTGCGGCAGACGCCCGTTCACCGGGTCCACGCCCCACGAGATCATGATGGCCACCGCCACAAAGCCGGTGCCTCGACCCACCTCTATCCGCAGGGAAATTTCCGGGGCGATGGAGCGGCTCGTGCTTACCTCCCTTGCAAAGAATCCCATCGAGCGTTTCCAGACCGCCGATGAGTTCGTCCGCCATCTCACGGCTGCGGCCGTGGGGAGAGTGCCGAGCGACGCGAGGAGCTGCAAAACCAAGGTGGGTCTTCCGTCTATCGATGTAAACCTTGATCGAAAGGACCTTGCTCCTGTGCGCCCTCGTCCGGCTCCTGGTTATAAGGGCCCCGCTCGTAGCCGTCGGCTTGTTATTCCCTTCTCTCCGTGGGCCGTCCTTTTTATTCTCGCGCTTGCCGGCGCCGCTTATTATCTTTTTTTCCACGAAAACCCATTTCGGACTATCGATCACGATGACAAGTTGACTATTTCCGATGCGGCCTCCCCCGTTACCCTCGCAAGGATCACCCTCTGGCTCGACATCTTGCCCAAGAACACGCGTGTGGAAATCGACGGGACGTTGATGACCTTGCGACCAATCGTGGTTCCGAGCGGCGATGAGTCCTTTGAGATGACCTTCTCGGCTCCAGGCTATCGGACCAGGACAATGTCGGTCACTCCCGACCGGGAAAAAACCGTCAAGGTTCGTCTCAAACCTCTGAGAAAAAAGAAGAAATAATCAGTTCACCTCTATCGATCCGTTCTCCACGAAGAAATCAACCCGATCCCCTTCTATGGGAATATGATCATGATGGGTCGTGGTGATAAACACCTGACCGCCCAACCCTGCCAGGAAACCGAACAGGTGCCTGTTCCTGTCCCTGTCCAGTTCGGATGAAACATCGTCGAGGAGCAGGAGCGGCGTCCTCCCTGTGCTTTTTTCCAGAGATCCGATTTCCGCGATCTTGGCCGCGAGCACGACTGTTCTCTGCTGACCCTGGGAGGCGAATTTGCGAGCGTCCAGACCATTCACTTCAAATACCAGATCGTCCGCGTGGGGCCCGGCGGTGGTGTATCCCATCGCGGTGTCTTTCTCGACTGCACCGCGCAGGGCGGACATGATTTTATCGAATCCGCCCTCGATTTTCGGTCGATATGCCATCCGAGATTGTCCCTCGCCGCCGATACGCTCCATGGCCTCCTCGAAAAGCGGGGTCATGGAAATCACCAGGCGTTCACGCATCATCACTATTCGCGCCCCGTGAGAAGCGAGTTGTTCGTCGAACGAGTCGAGGGCGCGTTTATCCAACGGCCTGGTCTTCAGTATCCGGTTTCTACTCGCGATAGCCTTTCCATATGATCGATATGCTTCCTGGTATGATATCTCCGCCTGGAACAACGCCCGATCCAGAAATCTCCTTCGAGCATCCGGCCCCCCCTGTACGATCGTAAGGTTTCCCGGGTGGAAAATAACCATTGGAAGGGAGTGGAAGTATCGACCGTCGAGGTGCGCTCTCTTCCCATCTATCTTTACCTGTCTACCTTCGTTCCCCATTTTTATCTCGCACACCATCCCCGCACATACATTTCCGAACCTGCCTCTGATACTCGTCTCCTTTGCTCCGCGACGCACCATATCCACCCGCCTGGATTGTCGAAATGATCTCATAGAGCCGAGGAGATAGATGGCTTCCAGCAGGTTGGTCTTGCCCGTGCCGTTGCGACCGGAAACTATATTGAACCGTGGGGAAGGCTCGATCGTTACTCTGTGGATGTTCCTGAACTCGACGAGAAAGAGCTCGTCGAGTTGAACACGTCCCATATGCTTCTATATGCGCATCGGCATTACGACACCGACATAACTATCGGAAGTGTCCCGGATAACGGCCGGATCGAGATCGCCGGAGAGCTCTAGCACGACCTCGCTTTCATCGAGAACATTGAGTATGTCGATGTAGTAGCGAGCATTGAAACCGATCACCAGTTCTTCTCCGTCATATCCCACATCAATTATTTCCGATCCCTCTCCAACGGACGGATTATCGGTGGATATCTCCAGGGAACCCTCACTCAATGAGAACTTGACCCCCAAAGTGCGCTCGGACGAAACCACCGATACCCTCTTGAGGGCCTCGAGAAGCGTGACTCTCGGTACAATCACACGCTTGTCCTGCCCCTTGGGAATGACCTGATCATACGGCGGGAACTCGGTCTCTATCAACTTGCACACCAGTACGAACTCCGCTGTTCGGGGTGGATCTCCATCTATTTCCTTTTCTACTTCGATCTCTCGTCGCAGGAAAATTGAGCCGTCGTGGGAGCAAATGGAGATGGGGCCGGACCCTTCTTCGATGAGGCGACGTATTTCTCCGATCCCCTTGTTTGGCACAACCATCGTGTAGTTATAAAAGCCGCTTTCATCGGTCTTGATTTCCACCATGGAGAGCCGATGCCCATCCGTGGTAACCATGCGCAGGATCTTTCCGTCACCCTGAAACAACGCTCCGTTTATGTGTGGTCTGGTTTCGTCGCTCGATATGGAAAACGATGTTCTTTCGATCATTTTTATGAGCATCTGAGAATCTATATCGAAGAATTCTATACCGGATGCATCGGGTAACTTGGGGAAATCCTCGGCCGGCAACCCTATCAGCTTGAACACCGACCTGCCGCTGGTTATCTCGACGAAATCCCCCTCCGTCTTCAGACATATCGGCCCGTCGGGAAGGGTTCTTACTATGTCATAGAGCGTTTTTGCAGGCAGGGTTATAGAGCCACCTTTTACTATTTGTGCCGGTAGAATTCCTGCCGCAGACATGTTCAGATCCGTTGTTGCAAATCGGATCTGTTTTGGTCCTTCGGCGGAGATGAGGACATTCGACAGGATCTGCATGGAGCTTTTCCTGTCGGCTATCGTAGAGGTCCTCGCTAATGCGGAGGCCATGCATTGTTTGGAGATGGTGACTTCCATAAAGAGCCCTAACCTTCCTGTTTTTTCACAGCTTTCTTCTTATAACCTCAGATCTCTTTTTTTAAAAACAAGAAGTAGTAATACCTGTGAATTTGTGAAAACAAGCGATAATAGCGTGAAATTACTATTGAAATAGAGAGTCATCGGTTGTGAATTAGCGGTGACAAAAAGGGGGTCAATATTAGTTTATTGAAAAAGATCAGTTATAACGCCATGAATTCGTGAGTAGTTAACATCTTTAGAAGCATATTTCCACAGGTTGATCACTATAAGTTTATGAAGAAAAAACTGTTATGGAAACCTGAAACGAATGGATGAGAGTATTTTTTCGCTGGTTTCTCCCTTCGAAGCACGAGGGGATCAACCACAGGCTATCGAGAAGCTCGTAGATGGCTTTCTATCAGGTCAGGACAACCAGGTACTCCTGGGCATAACTGGTTCCGGAAAGACGTTTACAATTGCCAACGTGGTGGCGCGTATGGGGCGTCCAACACTTGTTCTGGCACATAACAAGACTCTTGCGGCCCAGCTCTTTTCTGAGTTCAAAGAGCTGTTTCCGAAAAACGCCGTGGAATACTTCGTCAGTTACTACGACTACTATCAGCCGGAAGCGTATGTGCCATCGACAAACACGTTTATCGAAAAGGACGCGTCCATAAACGAAACCATAGATCGTCTTCGACACTCGGCAACCCGCGCGCTCCTGACCAGGAGAGACGTAATAATCGTGGCGTCGGTATCCTGCATCTACGGTATCGGAGCCAAGGAAGATTATCGTGAGATGATGATAACCGTCGAGGAGGGAGAAGATCTGGGCCGCGAGAACCTCATGCGACGTCTGGTTGAGATACAGTACACGAGAAACGATATGGACTTTGCGCGTGGCACATTCCGGGTGCGAGGTGACACGGTGGAGATCTTCCCGGTCTACGAGGAGAACAGGGCGATAAGAGTGGAGTTCTGGGGAGATACGGTTGAGAGGATAAGTGAGATAGATCCGCTCTGCGGAGATTCAATCTCGAGGCAAAAAAAAGCAGCGCTGTTTCCCGGCTCTCACTACGTTGCTCCGGCGAACAAGCTCCACGCGGCGATTGGTCGGATAAGGAGTGAGCTGCAAAAAAGGCTCGCCGAGCTGAATGCCGCGGGAAAGCTAATAGAGAAACAGCGACTGGAAGAGAGGACCCTTTACGACCTGGAGCTACTCGAGCAGATTGGTCACTGCCCGGGTATCGAGAACTACTCACGTCACCTTGACGGGCGCGAGGCCGGAGAGCCGGCCACAACACTTCTCGACTACTTCCCCGGGGACTTCATCACTTTCATCGACGAGAGCCACCAGACGGTGAGCCAACTGGGATCCATGTATCTGGGCGATCGTTCTCGAAAGGAGACCCTGATTGAATACGGGTTCCGCCTCCCATCGGCCAAGGATAACCGACCGTTGAGGTTCGATGAATTCGAGGAGAAGGCAGGGCAGATTTGCTGCGTATCGGCGACTCCGGCGCAGTGGGAGCTCGACAGGGCAGACGGCGCCATCGTCGAGCAGGTCATCAGGCCCACCGGTTTGATGGATCCGCTGGTGGAGGTAAGACCGGCGAAGGGGCAGGTCGACGATCTCCTCGGGGAGATAAGAGACCGTGTGAACAAGGGGCAAAGGGTGCTGGTTACCACGTTGACCAAGAGGATGGCCGAGGATCTCACCGAGTACTATAACGAGCTGGACGTCAAGGTTCGTTATATGCACAGCGATATCGATACCCTCGAGCGTGTGGAGATCTTGAGGAATCTCCGGTACGGGACGTTCGACGTACTGGTGGGGATAAACCTTCTTCGGGAGGGCCTGGACTTGCCGGAGGTGTCTCTGGTGGCCATCATGGACGCTGACAAGGAGGGCTTTTTGAGGTCTGCGCGTTCCCTCATACAGACCATGGGGCGAGCATCGCGAAACGTGGAGGGTTTTGTAATCATGTACGCCGACAGGGAAACCGACGCCATGATGCAGGCGATCACCGTGACGCGGGACAGGAGGGAAAGACAGGAGGTTTACAACAGGGAGCACGGGATCAATCCACAAACCATTCGAAAAGCAATTTCGGAAATCGGACCGGGGTCTGCGAATTCGGACTACGCGCCGATTGCGAGGATGCCGGATACCGACAGAATGGATGACGATCCGGAGGCGCTGGTGGAAGCATTGCGCGAGGAGATGTTGATGTACGCGGCCTCACTCGAGTTCGAGAAGGCGGCACAGTTACGGGACAGGATCGCAAGGATATGTTCCGAAGCGGGGATCAGCGATCGTCCGGCGCGAAAAAGAACACGCAGAAAAAAAGGCCGCAGAAGATGATTTTTTAGCGTATGTAGGGGCGATTCTGTGTAATCGCCCTGATTCAGGCGTCTGTGTAATCGCCCTGATTCGGGCGTAAATGAAGAGGGTTTGGAGGCTCCGCATGTATCGATCGATGAAAATGGCAATAGCGTGCTTCGCAACCGTTACTTTTTTTTGCGACGCCGCCCTCGGAGGGCAATCACAGGAGAGTGAGCAACTCGAAGGAGATATCGCGAAGGAAAAAGAAGACTATGAAATGGTCACCGGCCTGGACTTCACCATGTGGTGGGGACAGGACGGACCCTCGTACGGACCGGGCCTGGGTTTCGGGTTTGTGTTGATCCCGGAGCACCTGGAGATGATGTTCACCTTCGGGGCGTTGCTCACCAACGAAACCAGGACCTACACGGTGCCTGTAGAGATATCGTTCTCGATTCCGTTTCATGTGAACGAGTGGCTGGCGCCGTACGTGAACTTCGGGCCCACCATCCTGATGGGCAAGACAAGGAAAGAGACAACCACAGACGCGGCGCTTTCCGCCGGCCTCGGAGTGGAGTTCTTGCCACCAGGATTCGACTGGGGACTATACGTGGAGGGTGATTACAACTTCAGGTTCGTTCAGGAAAAAACACACCAGGGCGGGTTCACGGTAGGGTTTCACTACAGGTTCTGATAAGCGGTGCCTAGGGACGGAATCGAACCGCCGACACGGGGATTTTCAGTCCCCTGCTCTACCGACTGAGCTACCTAGGCAACCGAACGAATTCAGTATCCTCGCTTGAAATGGTATGTCAATCCGCAAAAGGTTGTGGCGATGAATATGGAATGTTATTTTTTAGCGAGGGTGAGAGGGGTCGGATAAAGGGAACATGCGCAAGTGTAATCAATGCGGCGAGATGTACCAAGGCGCCGAGATATTCTGTCCTGTGGACGGAGCGAAACTGGTGAGATTCGGAAGCGAGGCGGATACACTCGACATAATGGATACCGATCTGGAAGAATACGGGGACACCCGCGAGGACGCCTACATGGGCAAGGTGATCCAGGGGAGATACAAGGTCCTCAACAAGATTGGCGAAGGCGGGATGGGTGTGGTCTACGTGGCGGAGCATGTGGAGATAGAGAAAAAGGTTGCTCTCAAGGTGCTGCGCGACGACTTCTCCAAACGACCGGAGGTAGTGGAGAGATTTCGTCAGGAGGCGCGCTCGGCCAGCAAGATAGGACATCCACACATCGTGGACGTCATAGACTTCGGGCAGCTCGACGACGGCGGAGTCTTCTTCGCAATGGAATTCCTCAGCGGTTGCGGTCTGAACGAGATCTGCCGGGGGGAGACGGTTCCCCTGGTTCGAGCGGTCACAATAATCGAGCAGATTGCGCGTGCTCTGAAGGCGGCCCACGACAAGGGCATCGTTCATCGTGACTTGAAGCCGGAGAACGTCTTTCTGGTACAGCGCGACGAGCGTAAGGACTTCGTCAAGATACTGGACTTCGGAATTGCGAAGATCTCCGACAGGGACAACGAGGGAAAGCGACTCACAAAGACCGGGATGATCTTCGGCACACCCGAATACATGTCCCCGGAGCAGGCTGCGGGAAAGGAGCTGGATCACCGGGTCGACGTGTACGCCCTCGGATGCATCATGTTCGAGCTATTCACCGGAGAAGTACCCTACGACGGGGATTCCTTTATGGCTATCCTGACCAAGCACATGTTCGAGACCATTCCTGCGATAGAGGAGGTAAACCCAAAAACGGATGTTCCAGAGTCCGTGCGTGCCGTTGTGTACAAGGCAATGGCCAAGGAGACCCAGGATCGCTACGACGACATGGACGATCTTCGCAAGGATCTGGAGCGTGCCCTGGTGGACGCGAACTACATTGTGGAGCATCCCAACCGGGAGACCACTATCAGGTTCGAGACCGCAGAAGGTAAACGCATAAAGAAGCCCACCAGCGAACAGATCGCAACGACAATGGACTGGAACGGCACGACCGGGGTACGGGGCAAGGATGCAAGGAAATCTACGGCGTCGGTCATCATTTTCGTGGTCGCGGTTATCGCAGTAGTTGGGGGACTCGCCGTGGCCTACTTCGGGGGATTTTTTGTAGACCCGGGCGGGAAAACAGATGGCCGGGGCACCCCGGGGATCTCGGTGGCAGGGGATCGGGTCATGGGGTCGCACGCGCAGCCGGACTCGGGCGCGACGGAGAAACAGGTAGGGGAAAGCCCGGAGGCGGTGGTCATGACAAATGTGTCCATAATGACGACGCCCCAGGGCGCGGTCATCTCAATCTCGGGGATGGGGCAGGTGTGCTCCAGCGCGCCTTGCGAGCTCGAACTGGAAACCGGCACGCCGGTGAAGATCACCGCGACGTCGGGCAAGAAAAAGAAAACCCTTACCTTCACGCCGTCAGAGCAAAACAAGGAATTGACCCTGAATCTGAAGGCGAAGGCTGGCGGCAAGTGGACTCCCAAGGCCGGTGGCGGCGACAAGCCGGCCGGTGAAAAAGAACCGACAGGCGGGCTGAAGATCCCCGGAATATTCACGGACAATTAGCAAAATGCCCATTTCGTAGATCGTTGAGCGCGGGGTCGAACGGCTTGAGAATCAGGCCGTGATCGGCAGCAGTCACCGCTTCGACGGAATTGCCACGCAGAAAAAGGAGACGAGCGCGGGCCGCGAAGATCTCGGGTTCAGTGTAAAGTACACTGAAGAGGGCCTCGTCCGCGCGGGCGAGGGCCAGGGCAATCATCTCGTCTTGCGGTGGCGGGTCGAGCCTTCCGACCATGGAGGCAAACTCCGTCAGGAGATCCGCGTTGTCCGGGTAGGTGGCGATGGCGTTATCGAGAAGAGATATCCCGTCCAGAGGGGAGCCGGTTGCAAATAGAAAGCGCGCCTTGTGAACGATGAAGGACGGATCATCTTCGCTCATGGAGTCGCACAGGCGCTCGAGAAGAGTCGTCGCGTCGTCTTTTCGGTGTAGAGAGAGGAGTGCCCTGAACTCCAAAACATCCAGATAATATGCATTAATGACAGACGAGGTGACCTTGCGAAGAGACGCTATGGATGAAAGAGCATCCTCGGTACGGCCGGCATTGAGCAGAAGGTCCACGCGAAAGAGGAGCGATTCCACGGAGGAATTGTCCAGGTCGACACCATTGTCGAATACCGCAAGTGCGCGCTCGTGATCCCCTCGCTGCGAGATGATGGCAGAGTTGAAGACCGAAGTATCCGCACTCTTGGATCCGGGAATCCGGGGTCTTGCAAGGTGTAGCTCTTCACCGTTGGATTGGGCTTCGATCAGATTGAAATAAACCCCGCTGAAGGAACGATCCAGAAAGCTGGCGACGTATGTTTCAAGGTCGGAAAACCTGTACGCGCCCCGGCCGAAGGCCACGTAAAGACCGCCGGGAACGAATGCGTTGTTGCCCGGATCGACCTGTTTCCAGGTAGACCCGTCCCAGTACATGGCCCAGAGGTGGGGCTCCCAGGTTCCCCCGTGGGAGAGGAAGACCCCGGAGACCAGCCTGGTGGGAATGCCAAGTGCGCGCATCAACGATGTAAAGAGGATGGAATGATCCCTGCAATCGCCGGATCCGCGCCGGAGAATTGTGACCGCGTAGGTCATTGACGGAAGATGGATTTTTTCCGGCAGGAGGGTGTAGACATAGTTCATGACGAGCTTCGCGACCTTGTCCGGATTTTTCCAGAAACGCTGCGGGTTCCGGATCAGGGTCGCCCTGGCGACCACGGTGGAAGCATTGTCCTTTCGTATCCCGGGAAGGGAGCCGTTTTTTCCGCCGGACCGCAAGTAGAGAACAGCATTGCGAATGTCCGGCGCGTTGGTCACGATGTACTCGGTCGACGAGAGGTCTTTGTCGGTGGGGGGATCCGTGCTGTCCGGCGAGCCGGGGGAGACCTCCAGCTCCAGCTCGTTCACGGAGACAACGGTGAGTTTCTGGTTTGCGGGATCGTCGAGAAATGCAAGGGCGTCGAATCCGAGGGGCTCCGTGCCGACGAGCCTGAAACGCGCGTGGGTGACGGAATGTATCAGGCCAACGTAGGCGTCGGAGAACAGGCGGCCGGACCTGGCGCTCGAGGTCTCCTGCGGAAAGGGGAGAATGCGGTTCGCGAGACGTCGAATCTGGTGGACAGCGGGATAATGCTCTTCGAGAGGAAGGCCGTTGCCATCGAAGAAGATACGAACGAAAGTCCGGTCCGTTCCCGCGCGAAATGCCGTGACCCAGGTTCCTTCGATCTCCATACCGTCACGGGTTAGTTTGCCCGGCTGTGGAGGGGCGAACCCGATGGCCGCAGGGGAATCCATCCACGGGTTGTAGTAGGCTATTACGGCAGAGAAGTCCTTGTCTCCGTTGACGATATCCCGCATGAAATCGTGAAGACGGAAGCCGATGACCTCGTTGCCCACGAGAGGAAGAGGAAAGGGAAGTTGACGGATGGGATCGCTGACCGATTCCCGAAACTCCTTGATCCTGTCCCAGCGATCCCCGGTGAAACCCACCTGGGAGACAACAATACCGGAAAGGGAATCCATGATCACATACGACCCGCGAAGGAAGGTACCGTCGGAGGCAAGGGTGAGTTCTGAGCGAACCGTGTAGTGATTGAAATCGTACGACTTGAGACTCATTCTCAAAAAGAGATGGGAAAGCGTGAGACTCTCGCGGCCGAACGGACCTTGCGAGGAGCTCACGGAACGAACCTCCCTTCCCACGTTGAGACCATCGACAAACACGGAAAAGACGAGTGTATTCGGGCTCGAAGGTGGCAAGACTTCGGGTGAATGCTCGATGATTTTAGGGGGGCTTGCAACCGGGGACGGGCCGCAACCAGAGATTGACGCGGCAATGAAGAGGATAGCGGCGAACGATTGGACATTGAAAAAAGACAAGGCGGTCATCTGATCAGGGAGAAAAGGAGGACAACGGGAGCGCCGAAGAGCATGGCGTCGCATCGATCCAGGATCCCGCCATGACCGGGAATGATGTTTCCGGAGTCCTTGATATTGAAGCCGCGTTTGAGAAAGGATTCCGCGAGGTCGCCGAGCTGACAAAAGATACTCAGGGAAACGCCGAGCAGGACGATATCGTACCAGAACAGCCCGGGAAGAAGCGTGAGCTTGGCGGCGGCGACCGCGAGAACAACACCGAAGATTCCGCCGAAAGCGCCGGCCCAGGTCTTGTTGGGGCTGATGCGGGGGGCGAGCTTCCTCTTTCCGAAAAGGCGACCGAATGCATAGGCGAAGGTATCGTTCAGAACGGCGCCGGCCAGAAGGAGGAGGACCCACCAGCGACCGGTGTCGGGGTCCGGCGAAGCAAAAGGAGAGGTTGGATCAAACGGATGAAGGAGGGAAAACGAGCCGAAAAGCCCGCCGACATAAATAGCGCCGGTGGCCGTGAAGGCTGCGGCTCGAAAGGTCTTTTCAGGGGTGCCCGGCACGAAAATGAAAAGGAGGAGGGAGACCGGGTAGATGAGCAGCAGGGCGAGCAAGGGCGCGAAAACGTACATGGATCGAAAGCAGACAGATACGCTGACGGCGACAGCGAGCAGGGAGACGAAGATGCGATACCGAGAAAAATCACTTCCGAGGGTAATGGTGCCGAATTCGAAACCGGCGAGGGCGGACAGCAGAATGACAAGAGCGACGAGGGCCAACGGCGGCGCCAGAATAATCAGGGCGAGAATTGGCGGAAGGATTACGACCGCCGATATGATGCGCAGGGCGAGATTTGACATCTATTTACCTATACCTCCGAAGCGGCGGTGGCGCGAAGAAAATGAGGAAAGAGCCTCGTCCAGGTCGGAAGGATGGAAATCGGGCCACATCTTGTCAGAGAAATAGAGCTCGCAGTAAGCGGAACTCCACAATAGGAAATTGGATATCCGCAGTTCACCGGAGGTTCTTATCAGAAGGTCCAGGGGGCCGAGATCTCGGGATTGAAGAGATTCAGAGAAGAGATCGATATCGACTGAAGCGGGATCCAGATCGCCGGTCGCAACACGAACGGCCAGAGCCCGGGCGGCCGCCACGATTTCCTCGCGACCGCCGTAAGAAAGGGCCAGACAAAGGGTCATCCCGGTATTGTTGCTGGAATCGTCCATCAGATCGAAGAGCGCCTTGCGGGGCGAGTCCGGGAGGGAGCCGAGATCCCCGATGGCGGTCAGGCGAATATCATTGTCGAGGATAGTCCGACGCTCGGACTTGAGGTAAAGGCCAAGGAGGGACATGAGGGCCTTGATCTCGGGAGCGGGACGCACCCAGTTTTGCAAGGAAAAGGCATAGAGAGTGAGAACTCGGATGCCCCGCTCGCGGCATGCAGTGACGATACGATTGACAGCCACGGCGCCTTCCTTGTGGCCGGCAACCCTCGGGAGGTTTCGGGAGGCGGCCCAGCGACCGTTACCATCCATGATGATGCCGATGTGGCGCGGAAGCGAAAGTTGTGTTTTGTCGACCATGAAGGAAAGGAAATTATCATACCAGGCCGGGGCGTGAAAGAGATATAAGGGGTAACCCTTTACTGGGAGGCGCGGGACGTACATATTGAATCCATGTGGTGTAAAAGATGAACAGCGAAGATCTGTACAGGGTACTCGGGGTGCAAAAAGGGGCGAGCGAGACCGAAATCAAGAAGTCCTACAGGAAGCTTGCGAGAAAACTTCATCCAGACCACAACAAGGGAAACAAGGCGGCAGAGGAGGAGTTCAAGAAGGTCTCGGCGGCCTATGCCGTACTCGGAGACAAGAAAAAGAGAAAACTATACGACGAGTTCGGAATCGACGGCCTTCGAGACGGCTTCGATTCCGAGAAATGGCGGCAATACGGGACCCGAGGGGGGCCGCAGGCGGGCGCTCCATTTCAACAGGGAGGGTTCGATTTCGGGGGGTTCTCCGGGTTCGGCGGCATGGAGGACATCTTTGATTCACTCTTCGGTGGAGGGCGCGGCCGCGGAAGGGGCCGGGCGGGAAACGTGCACAGATGGGGAGGTGGCAGGATTCCACAAGGACCTCAGGTGCGCTCCGAACTGGAAATAGAGTTTCTCGACGCGGTGCTCGGAAGAGAGCTGCAACTTATTATCCAGGTGCAGGGGGAAAAGAGGAACCTGAAGGTGAAGGTGCCAGGGGGCATAGAAGATGGTAAGAGTATCAGGTTGAAGGGTCAGGGTGGTGATAGTCCCGCGGGAGGTAGCAGGGGAGATCTCATACTCGAGGTGAAGGTAAAAAAGAGCGAGGAATACGTCAGGGATGGAATAAACCTGACAAAGACCGAGAAAATAACCGTGGGAACTGCGTATTTCGGGGGTTCAATCAACGTGGAGACGCCATGGGGCAAGGGAAAGGTGACCCTGCCGCGCGGAACACAGGGTGGACAGAAGCTCAGGATAGCGGGGCATGGGATAAGGAAAAAGGGCAAATCCGGGGACCTGTACGTGAGGGTAGCCATAAAAATACCCGGGAATATTGAAGGGGATACAGAAGAGTTGGTGAAGAAATTGGAAGAAAAGTATTAGTAAATGGGGAAATGTTTCACGTGAAACACCGGGCAATTGGAAGAGATCACAACCGGAGATATGTTTCACGTGAAACGTTGGTTTCTAAGTCACCGAAATTGCCGTGTGTTTTGACTTGATAACAATCTATCCAGTTGTTATCAACAGGTTATTAACAGAATCGGCGTAAGTTGCGGACAAGTGTATCTTTGCCAATGAACAAAATGGAAAAACCTCGGGCCGTTGTACTGTTTTCCGGCGGAATGGACTCGTCGGTGGTGCTGGCCATGGCTGCGGACGAGGGCTACGAGGTACACGCGATCACCATCTCATACGGACAGCGTCATAATATAGAGTTGGACTGTGCGCAAAAGACGGCACAGGCCGTCGGGGTGAAGCGCCATGTTGTAATAAAGCTCGATTCCACACCCTTTGATGGATCGGCGCTCATCTGCGAGGATGTGAAGGTGCCCAAAGGATCGCGACCTCCAGGTGCCGACCCCATTCCGCCGACGTACGTCCCTGCCCGAAACACGGTCTTTCTCTCCCTCGCTCTCGCCTACGCGGAGTCGTCGGGTGCCAGGGACATATTTATTGGGGTCTCGTCGGTGGATTACTCCGGGTATCCCGATTGTCGGCCCGAGTTCCTCTCGTCTTTCGAGGAGACGGCGAATCTCGGGACGCGATCGGCGAACGGAGGAGAAAGATTTCGGATTCACGCCCCGTTGCTCGAAATGACCAAGGGTGAAACCGTGACGGCAGGCATTCGGCTCGGGGTGGATTTCAGCCTGACCCACTCCTGTTACGATCCTGGTCCCGCAGGCGAACCGTGCGAACAGTGCGAGGCATGTATGCTTCGAAGACGCGGTTTCGAGGAGGCCGGGCTCGAAGACCCGATCGCCGGCAGAGAAAAGGCGGCGCTGTCATGACATTGCAAGTCTACGCCATCTTCAGCTCCATCCAGGGTGAATCCACCAGATCCGGGCTGCCCACCACATTCATCCGATTGGCGGGATGTCCCCTGAACTGCTCATACTGCGACACGCGGCTGGCATGCGAGGCGACCGGTGATGCGATGACCGTCGACGATGTGGTTGCGAAGGTGGCCGAGCACGGCCGTCGCCTGGTGGAGGTGACCGGCGGCGAGCCGCTGGCCCAGGAATCTGCCTTATTGCTGATGACCGCCCTTGCCGACAAGGGTTTCGACGTTATGCTCGAAACGTCGGGCGCATTTTCAATCGCCGATGTGGATCCCCGCGTCAGGGTGATCATGGACGTGAAGACACCGGGCTCAGCAATGCGGGACCGGATGGACATGAGCAACCTGGATCTGCTGGATGGCAACCGGCATGAGTTGAAGTTTGTTATAACCTCCAGGGATGATTTCGACTGGGCAACAGTGCTCATCCAGACGCGAAAGCTGGCTGGAACGTGCGAGTTGCTGTTCTCACCGGCGTCCGGTTTTCTCAGGGGAGAAGAGCTGGCAAAATGGATTCTCGACGCAAACCTTCCGGTTCGGTTGCAACTGCAGGTCCATAAAATCCTGTGGCCCGGGGAAGAGAATAAATGATGTCCGGGGGCACGAGGAGACCGAGGGTCTTCACCATGGGTCACGCCGACCTATCCATCGAGGAGTTCTTTTCGATCATCGAGCGCTCTTCGGTGAGATTGGTAGCGGATATCCGATCGAACCCGGCGGCCACCAGGTTTCCGTGGTTCGAACGGCACGCCCTGGCGCTGGAGATCGAAAAACACGGTCTGTCTTATAGGTGGTTCAGGAGTCTGGGCAGGCACAAGCCGAACATCACCGGCACCGATATCCACGTGGCTCTGGCACAGGAAGCCGATCGTCGGTACGCGGCGGCCATGAACACGGAGGCCTTCGAGCGGTCCTGCAAGGATCTCATCGGCCTGGCAGCCAGCACGGTGACGGTTCTTCTTGGCGCAAAAAAGGATAGGGAAAACTGCCAACGGCGCCTGCTGGCGGACAAGCTCATGACCATGGGGGTTCGCGTGGTGCATATTCTCGGGCTCGAGGAGTCCGTGGAGCACATGCTGCATCCGGGTCTGGAGGTGGAGCACGGCAAGTTGTTATACCGGGGAAAACAACTGTCTCTTATTTGATACACCGCCAATATCAGCAATAATAACAGCCTGTTACAGCCGTCAAAGAAGGGTCACCACCAGCTCTCGATTCTTCCTGGGACCGTCGAAATCACAGAAGAAGACATTCTGCCAGGTGGACAGAAGCAGCTCTCCGTTTTCGCAGGGTATGGTCTCCGAGGGACCCACAATGCCGGCCTTGATGTGAGCGTCCGCGTTTCCGTCCACAGCGTCGTGCAGCCAACCGCCGCGTGGAACGAGTCCGGTCAGGCAGTTGATGATATCCGTTGTGATGTTTGGATCCCAGTTTTCCTGGATCATCACGGCGGCGGTGGCGCCCTTCGCGTACACCGCCATGAGAGAGGCGTCAGGGTGGTTCGCCGCGATGGAGCGCAACTTAACGGTAACGTCAACCAGCTCCTGCTGATTTCTGGTTGCGAGCGTTATGATTTCTCGATGCATGTTTTCATTCTTCCAAAATGTGAAACTATGCCCCCGAGCACTGCACGTCCTTGAACATCAGGGAGGGAGACCGGTTGGAGGAGTGCATCCACGGGTCGTTGCCTACCTCGGCAAGGTTAACCCAGAACTTGAGGTGGTTGCCCGCCATGTTCATCTCGGACACCGGATGAATGATCTTGCCGTTCTCCACCAGATGTCCCTTGATGCCCAGAGAGAAATCACCCGTCGTCGAGTTGGAGTTTCCACCCAGGAAGCTGGTGATGTAGATCCCACGGGTCATCCCCTTGACTATCTCTTTTGCACTTCGCTTGCCCGGCTTCCAGATCAAGTTGGACTTGGCGGAAGAAGTGGGATCCACGCCGAGCTTGGAGGCGTAATAGGTGTCGATGAAAAATGTTTTGAGGACGCCCTTGTCGATGATCGGCCGTCTGATCGTGGCCATGCCCTCGCCGTCCCACGCCGTGGAGGCGAGACCCCGTTTGAGGTGGGGATCGCTATTGATGGTGAGCAGCTTGGAACCCACTTCCTTTTCGAGCTTGTCCTCGAGGAAGGAGCGCTTCTGCTGGATGGAGCTTCCCGACAGGGGTGACAGAAGATGTCGCACGAAGGTAGGCGCCACCCGGTTTTCCATGACCACATGGTATACGTCGGTCTTCACCTGTTTGGAGCCGAGTTGTTCCATGGCTCTCCTGAGGGAGCCCCTGCCGAGGTCCTCGATCCCGGGCAGATCGACCTGGAATCTTGTCGATCCGTAGTCCACGCCCGAGGGCTTGCGATCCTTGGTGTCCCTGACGGAGGTCTCAGCCCCGCGCGAAAAGGAGGTGCCGGCCTCAGTGGCCTCGAAGCCGTTGGTGGCGAAACCCACGGTCATGCTCGAAGTGTCGCTCACCCAGGATGTGACCGAGACGATCTTGTTTTTCTTGTCACCCGCCCTGACCGCTTCTTCCAGTTGTCTTGCCTGCGCCATGCGCTCTTCGGGCCTGATGTCGGAAACCGTCGGATCGCTGCGTTCCAGATTCTCGGTGGTCATCCCCTCGTAGCGAGATGGATCGGGCAGCTTGCGATGCTCGTCGACCGCCAGGTACCTGGTGGTAGCCACGGCTGTCTTTACGTATTCTTCTATGGCCTCGGTGCGAAGGTCGGAGGTGGAGTTGCTGGAGTAACGTCCCTCCACGTAAAGGTCGATGGACAGGCCCTGGCTTGTCGACTCGCGAATCCTGTCGATCTTTCCGTCGCGCCACTCCAGGGTGACGTTCCGTGAGCGGGACAGGAAGACACGCGCGTCTTTTGCGCCGGCCTTGCGGGCGATGAGGGCTGTGTTGCGAGCCATTTCCATGAGATTTTTATCAGCCATTGTTCACACCTCCTACGGAAATGCCGTTGCACTTTACGGTCGGCAACCCCATACCCACCGGCACGCGCTGGCCGTCCTTGCCGCACATGCCCGCTCCGACGTTCAACTCCATGTCGTTGCCCACCATCACCACGTTTTCGAGCACCTCCGGTCCGAAGCCGATGAGGTTGGCGTCCTTGACCGGGCGACCGAGCTTGCCGTTCTCGATGACGTACCCGTTCTTGAGGTAGAAGCTGAAATCGCCGGAGCCGATGCGCACCTGGCCGTTGGTGAAGGTCTCGGCGTAGATGCCCTTCTTCACGGAAGCGATTATCTCCGCAGGGGAGTGGTGGCCGTCGACCATGTAGGTGTTGCGCATTCGCGGTACAGGCGGGTACCGGAAGCTCTCCCGGCGGCCGTTGCCAGTGGGCTTTACACCGTAGTGGGCGGCCGAGATCCGGTCGTGCATGTAGCTTCTCAGAATTCCGTTTTCCACGAGCACCGTGCGCTGCGACTCGTTGCCCTCGTCGTCGATGTTGAGGGACCCGCGCTCGTTTGGATTGGTGCCGTCATCGATTATTGTGACGAAGTCGGGCGCTATGGATTTGCCGATCCGGTTTGCGTACACCGACTTGCCCTTGCGGTTGAAGTCGGCCTCCATGCCGTGTCCGATGGCCTCGTGCAGCAGGATTCCCGACAGGCCCGGGGCCAGCACCACCGGGTACTCGCCCGCCGGGGGTTGCTCGGCGTCGAAGAGGGTGACAGTGCGCTTGGCGGCAACGGTGGCCAGTTCATCCATCCTGTCGTCGTTGTAATACTCAAAGCCCGCTCGCTTGCCGAAGCTGTAGTAATTTTCTTCGCGTCGTTTCCCGTCCTGCGCTACGCAGGTCAGGTACGCGATGGTCATGGGCTGGGTGTCCTCCGTGATCTTCCCGTCGCTGTTGGCGACCATTACACGACTGGTGGAGTCGCCGGTGAAGACGCGTACCTTGATGATGCGTTTGTCGTAGGCCATGGCTGTCTTGTTGGCGCGCGCCAGCATCGGCATCTTTCGTTCGATGCCCACGTCTGTCCAGGGGATCTCGACGGTGTAGTATTGCGGCACGTCCACCCGCACGATGGTCTTGAGGAGCGGCGCGGCCGGGCCGTTGGCGATAACGGCGGCCGTCATGGCGGCCGAGACAAGGGCCTCCGTGCTCAGATCTTCGGTGAACGCGAACCCGGTCTGATCGCCCTTCAACACGCGAACGCCGCAACCGAGCTTGATGTTGGAATAGGCCTGGTTGACCTCGCCGTCCTCCAGTCCCAGGTAGCTGGTCACCTTGTGCTGGAAGAAGAGGTCGGCGTACTGGCCCCCCTTGCCCATGGCTGCGTTCAGTACCTTGCCGATGACCTGATCGTCGACACCGAAGTTCCTGAAGTACCCGCCGCCAGAGGTACCCGATAGATCCGCCGGACCCGTCGTCGGCGTCGCCGGTCCTCCACAGCCGATGAGAAAGCTCGGAGCTATCGCGATGGTAGCGCCGGCTGCCGACGTCGCCAGGAACTTGCGCCGTGACCAGCCATCATTGTTGATTCTGTGTATCATGGATGCCTCCTTGTCCGGTCGCTGAAACGATCAAAGTAAAACATGTATTCCTATATTTCTTACATGGTGAAAGGGAAGTTTACCACGAGATCCGAGTGTTATGCTTGATTCGCGATCCGCCACCAAAAAGGATCCAGAAGCCATCGATCACTTCGCCGATCGCGTTCCCTTCATCCAGAGCAGAGTTGTTCGGGCTAATGAGCCTTGTGGGAGGAAACCCTGACAGAGAGCTTTGTGATGCCGTAGAAAGACAGACGCGCCTCCTCCAACCAATCGGCTTCGAACGTTGGTTCCCCCGACTCCAAAGACGACATTCCGGAACTGCCAGAGGCGGGAAGCTTAGCCTCGAATGGTTCCGGCTCAAGAATTGTGATGTTCATCTTTTTCATTTATCCAGGTCTCGTTGTCCATACGATCCACAGTGCCTGAATATTCCAAATTTTCAGATCGGCTCGGGGGAAAAATTAGTGGTGTGATAGAGTCATCGATATGGCCTATTGTCCCAATCCTGATTGCGAGCACAGAAAACTAACCGGTACACCCGCAGAATTTCGCTCAGATCTGGACCGGTGCAATGAATGCGGAGCAGAGCTGGTCCAGGATGATCCGACCCCGCGCCGGGAACCCCGCAGGCCGTGGCCCCGTTCCCTCGAAAGGCGGGTCGGGGTCACTTTTCTCATCGGCGGAGCACTGCTGGCGGCATTCTGGCTACCGAGCCCTTTTCTCGATCTTTTGCCGTCTGTTTCGATGAGCGGCGATTCTCTGGAAGAAACCACACGACCCCTATCCCTGGGAGTGCGACCATTCATAGTCGCCTTCGTCCTTGTGGAATTGGTGGCGCTGATCATCCCCGCCATCAGGCGGCGACGACTCACCAGCGTGGTTGTCCGCAAACGGCTCTGGCTGGCAGCCTTGATCGCAGGGGCTTGCCTGGCGCTTTTCCAGAGCTATGGAATCGCGACCTACCTGGAATCCCTCCCTACTCTCGAGCCGGGGTTCAAACCATTTGTTCCGCTATTTTGTCTGACCCTGACCCTGGGGACAGTTTTGTTCGCTGTGGCCGCTCGCCTCATCGACCGATTCGGCGTGGGCGCCGGTTTCGGTGTGGTGCTGGCCGTGGGCTTCGTGGGAGACATGCTCTATAGCCTCTCCATCGCGGTAGAAGCGCTCTTATTGGGTCTGGTTACCGTCTTCTCGTTGTTGCTGGAACCGGTCCTCATCGTCGGACTGATATTTGGGATTCATCACTTCTTTCGCTTCGGAGATCGACTTACAGAGGGTCGCGCCTTCACCCTGCCCACCTGCGGAACACTCCCGCTCGACGTGGGCCTCATGCTGGTCATGTTGCCCGCCACGTTGAGCGCCTTCCTCATGCTCACGCCTCTGGAAACCCTGTCGTCGATGCTTGTCCCCGGATCAATCTGGTACACGGTATTCGTCATCGCTACCGTCGCAGCGATCGTCTTTCCGGCAACGACTCTCTTTTATTGGCGCAAGAGGAGATCCTTTGCGACGGGGCCGGATAGAAAACAATGGCAGCGGGCTCGCCTGCTCAGCGGCGCTTTTCTGATAGCCGTGGTTATTGTGGACAACCTGGTCCGGGCTCACCAAAATCACCTATGGTTGCTCCCTGACGTCTGGACGCTTGTAATTTTTTACGCTCTGGTCGCCGACTGGCTCGCGGAGATCGGAATTCACAAACACCGGGATGCACGGAAGCCTTCCATTGTCGGCGAATACCAGGACGTCAGCGATGCCCTTGCCGCCATGAATAGATGCCGGGAGTCATCACCGAAGGAGTCATTCGTGGTCACCGGGTTGCGCTTCCGTTCCTTGTCTTACTTTTTCGCTCCGTTCGTTCCCATGCGCCTGATATCCACGAATCCGGTCCCCGCCCCCGAAACGACCGACTCCGCCGACGAGGATCCCTACTTGCCTCCGCACAATCTGTAGTTTTGGCTTTTCAGATCCAGGTGATGGCGGTGACCGTGTACCCGTCGTAGGTGATCGAGTAATCGCTGTCGACACATGTTATCGCCTGGTCGCCCTGGACGAGCTGGTCGTAAGAACCGGTGTAGGTTCCTGTGAAGACGATGGTTCCCGAGCCGGTCTTCACATAGAAATCATCACAGCATGACTCCACGTAGTAGGTGCCGGTGATGCACAGGGCCACCGCTCCCAGACTGCTCAGGTTCCACAACTTGTAGGCGCTGTCCGATGAAGAGCAATACTCGTCGTCGTAGTAGCCGTTCGTGTCGAATGGGATTCCAGTTGTGTAGCTGTTGGGCAGAGGGCAGCTGAGCGCGGCCCACTCCAACTCGGCGGTGAAGGTGCTTCCGAGTGGATTGTCGCATACGTCGGTCACGGCGGTGCTCACCTCGATGGTGTAGGTCTCGTTCCAGCTGACCCCCGAGAAAGCGATATCGTAGGTTGCTGCGTCTATTTCGGTGATCGAGTCGAGCACGCCCGAGCCGCCGGAGGTGGCGGTCCAGGTGACGGAGGTGCCGTCCACGCTCGTAACGTCCTCGCTGAAGGTGAGCTGGTACGTGCCCGAGGTGTCGACCGCTTGCAGGGTAAGCGCGATGTCGCTCGTCACTGACGGCGCCCCGGTCACTGGATCTACGCACTCGGAGTCCGTGTCGGAATCGGAGTCGGAATCAGAATCGGAGTCGGAATCGGAGTCGGAATCGGAATCGGAGTCGGAATCCCCGCCTCCGTTAGGCTTGACTTTAGTATCCACGCATCCGGACGCCGGCCCGATCAGCACGAGTGCGACCACAAGGTATAAGATCATTTTCGGTTGCCACATGGCAGGCCTCCTCACCTTCATTGTAACATTTGATACACACTGGGCGCGAAATTTGCGAAAGGCGGCAGGAAAAAAGCTGCACATCAGGTCAGTTCATTACGCCCAAACGAGCCGCCCAGCGCCTCGCGCCGTCCACTGGCCTTGAGATACTGAGTTCCCTTTCGACCTCGAAACCGGCGGGAAGATCGGGACCCGTCACCGGATCGGTGGACAGCACGTACACCGATCCACCGGGGACAACAAGCCTCCCGGCCCGCTTCAGCCATTTATTCGCAGGCCAGACCGCTTGCGCCACTGCGCCGTTCCACGCGTCTTCAACCAGCTCCTCGTCTCTGGCCTGGATGACATCGGCGTCAAGCGACATGCGATGTACAACGTGCCTCAAGAAGGCCGCTCTGCGCGCCCGGGGCTCAACCAGAGTGACCTTCAGATGTTCAAAGAGAATGGCGGCCGGAACGCCGGGAAGCCCGCCGCCGGAGCCCACGTCCACCAGAGATCCGGAGCCCTCGATCACCGGGATTACCGTGAGCGCGTCGAACAACGGGCCCTGGAAAAACTCCACGAGAGTTGTGGCGCCGGTGAGGTTGACCCTCCTGTTCCAGCGAACGAGTTCGGCGCCGTAGTCCGCGAGGAGATCCCGTTCCTTTTCGCCTGCCCGTATCGCAAGAGCGTCGAGAGTCTGCGACAGAATCTCCGATGCGTCGTGTTTGTCCGATGACTGACCCATGGGGGCGAGCCTACCACGAGCCCTCGAAAAAGGACTCTGGCACCCATGAAAAAGATGCTTCGGCACAAGTTGCGCCATTTCGAAATGCTGGCTTCCCTCCAATAACCAACGATTAATATTGCTGATATTTGGATATTCCACAGTGGCACGGCGTGTGCAAATGCAATTCCCTGTCGGTAAATTGCTTGCAAGAAAGAGGTGTTCACATGGCTGGTAACCAAATACCCAAAACAATATTGACAGTATTTCTCGGAGTTTTTTTGACCGCAGTTGTAACTGGCAGCTGTAGTTCATCCGCACCTCCGATAGAACTGTACGAGGACGACAACGGATTGCATCTGGCTTCGGACTGCGAGGAAGTAGCACAGGCGATACAAAAAAATATGATCGATGAGATGACCGCAGTCCTGATCGCAAACATGGAGTACATGCTCGAACGAAAGAGCAAGGACGACTGCTGGTGGGGCGGTGACAGCGACACTGACAGTGACACAGATAGCGACAGTGACGCCGATAGCGATGGTGACGTCGATGCCGATAGTGACGCCGATAGCGACAGTGACACCGATAGCAACTCGGCAGACGACTACTCTACGACCAACAACCAGGTAGTAGGAGTGGACGAAGCCGACTTCATAAAGAATGACGGATCCAATATCTACGTGCTTGCGGACGGGCGGTTGCAAATCCTCGATGCCTGGCCGCCGACCGAGGCACACCGGCTCTCGGCAACGCCGATCGAGGGTGATCCGAAAAAGCTGTTCGTGCACGCTGATCGGGCTGTGGTTTACTCATCACTGGAACAGATCTATTCCGACGATCCGGCGTTTCAGCAGAGCCTGTATGGGGGCGAGTGTACCTATGGGTACGATTGCGATTTCGTGGGCGATGGCCGGGAGTTGAAGGTGAGCGTGTTCGATATCACGGACCTTACCGCACCCAGGCTGATCCGCGAAACATGGTTCAACGGATCTTACGTTTCTTCTCGGCGTATCAATGACTCGGTTTTCTCGGTATTGGTGTTCCCGAGGGTCAGGATGCCAGCATACGATACCTGGCCCGGCGAGCTAATGCCCTACCGCTGGGCTTGCGGCGACGATATTCCGTACTCATCCGGCGCTATAGTCAAACTATTTAAGGAATTGATCGAGACCAATATCAAGATGATCCGGCAGCTCGAGATCGACGTGTTGTTCCCCAACATGGTCGACAGGAGGCTGGTGAATGGCCAGTGGATAGAGAGCATGGATTTGTTCGGCGAGTGCGAGAATTTCTACCTTCCGGCCACACCAGAGAGCACAAATATTGTGTCCTTTGTCGGTATGGATGTAACGGCCATTGACGATCTGTCTCAGACGACGATCCTGGGGCATCCCGGCGCAGTCTACGCCTCGGGGGAGTCCCTGTACGTGGCAGCGAGGAAGTACGGCTCCACCGATTATTACAACTGGTACCACGGCGACGTTGATGAATCGATCTCGGTCGTACACAAGTTCGCGCTCAACCTCAGTGAAGCAATAGGCGACTATCTCGGCAGCGGTGTAGTAAAAGGACATGTGCTCAACCAGTTCTCCATGGATGAGCACGATGACTACCTGCGTATTGCCACCACTAGCGGGCATGTGCCCAACCCCAATGTGCACAGTACCGTGACCGTCTTGCAGGAGATAGACGGCGAGCTGGTTCAGGTAGGCATCGTAGATAGAATCGCACCCACCGAGGATATCCGCTCGGTGAGGTTTGACGACAATATGGGGTTCGTCGTCACGTTCAAGAAAACCGATCCCCTGTTCGTTATTGATCTGGAGCAACCCACCGCGCCCGAGATCGTGGGCGAACTCAAAATCCCGGGATACTCGACATACATGCACCTGATGGATAGAAACCACCTGCTCACCATCGGCTACGATGCCGATGAAATGGGATCATTTGCCTGGTTCGATGGGATTCAACTTCAGATCATTGATATTTCCGATCCAAGCAATCCGGTTCTCGAGCACAAGGAGATCATAGGAACTCGCGGCAGTACCTCGGAAGCCGCGACCAACCACCTGGCTTTCAACTATTTTGCCTCCCGAGACTTGCTGGCCATTCCGATGGTCATCTGCGAGGGTGGAGATGTCGGATCCTACGGCTACAACATGACATTCGCCGGATTGATGGTCTACCAGGTAACGGCCGAGGACGGCTTCGAACTCCTGGGTGGAGTTCCTCACGCTGAACCAATGGAGAGCGACGACTACTGGGCGGCTTGTGGTAACTGGTGGACCGACGCCAACACCGACGTCAAGCGCAGCGTGTTCATGGAGGATTATGTCTACTCCGTAGCGCCGTCGATGATTAACCTGGCGAAAGTGGACGACCTCGGGGATGTTCTGGTTTCAATAGATCTCACCCAACCGTGGGCTGAACACGCCCATCTACCGCTCCTTGACTGAGCGCGCGTCTGAGGGCGAGCCTACCAAGGGCTGCGCTGCAGGGGAGAATTATTTTCCTGACGGTATGACGCCAACGAAGTACTATCAGCCGATGAAAGAGGATACCAATCAATGAATCAATGGCTGGCCATTGCCGCCGGCGGCGCCGTGGGCGCGGTCGGTCGATTCTGGATATCCAGTTGGGTTAACGCCGGTCTCGGCAAGAGCTTCCCCTTTGGCACTCTGGTAGTAAACGTGTTGGGTTCCCTGGTCATGGGAATGCTGTTTGTCCTGCTGGTGGAAAAAATCACAACCGATCCGATATGGCGCTCGCTTCTTGTGATTGGTTTGCTCGGCGCATTTACGACGTTCTCTACTTTTTCACTGGAGACATTGCAGTTGCTGGAATCGGGTGCGCTGTTGCGCGCTGGTCTGAATATGCTTGTCAGCGTTGTCAGCTGCGTTCTGGCCGCATGGGCTGGGACGTTCATCGGGCGACATCTCATGCAATTTTGGACATGAAAAACCGAATAATTGTGCGCAGATGCCCGACAGCAAGCGGTGGTTATCATCGTGAAGTTTACACTCTATTATTTGCTTGACTTAATTTAGTCTGATGACTAAATTTATAGTCAGCTATAAGGAGATGTTTGCGTGAGAACAAATTTCGCCAATCCATTTAGACCGGGCGCGGGCCACATGCCTCCATATTTGGCTGGTAGAGAGGATGAAAAGGAACAGTTCAAAAAAATTCTGCATCAAGATGTCATACTTGAAAACATGGTCCTGACTGGACTTCGCGGTGTGGGCAAGACAGTGTTGCTCGAAACATTCAAGCCCATCGCCGTGGATTTGAAATGGCGGTGGATTGGCGCGGACCTGTCCGAATCAACTTGTGTTTCCGAAGAAACAACGGCCAAGCGAATCATCACGGACATCTCGATGATTACTGCGGGCTTTTCCTACACAGTGGAGAAGCAACCGCTGGGGTTTGGGACGTCACAACAACAAGAAGAGATTGCGTTGTCGTATTCGTATTGGTTGGAAGTTTTCAATAACACCCCGGGGCTTGTCGCCGACAAAATAAAGGCAGTGATTGAGAATGCCTGGGAAGTAATCAAGAGCACGGGAAGTACAGGCGTGGTTTTCGCGTATGACGAAGCCCAAAACATGTCGGATAAGCCGAAAAAAGATGAATACCCGCTGGCAATGTTGCTGGATATCTTTCAGTCGGTTCAGCGAAAGGGGATTCGTTTCCTGTTAGTACTGACCGGACTCCCGACACTGTTTCCCAAGTTGGTTGAAGCGAGAACGTTTGCGGAGCGCATGTTTCGCATTGTGACTCTTACTCGTCTGAACAAGGAGGCCTCTCGCGAGGCCATCCTGGAGCCAATAAAGGAGGCAGAGGTCAAGCTGAATGATGAATCGGTTGATCTGATAATTTCTTCCTCTGACGGGTACCCATATTTCATCCAGTTCATTTGCCGGGAAGTATACGATGTTTTCCAACAAAAACTGTCAACGGGGCAACAACCAAGTGTCCCTCTGCAAGAAATTGAATCCAAACTGGACGTTGATTTCTTTGCCGGGAGATGGGCCAGGGCCACTGATCGACAACGAGATCTTCTTGTAGCGATTGCTGCTCTGGATACCTGCGATCAAGAGTTCACGGTGCAGGAGCTGGTTGAAAAATCGGGAGCCATTCTGGAGAAACCGTTCAGCTCCAGCCACATTAATCAGATGCTCTCTACCCTGACGAATTCCGGATTGGTTTACAAGAATCGTCACGGCAAGTATTCATTTGCGGTTCCCCTTTTCGGTCGTTTCATTCGGCGGCAGCAATCGGAGCAGCAGGCAAGACAACATTCTTTTACCTTCTGAACTCACCCGGAAGAGGTCGACATGCGGAGGTTCAAGTGGACACCAAAGCTCTTCTGAAGAGATTGTACGGTCACGATGTGACTGATTTCGAGATAATCTCGCTGACGGGGGACGCGTCGAACCGGAGATATCATCGAGTGGTGCGCGGACCGGACGTGACCCCGGCGCGGCTGATGATAATGGAGCTGCCCGACGATGCTCTCGATAGTGACGAGGTGACGGCGGGAGATACGCCCGCCGAGCTGCCGTTCCTCAACCTCCAGCGATATATGGCGAACGCCGATCTGCCCGTGCCCGAGATCTATCTGGACGCGGTGAACGACGGCGCGGTCCTGCTGGAGGATCTGGGTGACGAGACATTCGTTGCGAAGATCGATGGGAGCTCCACGGAGGTGATGGAGGCCTGGTACGGCGCCGCGGTGGATCTGATGGTCCGCATGCACGATCGGATGTGGCCGGTGCCGGAGGGTTGCCTGGCGGCGACTCGGGCGTTCGACTACGATCTGCTTCGGTGGGAGCTGGATCATTACCGGGAGTGGGGAGCGGAGGCGCGCAGCGGAAGAGCCCTCGAATCGGATTTGCGCGGTCGCCTCGACCGGGTGTTCGACGATCTGGCAAAAGAGATCGCCGCGTTGCCCCGGGGGTTCGTCCACCGGGACTACCAGTCGAGGAACTTGATGATCAAGGGAGACGACCCCATCCCGCAGAACATAACCATCATCGATTTCCAGGACGCCCTCGTTGGACCCCGCGTCTACGACCTGGTTGCGTTGCTGAACGATTCCTATGTCGATGTGCCCAAGGAAATGCAGACACGGATAATCTCCCGGTACGCAGTTGCTCGCGGCATCGATCCTGTGGAGCTCGAACGGGAGTTCGACCTGGTGACTATTCAGCGCAAGCTCAAGGACGGTGGACGTTTTGTCTTCATCGACCAGGTGAAGGGCAACCCCAACTTCCTCCCCTTTGTCGAAAAGTCGTTTCGCCGAGTACGGTCTGCACTCGAACGCCTGCCCGGCCACGATGATCTCAAGAAGATTTTGGCAAAGGTGGACCCTGTGAAATTTGGTAGTATCTCGTCATGATGAAAACATTCACTTTGACCGCGCTGATGTTGGCCACCGCCTTTTTCACAGATTCCTGCGGGAGCTCTGGCGAAAGCACGGCCCCGGATCCGTCCACCGGAAAACAGATTGTCGAACTGTCCACGGCGGAGTTGATCGTCGGCAAGTGGCGGATGATCGCCGAGGAGCCGGCCGACGGCAAGGGCGGCATCTTCAAACAGGAGAGGCGGCTGCTGGAGCTGAAGGCCGATGGCACCTGTCATGTGGAGAACTACATGACAGCCCGGGACGACACCTGGAAGCTGGATGGGGATACCCTGATGCTTCGCGAAGTTCGGGGGGAGATCGACAAGACCCGGCGAATTCAGGTGGAGAAAGTGGACGACGAGACGCTGGTGCTCGTTGAGGATCTGCCGGAGCCCTACGTCAGGGACGGGCCGCAAAGGAAGGTGCGCAACACTTATCGTCGCGTCAGCGAATCTCCGCTTGGGCCCATGCTCGGAAAGAAGGTCGTGACCTCGATGCCGAACGCGGGTGCGTACACCGCGTCGTATGACTTCCGCATGAGCAAGTTGCCCACCATGGAGATTTCCATCGGTCGTACCATCAAGGGTCGGGCGAAGCTGGAGCTAAAGAAAGACGGCTCGGTGGAGGGGTGTTTTGGTGTGTCCAGTCACCGCAGTTTTTCCGAGAGCAAGTACTCGTCCTCAGACGGCAAGCACCACAACAGTGACAATAATGACCGATGGCTCGTCGGGGTGCGCGGAAAGTGGGAGCGAAAGAAAGATACGGCACTGGTGCGCTTGAGCAGGTCGTGGAGAAACACCTGCGATATCTCCAATGGTGAAGGTGGCATCATGGGCCCCATCGAGCTGGTGTGCACCGCAATTGCCCCCAACGAAAAGTTGCCCGTTACAACCCTGGCGTGCCGGATGATAAAAGATCAGTACATGCTGAAGAAGGTGGCCATCAACCCGGCCGATACAGAGCGGGCGGGACCGTTCACTTTGCAGCAGGAACCCCGGGGCCGCATCTCGACCGACCATGGCAAGCCCTGGCTGTTCCTCGGCGCCGCGCCCGGGCTGGAGGTGAAGTCCGAAGACGGTCGCCGGACCTCGACCCCCGTTGTTACATTCACGTCGAACAAGATCGATTTTGTGGAGCGCAACTTCATCCCCAAAGAGCGAAAACCCGATCAATAAACTTTGAGATAGCTCTCGGAGAACGACTCCAGGGAATCGCGAAAATCATCGAAGACAATCTCGTTGATGTCTCCGTTCAAGACGAGTGCAGACGTCTCGAGATCGAGGGACGAGTCCGGGAGCCCTTCCCAGCCCCACTCCTCGGGGAAGACGGGGATCGCAACGGTATCAAGCGGAGGGTTCCAGACCGCAGCGCCCCAGACCTGCACGTCGTCGCCGTCGGTGGCGCCCACGGAGAAGGTTTTCGCGCCCTCGGGCATGGTCACCTGAAGGGCCGCGCCGTCGAAGGAGAGTTCGTCCGGCCAGCCGATCATGTCGTCAACGGTAAAGGTGGAGATCCCGGATGTCAGAGTCGGGTCGGCGATGATCCTGACGGTGGAGGGCCCGTCCTCGTCATCCGCGAGGGCGCCGAAGACCATCAGCTCCATATCCGCGCTCGCGAAGGGCTCGTCGGCGACCGGGGGGATGGCCAGGGAGATAGTATTTCCAGTGGTGGGGATGAAAGAAGGTACCCCTATAGCGCCGTCCTGGCCGAAGTCGTAGATGATCGACGCGCCCATCTCCTCCACCATCGAAGGTGTGTTCTCGACGGTGATTTCCACGGTGTCTTCGAGGACGATGGAGAAGTCCAGCACCGGCTCATCTGTGAGATCAGCTGTGGGGTCAAAGCCGGTCTCGAGGGCGATGTGGGTCACGGTGAACTCCTTGGTGTTCGAGTTGAGCAGGCCGGCGTACCCGTACAGGGCGCCGGTCACCTGGTAGGTTTCCAGGGACCACGACAGAGATCCCATCACTGGGGCCACCACGTTGACCGCCATACCGCTCACCTCTTCCTGTTTAATTTCGTCGTACTCGCCGGTGTACACCTCATCGACGGGGAGACCGTGCCAGATGACCGCCATCTTGAACACACCGGGCCCGGGGGGATCCGGCACATTCTCCAATTCGGCGATCGACCCGGCGATGGTGATGGTCGAGTGCTGAGGATCGTAATCGCTCTTCTGTCTCTCCAGGGTGATGTAGGCGGCGTTGAGTCCGTAAATGGAGCCGACCGGATAGTCCTGCGCGAGGAAGTGGACGTCGACGGGGCCCGTTAGTGATTCGTCCTCGAACACCACCCGCCCGTCGGTGTCGGTCTCGCCGGTGAGGGCCGTCTCCGGGTCGTTGCCCACCATCACCCGCGTGCCAACGATCGGATCGCCGCTCGGATCGTCCACGAACCACATCACCAGGAGACCGTCCACGGGCCCGCCGGTGGTGCCTCCCCCCTCGATGAAGTGTTGATCGTGGTCGATCGGATCACCCGTATCGGTACCTCCGTCCCCCTGGATCGGTGGTGTCTCGCTCGAGCACGCCATTACAAGAACGGCCATCGCCGCCATTACCATTGCCACACGCATTGCATTGAACATCTTCGTCCCCCTTTGTTCAGGTGACTGTATCCCTATTCTTATCTTGTAAGACACATGAGCCGTGGAATAGTAGCCGAAAATATATGACAGGCTCTTGTTCTTGATGGTCTCGACGGACAGCGATTGGGTAACCGGCAAGAGTAGCGGTTAAGGCGTTAGGGCGTCCCTCGGGCAGATGGAGATGGGACGAGGGTGATTTCCAAGATGTCGAACTCCTCCGAGGCGTCGTCTACCAAGCCGAGGAGCAATACCACCGGCTCTTCCCCGTGTACGCGCCCGTGAAGCCTGATGGTGATCATCGCCGCGCCAATAGCCGCCAGGTCGGTGGCGGATATTGGCCCGTTGGTGGGCACTAGAGCGGCCGGGAGGATCTGCGCCTCTGCCCAATCGGCAACATAGGCCGTTTCGGCGTCCTGCTCGAGTTTGACACTGACTCGCTTCGCGTCGGGGAAAGGGCCGGCCATCAGTGTTGCCTGCGAGAGTTCGACCAATCCTGCGGCGACGGCTGCCCCCCACGCTTGGAGCTGGAGCCCTCGCCCAGCTCCTCCTTCGTTTTTCCACATCAACTCGATGGAGAACTCGTCATCGACCTCGATGCTATCGGGCCCCTCGTAAAAGGCTAGATCTGGTCCGATGGGGGCTGATCGTTGCTTGCTCTTGTTCATTTTGGTGGGCCTCTGGCTGCGCGAATGCTCCCGTTCGGTGGTGGTACAGTGCCAAGCTGAGAGTCTTTCGAGTTCGCTTTCGACGCTGGCATGATGAGCCGCTCTCTTCAGCTGTCTGAGCCAAAAATTCGGCTGTCTCTCATCTCACCTTACGATATAATTCAGTCGGGAGGGGCAACTTTGTCGCCCAATGTCTATTATGTCAAGAATGACACATCTAAATGCGGCCTATGTGCCTAATGTGCCCTATGTGCACGGGGAAAAGCTCTCGACGCTGGCCAATAAAAGGGGTACCATAAACCGGTGTTTCGATAGCCGTGGTGCAGACTATGAGGCACTGTGGGTAAGGGTCGCGTTAGCGGTGGAGTAATGAGCAATCGTATGATAGTACGTGGGCTTCTGGTTTTCGTTGCCAGCCTGTTTGTAAGCGTGTCTTGTGGCCGGATAGGATATAATTTACTCGAAGAAACCGCCGACTACGCAGACACCGATACAGACGCCGATACAGACGCCGATGCTGACGCCGATACAGACACCGATACAGACACCGATACAGACGCCGATACAGACGCCGATACAGACGCCGATACTGATACCGATACTGATACTGATACCGATACTGATACTGATACAGACACGGGTGTGGCGATGGACACCGGATTGCTAATCAATGAATTTATGGCCAGTAATGATTCTTGGGATGTACCTGGTGATAATGGAGATTTCCCTGATTACATTGAAATTTACAATGCGGGAAATACGCCTTTTGATTTGACCGGTTGGTACGCCTCTGACAAACCAGAAGACCCTGCGAAGTGGGCTTTTCCTGCTGGAACAGTTGTGCCGGCATGGGGAATGATTGTACTTATTTGTGATACTACAGATACTGGATTGCATACCAGCTTCGCACTATCCGCTGGAGGTGAAGACATCGTTCTTTCCGAAGATGGAGTAACACTCACCATTGCATATTCTTATTGCGATGTGGGATGTGACTTGGATAATCCCATTACCGATGATTCAAATGGGCGTACAATTGATGGTGCAAGTACATGGCAAATTTTTGGCGTTAGTGGTATTGGAATTCCAACGCCGGGAGCAAGCAATAACTAGTTAGTCGTCCCTTCTTGAAGAGCGGGTCGTGACGCAGGGAATCGACATCAATTTAAACAGTTACGCAGGAGATCCCCACTTCTAATCAGCAACGTCGGGCATTATCCAGGCTAGCTCAGAGTATTTCCATCACAGGTGTTATGTGGGAAGCCAAAAGGCGTTATACTTTTCGTTGAAATATGTACGCGTGCGTAAAAATCATGCTCCCCATGGCAATGGTTCTTGTCTCCTTTTGTGCAGGCGCTCCGGCGGTTGCCGATGACGACACGGTCGGAGCTTTGCCCGGTGTTTCCAGGGACGGGCTTTACGGTGGAAATCACCTCCCCCGGCCGGCCTCCGTCGAGAAAACGATAACCGTTGCCGCCGGTGGTGGATACGGGCTGACGGAATCGGTGGGTCCGGTGGACGGGGTTCATCACAGGGTTGCCGGGAGCGTTGCGTTGGGGTTCTCTCCCCTGCGGCAACTCAGCCTGGGGCTGGGGTTCGACGGTCGATACGATCGGCATCCGGACGAAGGGGGCGACAAGAGCTACGGAATAGTGGGGGAGCCACGGCTGCGGGTTCGCGCTGGTGATTGGTTGTCAGAAAACTTCCAACTTGGTGGTGAGGTGTCTGTGTGGGTGCCTGGAGAGGATGCCCCGTCCCTCGCCTGGGATGCGACCACGGTTGATGCCAAGCTCCTTGGGGCGTTGGGAGATCGCAGCGAAAAGTGGAGCCTTCGGGCTGCCGCCGGGTTCCGGTTTGACAACAGTCGCAAGGTGGCGCCGGATCTCACGCGAATCAGCGCGGGGGATAGGGTGGCTCTCGGCCTCAGCTCGAGCAACGCCCTGTTGACCGGTCTTGGGGCCGCGTTCAACGTGGGCAGGGCAGAGCTTCTGGCGGAGTTCACCTGGGACATCCTGATAGGGGAGGACGCCCCCGGCGCCCTGGAGTCGCCCTTGATAGGGTCGTTGGGGGCGAGATACAAGATGGGACGGGCATGGGGACTGGGACTCTGGTTCGACGTGTGTCTCGGCAAACGCCCGGGGCTGACCGCGAGTGATCCCCTGGTACCCGTGGAGCCGAGATTCGCAACCTGGCTAGGGGTAACCCACGTTTTTGATCTGAGGGAGCTGACCCCCGAGGACGTGCCCCCACAGCCCGAGCCCCCCGCGCCAGGGGTGTCCCTGGCCGGCCTGATCACCGATCCGCAAGGCCAGCCGATTGGGGGCGCGGAGGTGATGTTGGTCAGCGGCGAGACGACCATAAAGGTGACGGCGGGAGAGGACGGCAGATTCTCCTTCGAGGCGGTGCCCCTCGGTCCGGGTACGCTCTCCGTGGTGGCCGATGACCGCATTGAATCCACCAGTCCGGTGGACATTGCCGAGGGCATGTCTCCGGAGCTTCAGCCGGTCCTGCTCGCCCCCAGAGAGGCGCAGCAAGTCGGCAGCGCGCTTCGTGGCACGGTCCAGTCATTTGGAGGTAAGCCCCTCGTGGCAAAAATTTCGGTGGAGCCCCTGGGGCGGAAGCTGACCACCGACTCCCAGGGATTGTTCGATCTCGATGTGGAGCCGGGAACCTACACTGTCAAGATATCGGTGAACGGTTTCAAGACTCAGATCCGCACCATCGCGGTGGGTAAAAACGAAGTTGGAATCATTAACGTGGACTTACGTCCGGTCAGGTAGCTGGTTGCCCAAGTTGTTCACAATTGTAGTCACTGTCTTCGGGGTGCTCGCTTGCGTGTGCACGACGGGCTGCGAGGGGTGTGGTTGCGGCGGCTGGGATGTGGGACTTATCGCCAAACTCGACAAAGTGTCGGGCTCCGTGGAGCGGGACTACGCCGCTGAAATAGGCCGGTGGATTCCATCGGAAAAAGGAGCCCGGTTTCGTTTGGGGGACGGCGTGCGAACCCTCGCCGAGTCAGGAGCGGTGTTGAAGCTGTCCGGCGATGCCGAGCTTCACGTCAAGGAGAGCACTCAGATACGTTTTCTGGATGACGCACCAAAGCCGGGCAGCCTCGGAGTCAAGTTGGAGAGCGGTGAAGCAGAGCTGGTGGCCGGCATCGGAGAACTGGAGTTGGTGACGGACCTCGGTACCGCAGTGCTAAACTCGGGCACCCGTGTGACGCTGGCCAAGTCGGAGACCGGCTTTGATATGAGGGTCGAAGTCGGGGCCGCGACCCTGTTTCGGGAGGGTCGGCCCCCCGAGGAGATGCTCCCGGGGGAGGAGGTTGAGCTGTCCATCGGAGACGTGGAGCTGATGCCGCTTTCTTCGAAAACCGGGGAGCCTGCCGATGCGGGATCGGATAGCCCTCGGGGAAAGGTGCCGACGGAGGCGGAGGTGACCGGAACCGGTGAGGCGCCGGCCACCTTGGAAAGGTACGAGAAGGGACCCGGGTATGCTGACATGGGGGCGACGGCGGGAGACTCGCTGAGCGTCCACGCTGCTCGGCTGCCGGTGGTTGTGGCTTTCGATGCCCGGGCCCTGTGCCCCTCCCGGGTCGGCATCAGCCTGGCTGGAAAGAAGGGCGGGGTGAGCGGGGTCGGGGTGGTCAATGTGCCGTTTGGCAGGGGGCTCAACCGTTATGTGGTGTACTGCCTGGAGAACGGCACCCGGTCCAAGAAGCCGGAGGGCAAGGGGAGGATACTGGTTATCAGGGACTCGGGTCGCATCAAGATCCCCAAGAAAGCTCCTGCGTCCAGCGTGGAGACCGATGGTCGCAGGTACAAGATCTTGTACCAGAACAGGAAGCCGGTGGTCACGGTTCGTTGGGGGAAGGCACCGGAGGCATCGTCATACACTCTCATGGTGGAGTACGCATCGGGCAAGAGAGCGGCCATTCCTGTTAAGCGGGCCGAGCATCGATTCCCGTCGGGCAAGTTCGCCGAGGGTACCCACAAGGTACGTTTTCTCGCTGACGGCACCAGCTGGAAATCCAAGCAAACTACAGTGCAGGTCAAGTTTGACAACGCGGCCCCCAAGGCGAGCTGGAACCATCCGGTGGCCGGGAGCTTCGGTTCCAGCCAGACCGTCGTCGTCTCCGGCGTGGCGGTTCCCGGTTGGAAAGTGTCGGTCGAGGGAGTAGCCCTCGAACTCGATGAACAAAATCGATTTTCGGGCAGCATACTTTACAGTGGCAAGTATCGAGGGATAGTGTTGCGGTTGGTGCACCCCAAGCGCGGTGTTCATTACTACTTGAGGCGTGGCGCGGGAGAGGCCGGGTAGGGGAGATGGAATGAACGAATCGGATTCCAACAGATTCAAGGACGACATGGTGGGGCGCATGTTACTCGGGCGCTACCAAATCGTACGCAGATTGGCGGCCGGTGGCATGGGGGTTGTGTACCTCGCTCGGGCGCAGGGCACGGCGGGCTTCGTCAAGCCGGTGGTGGTCAAGCTGGTCCATCCCCACCTTGCGAAGGATCCACAGTTTTCGGAGATGTTCATCCGGGAGGCGCAGATCCTCTCTCACCTGCAACACCCTGGAATCGTGAATGTGGTGGAGTTTGTCGAGGAGAACGGAATGATGATCCTCGTTCTTGAATACGTGAATGGGTTCCAGCTGCGGGAGTGGATTCGGTACAAAAAGTTCAGGGGCGAACAGCTGCCCACCGGGCTGCTGATTCAGACCGTGCTCGACATGCTGGAGGCGCTCCACTACGCCCACACCCTCAGTCGTCCGGACGGGGAGTCCATGCGCATTGTCCATCGGGATATTTCCCCGTCCAACGTTCTCATCGATACCATGGGGCGGGCCAAGCTGCTCGATTTCGGTATTGCGTTTGTTTCAGAAGGAAACAGCGTTTTCGGAACCCGCAGCGGGTCGTTCAAGGGCAAGCTGGCGTACGCCGCTCCGGAGCTTTTCTCAGGCTCCAAGGCCAGCATAGTAAGTGACGTGTACTCCTGCGGTGTGGTGCTCCATCAGCTGATGGTGGGGCGAAACGAATTCGCCAAGCGCAGCGACAGCGAGACCCTCGCGACTGTTCTCAATCATGTGCCTAGTTCTGTTGTCGGGTTCAGAGACGACGCCCCCCCGGAGATCGACGAGATTGTCGGCAAGGCTTTGGCGAAGAAACCGCAACAGCGGTATCAGTCCGCCGGCGAGTTTCGAAATGCGCTGAGCAACGTGTTCGGCCTGGACGCGGTGGCAACCCGGGCGAAGATTGCTGACCTCGCATCGGAGGATTTTGGTCAGGAGATGGCCGACTACATCAAGATGGAGGCGTTGTCTTCGCGGGATCGGGCCTGGCGAGAGCCGTCAATGATGCCTCCTCCCTGTGATGCGATATCAGCCGATGATTTCGCCCCCATTGCCGGGCAATTCGCCAAACCGTCCG
>JAUXHN010000202.1 GCA_030621515.1 Deltaproteobacteria bacterium | reverse complement strand
TTCGGCCTTCTCTTCGGCCTTCTCTTCGGCCTTCTCTTCGGCCTTCTCTTCGGCCTTCTCTTCGGCTTTCTCTTCGGCCTTCTCTTCGGCCTTCTCTTCGGCCTTCTTTTTATCCTTCTTGCCGGCCTTCTTGCCGGCCTTCTTGTCTGCCTTCTTGTCTGCCTTCTTGTCTGCCTTCTTGGCATCCTTCTTGGCGACCTTCTTGTCTGCCTTCTTGGCATCCTTTTCGTCGGCGGCGCTCTTCGCTCCTATTGTGGTGGGAACGCGGATCTCGCCCATGGAATACGGATTGGAGATGCCCTCTTCTTTCTTCTTTTCCTTCTTCTTCGGCTTGGGATCGGCGTATGGATTTGTGGGTTTGTCCTTGTCCTTCTCATCCTTGTCCGCCTTCTCTTCTCCCTTTTCCTTTGCCTTGGCCTTCTTATCGGCTTCCCTGTCCGCCTTCTCCTCCGCCTTTCGCTCTCTTTCCTCCTGCGCCTTTGCCTTGCGCTCCTCCGCCTTTTCCCTGCGCTCCTCCGCCTTGCGCTCCCTCTGCGCTTCCCTGTCCGCCTTCTCCTGTGCCCTTCGCTCCTTTGCCTCCTGCGCCTTTGCCTTGCGCTCTTCCGCCTTTGCCTTTCGCTCCTCCGCCTTGCGCTCCTTCTCGGCTTCTCTATCCGCCTTTTCCTCCGCCTTTCTCTCCTTCAGCTCCTGTGCCTTTATTCCCGCGGCGATAGAGGCCCTGGAAGGACCGCAGACCCTGGTGTCCATCTCGTTGTCCTCGCAGTAGATGGGCTTTGCCAGGGTGTACATCTCTCGCCGCAGCACATCGATACGCTCGTCGGCGAGCTTCGAGGCTTCCGATGGAGTGATGTCCTCGTGGAAGACCAGTTTGAAAATCTTGTCGTAGGAATCGTCTCCCAGGCGCCAGGTCCGCTTGCCCTTCTTCCCGAGATCTTTTTCGAGGAATTTCTGGAATTTCCCAAGGGAGTCGAGAACAGGTCCCTTCATCCCGGCGTAGCTTGTGGAGAGCGCCTCATCCCCATCGACGCGAGAGGGCAACTCCTTCTCGATGAGTTCTATGATCCAGGCGTTTATCCTGGCGGCGGGCTCGTTGTATGCGTCAGAGCTCTTCTCGAGCAGCCGGATCGCGCGATCTACATAAGATGGAATCCAGTTCATGCGGCCGAGGATATCTGCAACCCTCTCTTTTTCCGGCGCGTACTCGAGCACGAGTGGATAGTAAATGGCATCCGCCAGCGCCGACACGTGCACCATGGGGTTGGACGTTTGCACTTTCCGGGTGCGGAGCCGATCCAGCTCCAGCTTGATGGTGTTCACCAGTACCCTGCGATCGGCGCGATCGTTTGCGCTGAGCAACCTTTCCGGGACCTTCTTGTTCAGGCGCTCCAGATAGCCCGTGAGGGCATCGACGCGAGCGTCGACCAGATCTTCCGAGAAATTGGGCAGCTCCCTGTCCAGTCTGATGGTCCCGCCGCTGGGCAATTCGTAGACATGCATGCCCACCTGGGTGGCAAGGTGAGGATACGCGTACATGGCCTCCTGGACAAAATCGAAGATCGTCGCGTGAAGCCGTTGGGATGTTGCCGTCGACTGCGGAGTCTTGCGTCTCTTCTTGCCCGTGGGTTGCACCGTGTAGCACGAGACGGCAATCATTGATGTCGCCAGCACCACGGCGACTGATTTTATGAAGGGGCGAATTTTCATGGAAACCACCTCTGTTGGCGATAAGGAAGACCTCGCACACATATACATGGGCTTTTGACCTTCCTGTTTTTTATCTTTGCAAAACGTGTTGACACATGATCGGTGAAACCTCTTGATCATTCAAGCCCGATAATTGTCAAGCCGCACATTGGCGCATATTGCAACGTATGGTACGTTATGTTGAAAAGGAACTGACATGGGAAGAAAGAAGATTTCCACAACAATCTATATCACTGCCGATCAGGATCGACGGCTCAAGGAGCTGAGCATGCGTACCAAGGTGCCGGTCTCGGTCTACATCCGGGAGGGCATCGACAGCGTCCTTGCGCACTATAAATATGTTTTGCCCGGTCAGCTCCCGCTGATCAAGGATCGCTGAGCCGGCAAATGGTGAAGATCGCTCCATCTATCCTGTCGGCGGATTTCGGCTGCCTTGCCTCCGAGATAGATGCTGTCGAGCAGGCCGGCGCCGATTGGATTCACGTGGACGTAATGGACGGGCGGTTCGTCCCAAACATAACTCTGGGCCCGCCAATCGTGGCCGCGGCACGAAAGGCCACCGGTCTCCCCCTCGATGTTCATCTGATGATCGAATCCCCCGAAAATCACCTGGGAGCCTTCGCCAGGGCCGGGGCAGACGTGCTCACCGTTCACGTCGAGGCTTGCGTGCACCTTCACAGGACCCTTCAGAAGATCCGCGATCTCGGAATGAAGACCGGAGTGGCCTATAACCCGGCCACGCCGGTGAACGGACTCGAGACGGTTCTCGATCTCACCGACCTGGTGCTCATAATGTCCGTCAACCCCGGATTCGGGGGTCAGAAGTTCATTCCGGCGGTGCTGAAAAAGATCGAGAAGGTGAGGAAGCTGATCGACGAGGCCGGCCTCGATGTGGAAGTGGAAATCGACGGCGGGGTGATCCCGGGCAATAGCGCCGAAATTCGCGCGGCGGGCGCAAGCATCCTGGTGGCAGGAAGCGCGGTGTACGGCGCCGATGACTACCGTGTCGCAATCGAGAGCATTCGCCAATAGTCCAAAACTGGATCTCACCACATGGGGAACGATAACGTTTCCATGTGACGGATTTGCATACACGCCGCCTGACGCTCGCCCATCGCACCGCGATTGCCATTACCATATTCGGCGTTGCTTCGATGATTGGTTGCGAATCCCTGCCCATTGCCACTCTGGCCACCATCGACGAAGTCAACCCGGAAATGCTGGAGCCGGGCGACATCTTCGAAATCGGCGGGACCGGCTTCGTGGAAGGCCCGGCCCGGGTCTCGTTCGACGGTCAATTCGATCCGTACGGGATGGTGGGCGCCGTCCATCGAAGGATCGAATTGGACGGCACGGCTGTGAGCGACGTACTGGTACAGATCCCCATCACCAATACGGTGATGTCCACCCTGGCCGTGGAACCGGTGGAGTTCAAGGGAACGATATCTGTTCGCTTTCCATCGGCCCTGTCCATGGGTGAGACCAGGATCCAGGCCGTCAGCCGAATCGTTTCCCTTGAGCTGCGCCCGACGGGGGGTGGTGTCGAAGCGACCGCGCGCAGGAACAGGGAAGCCGAGGTCATCCTCGATCTTGCGGGTATTTCGCTTGCCCACTCCGAGGCAGGAAACGAGCTCATCGTTCGCTCGGTGACCCGCGAAGGCCTCGCCGACAGACATGGAATCGATCATGGAGATCGTTTACTGAGCGTCAACAACGTAGCCCTCGCCGCTCCATCCGACCTGGCCGGGCTGGATACGGAGGGTCTTCATACCTTCGAGTTCCTCACGGTCTCGGGCGAGGTCCGGGCCTTCAAGGCCAGGCTCACGTCGATAAACCCGCTGGAGGTGGACGAGTTTGCCGCCATCCTACTTACCTCGGTGGCCCTCGGTTTCTTCCTGGCGTTCGCGGGCCGCAGGCGGAATCGATCCCGCCTGGACGCTCATTCGAAGACCGGGAATCCGCTGGTCACGGCTCTCGGGTTCTCTGTCGCGTCGGTTCCAATGTTGCTTCTGCCGGCTGTAGTCATCTCCACCCGGGCGGATATGGGCGCCTCGCTCGCTCTCCTCGGAGCGGTGGTCGCCGGCCTGACCATCATGGCGCTCTACGGGCGCAGCCCCGTAGTGTATCGCGGGTTGGGAGCTATTGCGCACCTTCTTCCGGTACCCGTTGCTCTGGTGCTGGCCGGAACCTTCGGATCGAGTTTCGGCATGTGGAATCTGGTAGCGAGTCAGGAGTCGTCACTCTGGGGATGGCACGCCTGGTCCAATCCGTTCGCCCTTGTCACTTTCATTCTCGCCATCTCCCTGCTCTGGCCCGCACTACCGGACCGGGAAAACCCCACCCTCGTTGCCCGAATATCATCGTGGTTCGCCGCTGTGAGCGGGGCCATGGCCATCACAGCGTGCGGCTTCGGAGGCTGGCTCATCCCGTCCATTCCCATGAACGAACTGGTCCTGCGCAACACCATGATGTTACTTGCCGGCGTGGCCGTCTTCGCCCTCAAAACGTGGCTCGTTCTGCTGACGGCGAGGTGGTTCTGGACGGCTCGGGCGGGCGACAGAAGAGCGCGCATCAGACAGGGACGTCAGACGGTTGCGCGAGCCGCGCTTCTCGTGATGATGGCGGCCCTGGCCATGGCCTGGAACTGGTACGGGCTACCCGAGGATCTCGTCGCCGCAGGTCGGGTGCTCTCCGCCGGTGTGTCGGTGGTGCTGGCAACCGCGTTCATGGTTTCGCGCATCGGTGATCTGATCGATTATCACCTTGGAGTCGATGCAGTCCTCAAGAGTCGAACTTCTTCATGATCTTTTCCAACACCTGAGACGGGACCAGCTCCTCCACGTCGCCACCGAGGCGGGCGACCTCCTTCACGTTCTGTGAGCTGACGAAGAAGCACTTATCGGAGGTCATCATGAACATGGTCTCGATATTGGCCGAGATCTTCCTGTTCATGTTGGCCATCTGGAGTTCATACTCGAAGTCGGCGACCGCCCGAAGGCCCCTCAAGATCGCGCACGCGTTCTTCGAGATGGCGTACTTGACGGTCAGTCCCTCGAACGCATCCACCGCTACTCTGGGAAGGTGAGATACAGCTTGCTCGATCATGACCATGCGTTCGTCCACGTCGAACAGGCTGGCCTTTCGGCTGTTCTGGGCTATTGCCACTATCAGCCTGTCGAAGATGCGGGCGCCCCGCTCGATGATGTCCATGTGTCCATTGGTCAAAGGATCGAAGGATCCGGGATAGATTGCGATTCGTTCTGTCAAAGTTCTTCCTCGTTCGGCGAAAAGGCCTTCAGTCCGGCTTTGTCTGTCTCAAATAGGTTATCGCCGTGCTACCATAGCGTTTCGTTGTCGAAACTTGCAAGCACTTAGGATAATGAATGATCTTGGATTCCGTGTGCTCGACGACAATAATTGCGAGGGGCGTCATCAGATCGCTTGCAGCCAACTCCTCCACCGCCCGTTGCGCCAGATCGGAAGAGTACGGAGGATCCACGAAAACAATATCGAAACGCTCCTTCTCGCCGCCAAGACGTCGTAGCGCTCGAAGCGCATTGTCCGGAATGACGCGGGTGCTCTTCTGGTAACCCAGGGTTGCTATGTTCGCCTCGAGGACCTTGCGGATCATTCCGGATCTCTCCACGAATACCGCCTCGGACGCGCCCCGGCTCATCGCCTCGAGCCCAAGGGCACCCGACCCACCGAAGAGATCGAGCACCCGGGCACCACGCACGCTCGCTCCGAGCGAGGAAAAAACCGCCTCCCTCACGCGATCGGACGTGGGCCGGACCTCCGTTCCCGACGGCACCAGGAGTCTCGCGCCCCTTGATTCACCTGCGACAATCCGCAATGCGCACCCCTTTGCAGAAAAATGCAGTTCCATCCACGCCAAACAATCTATTGATCCGCTCCGTAATCGCGTATCATGTTCACGTTCACATGTCAGACGTAAAAGAACGGAGGAACCGATGCCCCGTAGTCTCATGGATATCAAAAAAGAAGCCGAGAGCAGGATAAGCGGGGGCCGGCTGGTCGACGGACTGAAGGTCTTTCGCCTGGTACTCGAGGGGGCCCCTCTTGATTTCAACCTGCGCATGGAAATCGCCGACATTCTGACCGCCGCGAATAAGGACATACTCGCCGCGCAGATATACCAGGCGATAGCCGATCACGATGTGAAGTCGGGCTCTCCTCTTCGGGGGCTCGTGGCGATAAAGCAGATTGAGGCCATGGGATCGGAGGTCGGGCCGCTCCTCGACGCCCTTGTCCAAAAATATGCGGCGGGCTCTCCCTCCCTGGGGCGTGGTGTCAAACTGGCGCCGGTCGATTACGACGTGCCCGTGAGAGACGACCTTGATCTGGATTACGAGATGGAGGACCGGGAGGTTGTGGAGGGCATCGCGCAGATGGCCGCGTTCACGGAAAATATTACCAATTATCCCGATGTGGTTCCGCCGCTTGCAATCTTCTCGACTCTCCAGCCCGAGGCATTCAAGAAGTTGCTCGATCTGATGCGCCTCAAGCGTCACACGAACGGTGACGTGGTCATTTCGCAGGGTGACATTGGCGACGCGATCTATTTTGTGGCGAGGGGCGAGGTTCTTGTCGTCAAGAAGATCTCCAGACCCGGCGAAGGGGAAGTGGAAGTCCCGCTGGCGCGGCTGGGCCCTGGATCCCTCTTCGGTGAGATGGCCCTCATCAGCTCGGATCCCCGGGGAGCGTCGGTGGTCTGTGACGGAGCCGTCGATGTGCTCGAGATCAAGAACGTGGAGGTGAATGAGCTGGCACAAACCATCCCCAACGTGGCCGGCGCAATGGCTCGCTTTACTCGCGAACGTCTTGTTTCCAACCTGCTGGCCACCAACCCGCTGTTCAGCGGATTCGACGAGGCCTCCAGAAAACAGCTCCTCGCCCGCTTCACGGGACACGAGGTACCCTCTGGAACGATATTCATCGAGCAGGGCACCGTGGGCACCGGGCTGTACGTGATCCTCCAGGGAAAGGCCGCGGTGCTCAAGGACGACGGCAACGGACCTGTCCATGTGGCCGAACTGGGCCCGGGTGACATCGTCGGGGAGATCTCCCTCGTTCACGAGGAACCGGCCACCGCCACAGTACGAACTACCACACCCGCTACGCTTCTCTTCCTCGCACGGGAGCTCTTCTATCCACTGGTGGAGGCTGTCCCGGATCTGCTCGCGCACTTCGCCCGTCTGGCAAAGGAGCGCATCGAGGATACGGAGTTCAAGCTCATGAAGAACCGGGTGCTCGACGATGATTTCATCGAGAGTATCGAGGATCTCGCGGACATCGAGGAGATCTCAGACGACGATCTGGTGTTGATCTAGCAGATGGGATCTTGGGGGAAGGGCCTGGGCGACGATTTCTACTCGATGACGTCAGTTCCGGGATCCACCGAACCCAGGAACTGGAAGCTGTCCAGGATCACCTCGGAATCGTAAATGTGATCGGACGTATCGTGAATATGGAAGATGATGTTGAAGGTCTCGTTCGGCTGGACCGCCCACTGGGTGTACAGCCAGCCGGTGGATGATCCCTTGAGGGCGCTGTCCTGCCCCTGTCCGTTGGCACACTCGTAGCCCGTATCGGAGATATCGGTGGTCGCCGGACCGTCGGGGCAATTGTCGTACCAGCAACACTCGGAAAGCGAGGTGTTGATTGCGATGTAACAGTATGCTTCCCCATCGTCGCAGTAATTCATGGTGGCCCCATCGCAAACGAAATCCGTGTAGGCGCCCGGATCGCGGCACTCGGTGAAGTTGATGACCGTCCTGTCACCCGCGTTGGTGCTCAAAGCTTCGATGAATATATAGAACTTGTCGTTGAACACAGTCGCCACGTATTCGTCGTACTCCGCAGAGAAAAACACGTACTTGATCTCGAAGCCGTTCGCTCCGGGAGGCGCGGTGAGCGTCATGCTCCATTCCATCACATCGAAGGTATCGTATCCGTCGGCGGAGAACGGATCCGGCTGGGAGCCGCCCCCGAGGCCGGTCAGCCCGCCCGAGTGATCGGTGCCCGTGCACGGTCCGGTCGCCATGAGAGCGTATGAGTCATTCAGCTGGGGATCGAGATCCGGGGAGGTGCCGAAGTGAGCCACGCCCTCTGCAGTGCCCGCAAGAGGCGCTCCCGAGGGAGAGTAATAGTCATATGCGTCAACAACGTTTTCATCACACAAATCAATTGCGCATATGAGGTTCGGCACAGTGACGCCGAGACTGGGACAGGAGGAACAGTCCATTATTATGGGTCCGTCCGTGTCCGAATCCGTGTCCGTGTCCGAGTCCGAATCCGTGTCCGAATCGGAATCGGAATCAGAATCCGAATCCGTGTCTGTGTCCGTGTCCGAACCAGTATCTGTATCACCTTGCGAGATATCACTTCCTTCTTCGCATGCCGTCAAAAGCCCGGAGAGGAAGACGAGCGCCACCGAAAATAGAACTGTCATGCACCGCATCTTTTGACCTTCCTTTCTTTTGCAGGGCCATCGAACTGACAATACCTTATCAAGATGTGCATGTTCTTGCTTAAAAAAACCGCAAGAAACCTTGGCAGTGCGCGTCGAAGGGCGCAAGGACGTGGTAGGGGCGCAGCATGCTCTGAAGATCTATCACATCTTCAACGATGCATTTCGCCTGGCCCTGTCCCGCGGAAGTAAATCCCGCGGCCAGAAATGAAGAACACAAAAGGCCCGAGGCCTACGAAAAGACATTTCAGA
>JAUXHN010000170.1 GCA_030621515.1 Deltaproteobacteria bacterium | reverse complement strand
GGCCATCTGGTCTTCACCACGCTTCATACCAACAGTTGTGTGCAGACAATCCACCGAATACTCGATCTCTTTCCGCCGCACCAGCAGGCGCAGATCAGGGCGCAGATCTCACTCGTGCTTCAGGGTGTGATGACCCAGCAACTGCTGCCGCGGGCTTCGGGGCCGGGACGGGTGGTCGCGGCCGAGATCCTTATTCCGAACGCCGCCATCCGAAACCTCATCCGGGAGGACAAGGTACATCAGATCTACTCGCAGATGCAGGTAGGGCAGGGGAAGCACGGGATGATGACACTCAATCAATCCCTGTACATGTTGTTGCAACGGCGACTCATCACCCTGGAGGAGGCAATAGGTCGGAGCCAGGATCAGGACGAACTGAACGGCATGATTGCCGGTGCGTAATGATATACGACTGGGAGCATTTTTGACCGTGTGGGATCCGACAAGGTAAGATGGCGTAATTGAATCTGAAAAGATAGTTGCTTCAGGTAAGTGATAATCAATGACGGAATATCGATATCAGGCGAGAAACCAGACCGGGAAGGTTGTTTCCGGCGAGATCAACGCCTATAGCGAGTCGGCGGTCGAGGCCAAGCTTCGCGGGCAGGGGCTCACACCGGTTTTTGTCAAGAAGAAGCCTCGCAAGATAAAGATCAGCTTCATGCGGGGTGTCAGCTCCAAGGATCTTAAAACCTTCACCCAGCAGTTCGCCACAATGATCGACGCGGGTCTCCCGCTCGTCCAGTGTCTGGATATTCTGGGAAACCAGTGCGATAACAAATGGTTCGGCGCTCGACTCCTGGAGATAAAGGGTATGGTCGAGGGAGGCTCCACGTTCTCCGAGGCGCTCGCCCGGCACCCCAAGATCTTTGACGAACTCTTCGTCAACCTGGTCGCGGCGGGTGAGTTGGGCGGTATCCTCGACACCATCATGAAGAGGCTTTCCGAGTACATCGAAAAAAAGGAGCGCCTGGAACGCAGGATCAAGGGCGCCATGGTCTACCCGATCGGAATTACGATCGTGGCGCTTCTGGTCATCGTTATCTTGCTCAAATGGGTCATTCCGACTTTTGAGGGTATGTTCGCCGATTTCGGTTCCGAGAAGGGGCTGCCCGCACCGACGCAGATAGTCATAGATATCAGTAATGCGTTTCAGGAAAGTTGGTACATTATCCTGGCGGTCGGCATCGGAATCATTGTCGGCTTCAACCTGTTCAAGCGCAGCAAGGTCGGGCGGCACACGATCGACCGGACATTGCTCATCATGCCCATCATTGGTCCGGTGGTGAGGAAGGTCGCTGTGGCCCGTTTCACGCGGACCCTCGGCACCCTGTTATCCTCCGGCGTTCCCATCCTCGAGGCCCTCAATACGGTGAGCAAGGCGGCCGGAAACGTCGTGATCGAGAAGGCGGTCAGCTATGCCAGGGACCGGATTGCCGAGGGTCGGAACATATCCGAGCCCCTGGCGGAAGCGCGTGTGTTTCCGGGCATGGTGATACAAATGATTGCCGTGGGCGAGCAGACCGGCGCCCTGGACGTCATGTGCAACAAGATCGCCGATTTCTACGACGAGGAGGTCGACGTCGCTGTGGCCGCGCTGACCAGTCTGCTCGAACCGTTGATGATGGTTGTGATCGGCGGCCTTGTGGGAGGCATGGTCATCTCCATGTATCTCCCCATCTTCGAGCTCGCCGGCACCATTGAATAGCCGACCGATGGCCCCCATGGAAAACTCCGGCGCGGGTGGAGAAGAAGCTCGTCTGAAGCTGTCGGGCCGGCGTCTTGCCTGGGTAATGCTACTGCGGGTGGCCCTCATCTCGGCTTTGCTCGGAGCCACCCTCGTGCTCAATTATGGCACGGTGACATTCTTCAAGGCGCCGTCGCCCAGGTTTCTTCTCGGCCTCATCGCGTTCATCTACCTGGCGACTATCGTTTACGCAGTCTGGTACCGGACCGGAAGAAGGATGCTGCTGCTTTCCTGGATCCAGTTCGGGGTGGACTCCTTGCTGTGGGGGGGGCTCGCTTATGCTACCGGCGGGATCGCGTCGGGGTTCACGTTCCTGTTCGATCTGTGGGTAATCGTGGCTGCGGTGGTGCTCGGCGGACGGGCGGCGTTCATTTCGGCGGCGGGTTCCACGGTGGTTCTGATCCTCATGGTGCTCCTGATGGGACCCGGCCGGCTCCAGCCACTCTCGGATCAGTTGATGGCGGTGACTACCCTGAGGGAAACCCTGTACTTCCTGGGCATCAACGTGGCGAGCCTGTTCGTGGTCGCCGGGCTGGTGAGCTCGCTGGTTGCGAGGCTCGAACGGACGGGGCGTGGGCTCGATCGGGAGCGCATCGAGCGCGCCGATCTGGCCGCCTTGCACTCGGATATCATCAGATCGCTCACGGTGGGCCTGGCCACGACCGGGCGATCGGGTGAGATCCTGACCATGAACCCGGAGGGCATGGGGATCATCGAGCTGGAAGAAGGGCAGGTGGAGGGACGTAAGATTATGGATCTGTTTCCCGATCTCACCGGCGTGATCGGCTCGGCGGATGTGTCGAATGCTCGGGGTCACGGTGTCGGGTTGACCCCGGGTGGCCGCAAGGTTCCGCTGGACTACACGGTGGCTCCCCTGGTCGGCGCAGACGGAAAGCGGAGGGGGAGCGTGGTGATATTCAACGACCTGACCAAGGTCAAGCGCCTGGAGGCCGACCTGGAACGCGCTCGCAAGCTCGCGGCCCTGGGTGAGCTCGCCGCCAACCTGGCCCATGAGATCCGCAATCCCCTGAGCGCCGTGTCGGGTTCATTTCAGATGATCGCGAGCCGGCAGGATCTCAACGCAGAGGAGCGCGCCCTTTCCGAGATCGTTCTTCGTGAGCTGGGCAGGATGGAGCATCTGGTCAATGACATGCTGGAGTACACCAGACCCAGAGAGCCTGAACAATATCCCGTTCACGTGGGGAAGATGGTCGAGGAGGTGGTGGATACGTTCATGGTGAGCAAGGAAGCCGAGGGGCTGCAAGTGGATGTGACAATGGAGGACAAGGACCTGGAGGCCGCCCTGGACCAGGGACAGATCAAGCAGGTGTTGTGGAACCTTCTCCTGAACGCCGCCGGATTTTCACAAGAGGAGGACGTAGTGGAAATCCTGGTCGCGCCCTCCGGTGACGAAGTGGTCATCGAGGTTTCAGATGAGGGGCCGGGCGTGCCCCTCGGCGATGAAGAGAGGATCTTCGAGCCGTTCTTCAGCACCCGGGAGCGGGGGTTGGGACTGGGGCTCGCCATATGCAAAGGAATAGTCGAGGCGCACCACGGAAAGATCGAGGTTCTGTCCCCGGATAACGGCGGCGCAGTATTCAGGGTGACCATTCCGAGGAACATGCCGACGGGGGATTGATTGTGGTAGGTGCTAAATATCTTCTGCTCATCGGGCTTTCCCTGGCCATATCCGGGTGTCCGCCCAATGTGGCGCCTGCAAGTCCCAAAACAGTCCACAGCGACAACCCGGTTGCGGAGGCATCCTTCAAGCAGGCGCGGGATACGTTCATGGAGGGCCGTCGCGAGATCGCCAAGCAGGAGTTCAACGATTTCTTGAGATTGTTCCCCGGGGATCCCCTCGCCTGGAGCGCGATGGTTTTTCTGGGCCGTATCGCGCTGGGGGATGGAAATCCGGATCTGGCGACATCCCTCCTCAATCCGGTTCTGGAAAGGGCGTCAGATGATTCTGTGGCGCGGCAGGCCCGTTTATACGCGGGAGTCGCACTCCATCGGAGCGGCTCCTCCGACGGTGCCGTTCGCCGCCTGGCCGAGTTGATGGGAAAGATGACCGATCACGGTGACAACCTGCTCCTGCTCGATACCCTGTGGCGGGCCGCGCGTGCTCTGAACGATGATCGCCACACGGTGGCGTGGCTGGACGGTTTTTTGGAGTTCGGCCCCGCAAAAGACGCGAGGGAAGATGCCATGCGAGAACTGCAAAGGACCTGCGACGGGATTTCGGACGTGGTGTTGCTGAAGGAGCTGGGATCCGATCTCGACGCGAGAGGTGCGGCGTGGCCTCTGGTCATGTCGCGCCTTGCGTGGATCAGACACGATGAAGGAGATCTGGATGCGGTGGCCGATATCCTGAAGGTGGTGGAAAAAGCGGGACGCGCGCAAGACGACGCCGTGACGGATATCATCGAGCTGCTCGAAGATAGAACAACGGTGGACATGGGAGCGGTGGGTTGCCTGCTCCCGTTGTCGGGACGTTCCCGCCTGGTCGGGCAGACCGTGTTGAAGGGCGTCATGATCGGCGTGGACGCCGTGAGGTTCGGGGATGACCGCAGATCCCTGTCCGTCGTGATCCGCGATTCCGGCAAGGGAGCTTCCCAGGCGGTCGCCGCCCTCGAGGATCTGGTCCTCAAGGAAAACGTCGCGGCTGTCATCGGACCCATGGACACCGCCGTTTCCAGGGCCGTGGCCGGGCGTGCACAGCAACTCGGAGTGCCGATTGTCCTCCTGTCGGTGAAAGAGGGAATGGCCGGGACGGGGTCCAACGTCTTTCGGGGGTTTCCGTCGAACGCGAGCGAGGTGAAGGCGTTGCTGGATACCGCGTCACGCATGGGCGGCACGGCCTACGCCATAATGTATCCCGAGGATGGTTACGGTCGTGCCATGCGGCGTGCCTTCATAGAAAAGCTGGCAGATATTGGCGTGAAACCGGCGGCCGAGGTTGGTTATTCCCCCGACGATACCGATTTCATCGAGGAGGCTTCAGAGCTTTTCAAAACCGAGTTCGACGTGTTGTTTATTCCCGACAGGGCTTCTCGGATCGCGCTGATTGCCCCGGCTCTTGCATCGGAGGGGATCTGGTCGACCGTTTCCTTCGAGCCGGCGCCGGGATCCGGGCGGGCAGTACAGCTTCTTCTTCCGTCGATCGGATACTCGACGGATCTGGTTCGCAGGGCCGGCAGGTATCTTCAGGGGGCGCTGGCGGCAAGACACTACCTGGCCGATGCCGGCCTTTCGGCTTCCCGATTCGACGATCGCTTTGCGGACGAATACGGCGCTCGACCCACGTATTTCTCCGCCCTGGGGCACGACGCGGCCGTGCTGGTGGCCGGGGCAGTTGCCGATGGGGTCAAGGGGAGAGTCGGCATCAGGCGCTGGATTCGCGGGTTGGGGGAGGATTCCGATCTCCCGTTCGCCGCGCCGTTCAAGGGATTCGATTCCAGAGGAGAGACGGCCGCGTCACCCTGGATACTCATGCTGAACGGCGACGGATGGGAGTTGTTGCGATGAGTCCCATGAGCACGCGACGTGCGCCCTGGAGAGATATGGGGCCTCTCTTGATGGAAAAGAGGATCATCGTTTGTGTGGGCGCCGGCGGCGTTGGAAAGACCACCCTTGCGGCGGCCATGGCGTTGAGGGCTGCGAGAGCGGGAAAGAGGGTTGCGTGTCTCACCATAGATCCGGCGCGACGCCTGGCCGATAGTCTGGGGGTGACGGATGAAGGGAGAGACGCCAGGCTCAGGGATATATCGGAGGTTCTGGGGCAGGACGTGCGCGAAGGCGGTTTCCTCTCTTTTGGGATGCTGGATCCGGTGGAGACCTTCAACCGGTTTGTTCACGAGCGGGCTTCCGATTCACGTCGCGCAGAACAAATCCTCGAAAACAAGCTTTACCGGTACGTGTCGGGATCGTTGAGCGGCATGCAGGAGTACATGGCTCTGGAGAAGCTGAGCGAGCTGGCGAGCGACGAAAGCATCGATTTGATCGTGTTGGATACTCCGCCCACGGCGAACGCTATGGATTTCTTTACCGCGCCCAGAAGGATGATGGAGGCGCTCGACGGACCCATGGTACGCATGATGCGTCGCGCTTACGGCGGACCCGGACGGATAGGTTTCGACATCATAGGCAGGTGGGCGCGGATTGTGTTCAGAGCCGTTTCTCGAATCACGGGAGCGGATCTGCTCGGGGAGATAATGGAGTTCGTGGACGCGTTGTCGGATCTGTTCGGGAGCTTCTCAGATCGCGCCATGACCGTGGAGAAGGTCCTTCGCGGAGACGATGTGGCGTTTTGTCTGATAACCACGCCGGACAGGGCCACTTTCAGAGAAACCCGGGAGTTCTACAGGAAGCTGGGGGAGATCGGCATCGCCGTGAACTCGTTGATCTTCAACCGGGCGCACTGGCCAGAGGCGGGCGAGCCTCCGGAGGCTCTGCCGAAAGAGACGAGGGAGATTGTACGAGCGCTGAACTCCAGGTGGAACGAGGCTTTTAAAAGGGAGAAGAAACTGGTCGACAGGGTGAGCGAGGCGTGGGGCGCTCTCGACACGGTCAGCGCGGTGCCGATCCTTCCAGGCGGCGCCGGCCGAATCGAATCCCTCGACAGGATAGGATCCTACCTCTGACCCCCCTTATTTGTACCTTCTCATCCTGAAGACCGGCTGGGATCCTATCTCCACGATGAAGTGGAACGTGAACTTGACCAGGCCGTCGTTCTTGTCCCGAAGGCCGGGCGGGACGTTTGGAAACGGCGCGGCGTGGTCCACTGCGTTGTACGCCTCGTCGTCCAGAAAAGGCGCGCCGCTGGGATCCATCACGTAGAGGTGTTTCAGGGTTCCATCGGGACGAAGGACCACGAGCAGAACCGTGATGCGATCCTTGAACCCGTATACGTTGCCGTAGGGGTCCCTCTTCTTGTACTCGACGCCGGGATGCCAGGACTGCTCGACCTTTTTCTTCACGCGGTTGAAGAACGACGCGTAGTCCCATCCGGAAGTGTTGAGCGCGGTGCTGTCCCCGTCCACCACATCCTTCAGGCTGTCCAGCCCGGATCCGACGATGGCCTGGGTCATGGCCTGCATGGACGGATTGGTGTTGATGTTCTCAAGAGAGGGCGGCGCGCGGAACTCGGCGGAGACGTCGCCCTGATCGGCTCGCGCGAGATCGGAGGGGAGGGGACCGACCCCGTGCAATTCCGATATCATTCCGCCCGGCATCGTCTGGGAGTCCTGCCCCAAGCCGGGCGCCTGCAGACCCATCGAGGTGGCGCCGGTTCCCGGAGCCTGTATGCGAGATCTCGTTTCCCTGTCCACCTTCGAGTCGTACTCTGCCAGAAAACGGGGCTTGTCCGGCTTCTGGCGATTTGGTGACGGGTCGGTCTCAACAACCTGGCCTTCGGGGATCTCCTCTATCGGCTCGTACTCTTCGAGTTCTTCCTCGGGGGTCTTCTCCTCTTCCTGGTCTGTCGCGAGGGTGTGGCTCCAGATGTCCACCTGGAGGGGAGGGTGCTCATCGGGGTCGGGCTCCATGGAAATGATCAGGCTCAGGACGGGTATCACCACTCCTGCGTGGATCAGAAGCGCGAGCAGGACAAAAACAAGTATGTGCTTTAAGCGGCGCTTTTCGCCCGGCATCTGTCTTCCTCGGGACCTGCCCTTGACAGAGCAGGTTCAGCCTTCCGGCAAGGAGACTAGTCCTTGGGCACCACGCCCTTCTTCTTGGCCTTTTCGCAGGCGCGCTGCACGCCGGTCGGGGCGCCGTCGATGATGAGCACCTTGAACTCCACGCGTCGGTTCTTCTCCCAGGCGCCTTCGTTGTGGCCATTATCCACCGGGCAGTATTCGCCATAGCCCATCGAGGTGAGTTTCTTGGGCTTGACGCCCTTCTTGATGAGGTAAGTTACCACCGAAGCGGCGCGATCCGCGGTGAGACGTAGATTGTAGTCGTCGTCGCCGCGCTCGTCCGCGTGGCCCTGGATCGCGATCTTGTTGATCTGCGGGTTGTTGTTGATTGTCGCGGCCACCGCGTTGAGGATGTCGTGGGAGATCTCCTTGATCTTGGCCGAATCGTACTCGAAATAGACTTTCTTGAGGATCTTGATGTCCGTTCCGGTGAGAATCACGTCACCCTGATCGGGGCAACCGTCCTCGTCGTCCTTGCCGTTGTATGTTTCGGGCTCGTTGGGACACTCGTCGTCCACGTCCGGGATTCGGTCCCCGTCGTTATCGGGATCCGGGCATCCGTTTTCGTCTTCCCAGCCGTCGATGTCCTCCGGCTCGTTTGGGCACATATCGTTGACGTCGAGGATCTTGTCCTGATCGTTGTCGTCGTCCGGGCATCCGTTTTCGTCCTCGAACTGATCGAGATCTTCCGGATCGTCCGGGCACTGATCGGCCTCGTCGAGGATGCCGTCGCCGTCGCGATCGTCCTCGCCGCGCTCCGGGCAACCGTCGTCGTCCGCGTCTCCATCCATGTCCTCGGGAACCAGCGGGCAGTCGTCGTCCACGTCGAGGATGCCGTCTCGATCGTTGTCCGGCTCGGGGCATCCGTCCGCATCCGAGAAGTCGTCCATGTCCTCGGGATCGTCCGGGCACTGGTCGACGTCGTCCTTGATGCCATCGCCGTCACGGTCGCCGATGGAGGGCTCGAACGCGAAGCCGAGGAACATTCTGTGCTCCATGCTCTGGAAACCGTAACCGGCGTTGTCGCCGCGCTTGCCCGACACCGGAATACCGTGAGCGTAACCCGCCATCAGGTAGGAGCTGCGCTCTACAAACACCTTGAGCCCTATGTTGCCCTCCATTGAGAGATAGGCCATGTCGCTCATGTTGGTCAGCAGGTGGTTTCCGTAAACCTCTATTACCGCTTCCATCACGCCGGGGACCAGGACGAAACTGTTGCCGAGTCCGAATGTGAGCATCGGGCCGTACTTGAACAGGAGCAGGTTGTCGGGGGGCATATTCCACCCGTTCTCCCTGAAATTGTCGTGCAGGTAGTTCTCGCTCTGCGCCCCGATGGCGTAACGAACGCCCACGTTGAGGGCGCCTCGGTACCAGGACCGGGGCTCGATATCGAGGATCATCTTTCCGGAAACTGCGCCGCCCCCGCCTTCGCCCATGAGCAGGTCGGGTTTGCCTACCGGGGCCTGGTACTGAATTACCGTGCCCAATCCGAAGGCGTGTCGATCCGCCCGGATCCAGCGCAACTTCACGTGGAGGGCGATATCGCCGATTCCACCCGGTGTGTCCCAGCCTTCCTTGGTCGGATCGCCATCATCATTTATTCCGTAAAAACCATCGCCCGAGGGTATGACAATAGGAATCTGGGCGCCGATGACAATCATGTCCATCAATCCGAAATTGAACACCAGCACCGAGAAAATGTAGTTGTTGACGGTCGTTCTGTCGTAGGCGTTGTCGTCGTCGAGTTCCGGACCGACCCAGCCGTTGAATCCGAAATCCAGTATCAGGCCGACCGAGATGGCCAGGTGTGGAAGGATTGGAGTGCCGTCCACCGTGAAGTGTCCCTTGGTGTCGACCGCAGAACGGAAGAGTCTGGACTCCATTCCGGCTCCGTCGGCCACCAGGGGTTTGTGCTTGGCAGCCCATGCCTGTGAAGAGACAGACAATAAAAGGGCGGTGGCAATAACTGTGACTACGCGATTACGCGAACTCATCATTTCGACCTCCGAATTCGGCGAACTGTCGATTTTTCTTGGTATTTCGAAACTTCCGCAAGCTATAGCACAGCGAATATCATTGTCAATTGATCTGTAACTTCATTGCATGGTACAAAAACAAATGTGAAAAATCGACATTTTCATTGAAGAAAAAAGGGGGAGCAACGGTCAAAAAATATTATTGAAGATTCTGAAATTGATTTGCGTTACAATTGACATGATTTCCAGTAAGAAATTTTAGTGATCGCGTCATACTTGAATTAGCTTAAAAATAAGAGTAAGAAACCATCAAGCAATTTC
>JAUXHN010000038.1 GCA_030621515.1 Deltaproteobacteria bacterium | reverse complement strand
TTTTCTTCCGGGTTGGGTGCGTGAGTACAAGGAACGGCGCGACGTCATCGTTGAAGGACTCGCTGCCATGCCCGGGGTCGAGTGTGTGACACCGAGGGGAGCGTTCTACGTTCTTCCGGACGTGACCGCCGTGCTCGAACGCATGGGTGGAGGCGCCACCGACGTGGACCTGGCCACCCTCCTTCTGGAGAAAGCCCAGGTGGCCATCGTGCCCGGTTCGGCCTTCGGCGCGCCGGGGCATTTGAGGTTCTCCTACGCCACATCAATGGACGCCATCGAAGCCGGCATCATACGAGTCGGTGAAACCCTGGCGGGGTTGTAGATATGTATGGATTTCTCTATTCTATCGGATAAGCGAAATTTTTTAGTAATCAACCCGAAACGATTGAGGTGTGTTCAATGAACGGATGCCTTTGGTTCGTGATCGCGATGTGCGCGATCGTACTTGTTTCCCCGAGCGCTCATGCCGAAGATTGTGGTTCGGATAACGACTGCAAGGGAGAGAGGATTTGTGTCAAAGGTGCGTGTGAGTTTCCCCCTCCAATAGTGGCAAGCCCATGCCAGATCGACAAGGATTGCAGTGGGGATCTTGTTTGCGAGAATTCCCAGTGCATCGCTCCCAGATCGGCCGGGGTCGTTCCCGCACCAGTCCCGGCTCCTGTTCCCGCCGTCGGGCAGGGAGGTTACCAGCAAGTTGCACCTGCCGCTGCCCAGCCAGGGTATCAGCAACCCGCAGTCGCATATCCGCCACCGGCGCAGCAGCCGAAGGAGAGCCCGTTTGCATTGTGGCGGACCGGCCTTGATCTGGAGGCTCGTCTGGGAATGATCTTCTGTATCTCTGCGGACCACTGGGAATGCACTGAAGGCAGCTACGGGCTCAGACCGGGACCTGGCGGTGGTGTGTACGTGGGTGCTCGGTTCCTTCCGTTCCTGGGTGTGGGTATCGATTTTGGATACTACATGTTCAATGCCAACCTCGACGACGATGCCGACAAGATGTGGGCCAGGATGATGAACGTGATGCTTCAGGTCCGCGGATATCTGCCTTTCAGGGTTGCAGATGTGTATCTCAAGGTGTCCGGAGGATATCTTTCGTACAAGGAAGCAGCGGAGTGGGAAGGAGAGAGCTACTCAGAGAGGTTGTCGGCACCGTTCAACGTAAAGGTAGGTGCCGGTTTCACCTTTTTTTTCAAGAAAGAATCAAAGAATGGCGACATTGGAGTGGGCGCCGATCTTGATTACCTGATCACAGCACCGAACAAATGGGCAGGATGCGAAGGCAGCGAATGCTACGATGGAGATGTGGACGAGTCGGGATCGGAGATTATCGATTCATTGCAATTGTCGGTGCACTTCTATTGGGCGATCCCGCTGTTTTGACCTGCTTAGTGCGCCAAATGCCGAAGTAAAATTGTGAAGACCGTTCATTACCATATCAAAGGCCTGGCCCAAGGAGAGAAGCGGATGAAGAACCTGATCTTGTTGGCGGCGGTGGTCCTGGTCGGTTGCTCCGGTTCTGATGGAGAGAGGGCGAACCACGCGGGGAACTTCTCGAAGATAGTTCTGCAGGACGTGCAGGGGCTATGGGGAGGCCGGGACTTGTGGCTGTCTTCGAGCGGCACCGGGATGTGTCGGGTAGTCGACCATTCCGATGACCCTGCGAATCCCGGACTCCAGGAGAAGAGATATCGAATTGCGATTTCGCAAACGGAGGTCGGCGCGTTGCGGTCGGTGCTGGGGCGCTGGAACTTCGTGGCGATCGAATCGTCGTCGAGACCTGGAATCCCGGACGAGGCGCGCCCGAGGATCTATCTCGATGACGGGAAGAAAGCCAACGTGGCTTACCGCTGGATGGGCGACGTCAATAAGGGGGATGCCTTCCAGGAGATCTACGTTGCCCTGAAGAAGGTGGTCGAAACTGCGGCCAGAGGGAATCCGGTGCACTCCGGGACGCTGGACTGGAAGTGGTATCCGGAAGGCTTCCCGAAACCGGAAATGGTTCGGTCGATGGAAGGGAAGAAGAATTAGGGGGAATCGAATACCAGCAGGTCAGGCGGACCAGGATTAAATCTGAATGGGCTTGTTTTCCCTTGCCAAACCCGGCAGCCGCTACTAAGGTGCCAACTCTCTTCGCCGGGGCGGTACCGGCAATTGTGCTCTTGTGCTTGACGGAGGAAATGGAATGAGCATGGACGAGGTCCAGGACGACAACACCACGGAAACCACGGAAACTGCGCCGGTCGTCGTGAAAAGCGAAACCAGGGTCACGCGTTCCGAGAACGAAGATCGAGACGGCGATTCTGACAGGGGCGATTCCGACAGGAATGATGACAGGCCTCCAAGGCGCAAGTCCGACTCTTTTGGAGAGGCCGTGCTGTGCCGTCCCCTCGAGGTCGTCGTCAGGGACGATCGCGTGGAGCGGGCGATTCGCCAGCTCAAGAATCGCCTGGCCCGCGAAGGTGTGCTGCGCGAGCTCAAAAACCGCAGGCACTATTTCAAGCCCAGCGAACTCAAGCGTATCAAACGCCGTGAGGCCGAACGCCGCCGCCGCAAGCAAGCCCGGCAACGCAACGCCAAGAAATAAGGGCATGCATGTCCAATCAAGGCATCTTCCGGCTTTCGTCCTCGAACGCGACCTCGGCTTACCCTGCGTAATACCTCGTCCGCGTTCTGCGGGCGCGCACGAAATCTGCCTCAATTGGCCAAGCATGTTTATTGATTGATCACACATTGTAGATCATCCACCTTCACCCCTTCCAGACCATTTTACATTTATCGACTTTTGTAATGCTCCGTGCATTTTCACATGGGGCGACATCGTTCTTCATGCTATGAAGCCTCCTTCATCATGTGGATGGACATTATATTATTGGTCGGCGGTGGTATCGGTGTATGGCTGGGCGCCGAGGGTATGGTTCGCGGATCCATCAAGCTGGCCGCATATCTTGGCGTCCCTTCTCTTATTATCGGCCTCACGGTCGTGGCCTTCGGCACGTCCGCTCCGGAGTTGGTGGTCAGCGCATTGGCATCTGCAAGGGGCCACAGCGAGATCGCGCTTGGCAACGTCATCGGCTCCAACATAATCAACATCGCCCTGGTCCTGGGAATCTCGGCGCTCATCGCTCCCATCACGGTTGCAACAGAGGTCTTGAGGAGGGACATCCCCATCGTGGTTGGTGTCACCTTTGGCGTGGTGGCCATGGTGATGGTGGGCAACTCCGTGAGTCGTATCGACGGTGTGATCCTCCTGGCCATATTCGTCGGCTACATGGTGTTCAGCTACAAGCTGGCGATGAGGGAGCAGCAGCGAACCACCATGGCGCCCGGCTGGAAACGGCCGGCTCTCAAGGCGCGTCACATTTTGTTTCTGGTCGGCGGCATCATCGTCATCGCGGCGGGGGCGGAGGGAATGGTGCAAGGGGCGGTGGGTATCGCCGAGGCCATGGGGATCAGCAAGCGTGTCATCGGGATGACCATCGTGGCCTTCGGTACATCGATCCCCGAACTGGCCGCGTCGGTGGTCGCCGCCAAGAAAGGGGAGTCGGATCTCGCGCTGGGAAACGTTGTGGGCTCCAATCTGTTCAATATGACGCTCATTCTCGGCACGGCCGCCATGATCTCTCCTATCCCGGTGACCTTCGGTATCATGTCGCCGGAGGTCATTTTCTTCGTCTTGACGGTTCTCGTTCTCATTCCTCTCGTCCGCGTAGGGTGGCGGCTCGGAAGGACGGACGGGATCATACTGTTGACGCTATACGGCGTCGCAATTTACTTCGTTTTCGCATGAGCCCCGCTTAGAAAAAGGTTGATATGAAAACCTCGATAAAACAACTGCCCAATGGATTGACAATCATTCTGCGAGAGTCCCACGCTGCACCGGTGGTGGCGTTTCAGGTGTGGATCAGAGTCGGGCAAGCGGACGAGCGCCCCGGGGAGTCCGGCCTGGCCCACGTTCTGGAGCACATGCTCTTCAAGGGCACCGAGCGCCGCCCGGTGGGCGAGATCGCCAGGGATGTGGAGCGCGCCGGTGGTTACATCAACGCGTGGACATCCCACGACGAGACTGTCTATCACGTGACCATGGCCAGCCGGTTCGCCGCGAAGGGCATCGATGTGCTCGCCGACGCGGTCCAGCACGCGGCCCTCGATGGAGAGGAACTGTCCAGCGAGCTGCAGGTGATCCTTGAGGAGATCCGCATGGGTGAGGACAGCCCCTCCCGGGTAACGACCGAGATGCTCTTTTCCGATGTGTTTCGCAAGCACCCGTACGGGTTGCCAGTGATCGGCACTGCCAGGACCGTTCGATCTTTTGACCGCAAGATTGTCCAGAGGTTCTACCGTCGTTGGTATGTGCCAGGAAATACTGTGGTGGTGGTCGTCGGAGATTTCGAAGAGAGTGCCATGCTGGATCTGACGAGGAAAGCTTTCTCGAAATGGCCCGCCGCGAGCATTCCACGCCGCACAACGCGAAAACCACATCCCGTTCAGCGAAGGATCAGAAGGACACACCGCGTACTCCCCGTCTCCGAAGCGAATCTCGCCATCGGCTTTCCCATTCCCGGATTCGCGCACGACGATATTCCCGCGCTGGATCTCCTAGCGGCGATTCTGGGTCAGGGCGCGAGCTCGAGACTGGAGTCTATCGTTCGCAGGAAGATGGGTCTCGCCAGCGACGTGAGGGCCTTCTCCTTCACCCTGAAAGACGACGGTGTTTTCGCCATCTTCGCCGTGGCGCCTCCGGGCACTCTCATGGAACTCACCCGGGCAATCTCCGCGCAGGTGTTCGAACTCGCCGCGAAGGTCATCTCTCCGAGGGAGGTTGAAAAGGCGCGGGCGTTGCTGATGAGCGAGTCGACATACGCGGAGGAGACGGTGGACGGTGTTGCGCGAAAGCTCGGTTACTATGGCCTGCACTCGGGCGACGTGGAGTTGGAGCGCCGCTATGTGGCAGGGCTCGCCACCGCCCAACCCGGTCAACTCCTGGAGGTGGCACGAAGATACCTGACCCCGACCGTCGCCAGTATCGCCGCGACTGTTCCAGATCCCGCTCACAGGACGTTCGAGGCAAAGGTCGGATGGGTTCGGACAAGGCGGGGAACCCCGGAGATCAACAGCGCAAAGTTGAACGACGATCTCACGGGCGCGCTCAAACAGGGTGCGAAAGCGGCCGCCAAAACGGTCAAGACCTCTTCTGGACCCGAAACCATAATTCACAAGCTCAGCGGCGGTGACACGCTGATCATCAAGACTGACGCTACATCCAGGATCGTGGCGGCGCGCGCGGCTTTCATGGGGGGCCTGCGGCACGAGCGTGCTTCCCAGTCGGGTCTGGCCATGCTGCTATCCAATTCCCTGACGCGGGGAACAACCACAAAGGACGCCCGACAGATCGCCATGGAGATGGATTCGCTGGCCTGTTCGGTAGCCGGCTTCGCCGGGAGGAACACCTTCGGCGTATACGGGGAGTTCCTCTCGCGCAATTTCTCCGAGGGGTTTGCGTTGATGTCCACGTGCCTGAGGAGACCCGTTCTTGACGAGGACGAGATTGATCGGGAAAAGCAGCTTCTGCTCGACGAAATCCGGGCGAGTCGGGACAATCCGGATTATCAGGCCTTCAAGCTGTTCCAGGAGACACTCTTTCGCAGTCACCCGTACGGGAGATCCATGCTCGGCACTGAAAAGACCGTACGTGACCTGACACCCGGATCGCTGCGGGGATATCTCGGAAAGGCGACCGGCGCCGGGAGGATGGTGCTGGCGGTGGTGGGCGGCGTCGATCCCAAGGAGGTCATCGATCTTGCGGAGAGACACCTGGTAACCGAATCCAACGGTAAAAAAGCGCACCGTGATCCGGCAGACTGGAAACCCAGGAAGGGGCCGCTCGGCCTGGCGAAGACCATGCCGAAGGAGCAATCACACCTGGTGGTGGGATTCCCCGGCACTACCCTCAACTCGTTGGACAGCTTCGCCATGGATGTCCTCGTCGAGATCCTCGGTGGCCACGGTGGGAGGCTGTTCTCGCGGGTGAGGGAGAAAATGGGCCTGGCATACTCCGTCACGGCGATTTCCATGGAGGGAATCGAGCGGGGGTATCTTGCCCTGTACGCGAGCACCGGCCCGGGGCAGGAGAGGCAGGTGGTTGACGCCATTCTCGACGAGGTGGAGCGGATCCGCGAGCGCCGGCCTTCGGCTTCGGAGATGAGTCGTGTCAAGCAACACCTGATCGGCACGCGGGCCATCGGGAGCCAGAAAGCGGGTGCCAGGGCTGGAAGCGCCTCTCTGGGATACCTGTACGGTCTCGGAGCCGAGATGGATGAGGAGTATCCGGGAAAGATCCGCCGAACAAGCGCTGACGACGTGATGGAGGCGGCCAGGGCCTACCTGGTGAGAGACCGCATGATCGTCACCTGCGTCGGCCCGCGAGCGAACAAGCTGGTACTCGTCTAGATCAGAAACTCATGTCACCGTTCGAACACAATATGACGATCATCATTCTTGAACTCTTTATATCACTTTATGTTGTTCGTTCACTTTGATATGGAGTGAACTCAGGTAGCAGAACAACGGGGCGAGGCCCCATTCAAGAGCAGTGAGGAGGCCGATAGTGAAGATCCTCGTTACGATGAAGCGGGTCGCGGACCCGGACAACGCAAACAAGGTCAAGATATCCGGCGACGGCACGCAGGTGACGTCGGAAGGGCTCGAGTGGAAACCCAACCCCTTCGATGAGTACGGTGTGGAGGCGGCGCTGCGTATTTTGGAGGATGGTGTCGGATCCGGCAAGCTCCGCGGTGAGGTGGTCGTGGTCACCATCGGCCCCGAAGAGGTCACCCAGCAGATCCGCCAATGCCTCGCCATGGGCGCCGATCGGGGGATCCTGGTGTCGGGCGACGACGACAAGCTGGACGCCATGATCGTCGCTCGAACCATGGCGAAGCTCGTGGAGAAAGAGCAGCCCGACCTGGTGATAATGGGCAAGCAGGCGGTCGACGGCGACTCCAATCAGGCGTCCCAGATGCTGGCGGAGATCCTCGGATGGCCGCAGGCTACCTTCGCCGGCCACGTGGAGGTTCCCGAGGATCTGTCCAGCGCGACCGTCACCCGCGAGGTTGACGGCGGCGCCGCGAAGGTAAAGGTCGCGTTTCCCGCGGTGCTCTCGGTGGACCTGCGGATAGTCACCCCCACCGGCGTCAACAACAACGTCGCCGCGGGCAAGGATTACCAGGAAGGGCCGCGCTACGCTTCACTGCGAGGCATCATGAAGGCCAAGAAGAAACCCATCGACAAGCTCACCCTCGATGATCTTGGAGTAGACCGGACACTTCAGGTCCGAACCGTGAGTTTCACCCAACCCGCCGCGCGCAGTGCAGGCGTGATCCTGGAAACAGTCCAGGAGCTCGTTCAAAAGCTCCAGGACGAAGCCAAGGTACTGTAGACAAGGAGGATGTCATGGGTAACGTACTGATAATTGCACAAATTCAAGACGGCGAGGTCAAGAAGGCCACCAACTCCACCGTGACCTTCGCCTCCGAGGTCGTCTCCCACATCGGTGGCGCCTACAGCATACTCGCCCTCGGCGACGATCTCTCGGGACAATCGGAAGCCCTCGCGGCTCTGGGCGCCCAGAAGGTCTTCCTGGCGCAGGCGGACGGCCTCGACAACGCAATCGCGGAGCGCTGGACGCCGATCATCGAGAAGGTGGTCGTGGACGGCGCCTTCCAGGTGGTGGTCAGCCCGGCCTCGTCCACTGGCAAGGACGTGCTCCCCCGCCTGGCCGCGCGTATGGGTGCCGGGATGGCCAGCGAGGTGGTCGAGGTGGTGTTCAGCGATGGCAAGCTCAACTACACGCGCCCAATGTACGCGGGCAACGTGAACGGCACCGTCATTATCGACACGCCGGTGGAGATCCTCACCATTCGCCCCACGGAGTTCGAGGCCTTCAGCTCGACCGGCGCCAGCCCCGTGGAGAAGATCGACGTGCCGCAGGCCCCCGAGATTCTGGGCAAGATCGAGTTTTTGGGCTTCGAAAAGGCGGAATCGACGCGCCCGGATCTGGCCGAGGCAGGAGTCGTCGTTTCCGGCGGCCGTGGCCTCAAGTCCGAGGAGAACTTCAAGCTGATCGAGGATCTGGCCGACCTGCTCGGCGGCGCCGTCGGGGCTACCCGTGCTGCGGTTGACGCCGGTTATATCCACAACGACTTCCAGGTGGGTCAGACAGGCAAGATCGTGGCCCCGGATCTCTACTTCGCCGTGGGCCTCTCCGGAGCGCTGCAGCACGTGGCCGGCATGAAATCTTCAAAGGTGATCGTGGCGATCAACAAGGACGAGGAGGCGCCGATCTTCCAGGTCTCCGATTACGGGGTCGTGGCCGATCTCTTCAAGGCTCTGCCCGAGCTGGTGGAGGAGATCAAGAAGGTTGCCAAATAGATAGTCGGCATAATTCGCCCGCCTGCCTTTTTTGCGACCCCTCCTTTGAAATTCCCGTATAATTCAATTTGATTCAATAAAAACGGAGGAAAGAATGACTGCCTTAAAATGGAACTCGGTACTCATGATTTGCGTTTGCGCGATGTGCCTGGGCTGCGACACGGTGGAAAAAAACAAGGTTGACGGAGGAACGGATTCAGATTCCGATACCGACTCGGATACAGATTCCGACACCGATTCCGATACCGACTCGGATACAGATTCCGACACCGATTCCGACACCGACTCGGATACAGATTCCGATACAGATACCGATACAGACACCGACGGAGAGATATGGGGAAACCTCACCATCGAAGGCGGCGGCCCGGCCACAGCGGCAACGGTCACGGCCTACAGCACAACCACGAGCACTCCATTTGGACCGGTGAATTCCGACTCCAGCGGCGATTACATCATCACGGGATTGCCTGCGGACACATACGACCTGTGTGCCTCCCAGGATATCTATGCGGGCGAGGTCTTCGGTGTGGTCGTCGCCGAGGGTGCCTCCGTCGAGCAGGACATCGATCTGACTGAGATGACCGCCGACGCGCCGTATATTTACCTCTACCCCGAGCAGGGGCAGAACGTGAGCGTCACCCTGTCGCCAAACCCGGTAACAAGCATCGTCGCCTCGGACCCGACCTACGGAACCGGCTGGAACGTATGGGCCGAGCCGACCGGGCTGATTGACGGCACGTACGACTACCTGTTCTACGAGTCCACCGTGATATGGAATTTCCAGGAGACCGAGGGATGGGTCGTGAACGGGACCGAGATCTTCGACTGGTTCGACGACAACCTCCCGCTGATGGGGCTCAACGCCGACGAGGTCCAGGATTTCTCGGACTACTGGTCGATCAACCTGCCGTCGGCCCCCTGCTACTACGTGTTTCCGCAGCCGGTCCCGATCATCGATCAGAACATGGGTATCTCCATCACCCCCACCCCGGACAGCATGCTCCGGATCTGGCTGATGGTGGAGGGCGCACCCACCTGCGGCGTTCTGGCCACACCCGGTCCCTCAACATTCACCCGCACCGGCTTCACCGTGGTGGAGTGGGGAATGGTCATCAACTGGAATACCTTCTAGGCTACTCGCCCTTGGGGTGGCAGTCCGCGCAACCGGCCGAGATGCCGTTTTCCTTGTGACAGGCGATGCAGAGCTTGTGATAGATTTTCTTGGCGTCGGCTGTTTCACTGTGACAGTTGCGGCAGGACGGATCATCGAGGCCCTGGTGGTGGCACTTGGCGCATGGTTCGCCGAGTTCCTGGTGTGCGCTGTGCGGAAACGGGGTGCCCGACTTGGCCTTTTTCGCGTGGTCTATGAGGATCTTTTCCGGACCCTTGTTTTCTTCCTTGTCTTTTGCCGCCTCTGTGGCTCCGGCGTCGGCGGCCTGCGCCGCCGGTGCGCTCGGGGCCGGCTGCTCCTGCGGCGCTGGTTTTTCCGCCGTTTTTTCCTCTTTGGGCTCGGGGCCCGGTATCTTGGGCGAGCCCTGCTTGTGACAATCGCCGCAATCCATGGCCGGGGTTCCCGTCCCGGCCAGCTTCACCCGGTTGTGACATCCGACACAGCTCAGGTGATAGGCTCGCTCCAGGCTCAGGCTGCCGGGCAGGCGGGCCGGCGTGCGGCCACCGTGGCAATCCTCACATTTGACGGGAGCTATTGAATCCGGGTCGCTCTTTTTGATGGCCTGATGACAACCATTGCACTTGAGGTGAAAGGCCCGCTTGGTCTTGGGGATAACCTTGCCATCGTCACCTGTCGTCGCAATTTTTCCGTGGCACTCGGAGCAACCAATGAGATCGCCGGTGTGGTGGCACTGGGTGCACGCGGTCTTGTACCCGCGGGACGAAGCATGCGTGAAGTGATTGAACGCGACCGGGGCCGCCGTGGCCGGATCATCTCCGAAGAGCAGCATGTTGTCGTCGGGTCCGGCATGGGCCGGGTCGTATGTCTTTTCGCTTGGGCAGTGACAACCCTCGCCCGTACAACCCTGGGCCGGGTCTTCGTCCCGGGGCGTTGTGTGATGGCACTCGCGGCAGGGGATGCCGTATCCCTTTTTACTGTTCGAGGCATGTGTAAAGTGCGTGAACGCAACCTTTCCCATGTCGCCGGGCACGCCGGAAAGCTCGGTGGAGTCGTCCGGTCCATTGTCCCCTGGATCTTCGTCTCCGTCCGGGATCTTCTTGAACGGTGCCTGTTTCGCGGCCGAAGGCTCTTTGGATGCGGTTTCCTGATCTGTACATCCCCAGACAAACACCACGCCGCAAATCACGGCCCAGCCGAACCAAAGCGGTCTTCTCATGACGCCTTCTCCCTGTAACCCTGATAACAGACCTCGCCGCATTGCAGGCAGCGCTCGCTCTCTTTTTTGGCCATCTCTTCGGTAATCCCGAGTTCAACCTCGTTGAAGTTCATGCGCCGATCATCAACGGATAGCTCGATCATCCTGGCGCGCTCGGATTTGTCGATCTTGATGCCTTCATCTATGCCGGGGAGCTTTGGCGCCCTGGCATACCAGTTGGAAGGCAAGGTCAACTCCTCGCCCGTGAGGAGCAGATTGATGGACCGTGCCGCAAAACGACCGTCCCTGATCGCCTCCACCGCAGTCGCCGCGCCGCGCCATGCGTCGCCGCCCGAGAAGATATTGGAAACATCGGTCTGCATTGTGCCGTCGGCGGCCTCGATTGAATTCCACTTGGTGCGGCCCAGCTTGCTCGCGACGCCCTCTGCGTCCAGGCAGGTGAGATCGGGTGATTGACCGATAGCGCTGAAGACGTTGTCCGCCTGGATGTTCGATTCCGAGCCTTCTATCGGCACCGGGCGACGGCGTCCGGACGCGTCCGGCTCGCCCAGCTCCATCTTGAGGAATTCCATGGCATCGAGCTTGCCGCCCGTGCCGATCAGCTTGGTCGGGGCGGCCAGGAAGTGGTACTTGATTCCCTCGTGCTCGCCCTCGTCCACTTCGATATCGTTGGCCGGCATCTCCTTGCGGGAGCGCCTGTAGAGCAGGTAGACGTTCTCGGCGCCGAGCCGCCAGGAGGTGCGCGCCGCATCCATTGCCGTGTTGCCGCCGCCCACGATGATTACATCGCGTCCGACCGGCGTTTCTTCGCCGAGGCCGCGCTTGATCAAAAACTCGGTGCCGCTCGCCACCTGGGGGAAGTCCTGCTCTCCTGGTACGCCCAGACGCCGTGAGTCCCATGCCCCGACCGCCAGGAAAATTGCGTCGTATCCCTGCTCATAGAGATCTTCGATGGTGAAGTCCACGCCGAGCTTTTTGTCGCACTCGAGCTCTACGCCCAGCTCGAGGATACCCCCTATCTCCCAGTCGAGGGTTTTCTTCGGCAGGCGGTACTCGGGGATACCGTAGAGGAGCATCCCGCCGGGCTTGGGCATGGACTCGAAAACCTTGATTTGATAACCCATGCGGGCGAGGTAGTAGGCGCAGGTCAGACCTCCCGGTCCCGCGCCGATGATAGCTACGCGCTTGCCGTTTGGAGGCAGAACTTGCGGCAGGAACCGCTTGCCTGAATTCATCTCGAAGTCTGCGGCAAATCGCTTGAGGTGATTGATGTTTACCGGTTCGTCTATGTCGTTGCGTCGGCAGACCGACTCGCAGACATGCGGGCAGACGCGCCCGCAGACAAGCGGGAACGGGTTGCTCTCCTTGATGATACATACAGCTTTTTCGTAATCGCCTCGTCCGATTGCGGCGATGTACGCCGGAATATCGATCTGCGCCGGACAGGTCGCCTGGCAAGGGGCCACGCAATCGTCATCGGTTTGGACATGAGTGAACTTCCGGCTCGGCGTCTGTACCCGGATGATCCCCTTGGGGCAGATCCGCTCGCAGGCGCCGCAGGCGGTGCACCTTTCCTTGTCCACCGCGGGCAGGCCGTCCGCGCCTCTGTAAAGAGCGCCGAACTGGCAGGCGCTAATACATGTGCCGAATCCCAGGCAGCCCATGGAACAGACCTTGCCGCCGCCGTTTACCAGGGCGGCCGCCCGGCAATCCTCGATTCCATCGTAATCGAAGAGGAGATGAGCTGTCGTTACGCTGTACTTGCATCCCAGCTCGGCGATCCCGACCTCGCCTTCCTCCGCCGACAGACCCATGATCCCGGCCACTGCCTCGGCGCATTCCTGGCCGCCCACGACGCAGACGTTTGCCCCGACCTTGCCCTTGACCACGGCCGTCGCCGCCGCCGCGCAGCCCGTATAGCCGCAACCGCCGCAGTTTGCGCCGGGAAGCACCTCGCCGACTTCGATCACCTTGGGGTCTATGTACACGGCGAAAACCTTGGCGGCCACGCCCAGGCCGATAGCTGCGATCGTGCCGATTCCGCCGATGACAAGCGCTGCTGCGAGTACTTCCATTTGTCTATCCTCCGAGCTTCATGAAACCCTGGAAGGCCAGGGCCATCAATCCGGCGGTGATAAGGCCCGATACGGTGCCCTGAAGCGCCCTGGGCATTCGCGAAAGGGCGAACCGCTCCCTGAGCCCGGCGAACAGAACCAGGGCCAGGCCGAACCCGACCGCCGAGGCAAAGGAGAAGACCACGGTGTTTGCGAAATCGTAATCTTCTTTGATGTTGATGATCGCCACGCCGAGCACGGCGCAATTGGTGGTGATGAGCGGCAAAAATATCCCGAGTGCGCTGTAGAGCGCGGGAGCTGTCTTTTGCAGCACGATCTCCACCAACTGAACGAGCGCGGCTATTACCAGGATGAACGCGATTGTCTGCAGGTACTCCAATTCGAGTGGAACAAGCACGTACCATTGTACCGCCCAGGTGATCACACCCGCGAAAGTCAGGACGAAGATAACCGCCATGGCCATTCCGGTCGCCGTGCTCATTTTTTGAGAGGTTCCCAGGAAAGGACAGTTTCCCAGGAACTGAGCCAAAAGGATGTTGTTGACCAGGACGGCGTAAACGACGAGAAGTAGGTATTCGGTCATGATTTTCTCCTCACGCGGCCTTGGACCTGGCTGATCGTTCACTTATTAAATTCATCAATAGAAGCATTGCTCCCAGACAGACGAACGCGCCGGGAGGATCGACCATGAACTTGAACAGAAACTCACGGCCCTCTCCGAGCGGGATGATGGTCAAATCGAGATTCGCCTGGGCGAACATGGTCAGCTTGCCGGTGCCGAGCAATTCGCGGAGGGCGCCGAGCACGGCGAGCGCCAGGGTGAAACCGAAGCCGATGCCGAAGCCGTCGAGCAGAGAACGCCCTATTCCGTTTTTCGAGGCGAATGCCTCCGCCCTGCCGAGGATGATGCAGTTGACCACGATGAGCGGTATGAAGACTCCCAGCGTTTCCGAGAGCATCGGCGTGTAGGCCTTCATGACAAGCTCGGTGATCACGACGAAGGTTGCGATGATCACGATGAAGGTTGCGATGCGCACCTTGGGTGGAATGACATTCCTCAACGCCGAGATGAAGAGGTTCGAGCAGACGAGCACAAACGTGGTGGCCAGGCCCATGCCCCATCCGCCTTCGAGTGATTTGGTCACCGCCAGGGTAGGGCATAGTCCGAGCACCAGCCGGAAAGGCGGAATTTGTTCCCAAAGCCCCTTGGTGAACTCCTGGGTCAATGTCTTCATGTTCGCGCCTTCCTAGTTCGCCGCGGCCGAGTCCACGTTTTTTTCTACGAGTTCGGTCGCCCTGATCACCGCCGCCGTGAATGCCACCGACGAAACCGTTGCTCCGGAGATGGCGTCCACCTGCCCGCCGTTCGAGCGCATTTCGACTCCATCCGAGTAATTCATTCCCTGAAACTGTTGGATAAACGGCTCGGCATCGTTGGAAACGCGGGCTCCAAGGCCCATTGTCTCGGATTGACTTAGCGTCTTGACGCCGAGGATCTTCTTGTCGTCGAGGCTGAAAGCCGTGAGCACCTCTATGTCGCCGCCGAAACCTGCAGCCTTGGTCTGGAGCGCCGCGACCACGGCCTTGCCGCCCTTTTTACCCAAAAACAGAGTAGTGACTTGCTTTCGACCGCGGGCGTCCTTGCCGAGGTCGAGAACCTGTCGATCCTCAATGCAATCGTTTTCCAGATCGAGCCCGTCGAAAAATTTATCGAGGCTGGGCTTGATCTTTTTTTCCAGGATGCGTTTTTCAATGACCGGGGTGGTCATTCCTTTTACCCCGGCCAGAGCCAGGCCGGCGAGGAACGCCACGATGCCGAGCACGACCGCCATGAACCAGATTTTGTTACGCATGGCTCGCCACCTTTCCAAAAGGCGTGGGGGTGATGCGGTCAAAGATCGGTGTGGCCAGGGACATGATCACGATGGCCCACGGCACGGCCCCGTAAGGAAGGCCGGCAATTCTGAGCAGCACCGCCAATCCGCCGCCGATCAAGCCGAAAAGGAACATGCCCCACGGGGTCACTGGCGTCGACGACCAGTCGGTGCACAGGAAAAACGCGCCGAACATGGCCGAGCCGGTGAACAGGTGAAAAGACGCAGAAGCGCAACCGCCCGGGTCGAGCGCGTGGCCGATCCCGGCGGCAACGCCCATGCCGACGAGAAATCCGAACGGCGCCTGCCATCGGGCGACCCGGCGCAGGATCAAGAACAGCCCCCCGAGCAAGAGGAGCAAGGGAGAAATCGCGCCGATCGGCCCGACCTGTTTGCCCATGAAGAGGTCTGCGGTTTTGTATTCGGCCTCGTCGCTGGGGTCGATGAATACCGCGTCACGGGGAAATTCAGCATCGGCCGCGCCCTCGACCTTGAGTTCGGTCGGTGCGGTGGTCGGCTGGACATAGCTCTTTATCTCGTTCGGCCAGGAGGTCGCGACGATCAACAACCCCACGAGCGCCGGATAAATAGGCGCTCCGCCCAGAGGACCGAACGGCATCTTGCCCACCAGGATGGCCATGACCGCTCCCACGATTACGAGCCAGAACGGGACACCGGCCGGAACGAGCAGGGCGAGCACGAGGCCCGTGAGCACTGCGTGGCCGTCACTCAGAGAGGACGACTTCCCGGCCAAACGGCTGATCAACGCTTCGGTGCCGCACGCGGCGGTGATTCCAACCGCGACGAGCGCGACGGCATCGAGGCCGAACTGATAGAATCCCCAGAGAGCGGCGGGCGCGAGCGCTGCTATTGTAGTCACGATCATGCGGCGTACGGTGCGGCCGTTCTTGATATGAGGAGATATTGAAACGACAAATCGCTGATTGATCATGATTCCGACCTCCGCGTGGAGAGCAACTCGCTCTTGCCCTGAACCATGAACTGCACCATCGAGCGGCCGGCCGGGCATACATAGGCGCAACAGCCGCACTCGATGCACGAGAACAAATGCGCCTCTTGCGCCAGATCCCACGAGCTGAACTCGCAGTATCTGGAGAGCATTCCGGGCGTGAGGCGTATCGGACATACCATCGCGCACAGACCGCAACCGACGCACGGATCGTTGACCGCCATGGTCACTTGATCTTGGGCGAACAGCGTTATTCCGGAAATCTCCTTGGTGAGCGGAAAATCGAGAGTGTGGTGGGCGAGACCTTTCATCGGTCCGCCGAGCACCACCTTGCCGATTTTCTCTTTTTGGCCTGCGGCCGAGGCGATATCGGCCAGCGGCGTGCCCAATCGCGCTTCGAATACGCCTGCTCCGGCGAGGCTGCCGACCGTTATCAACCTGCTTATAACCGGACGCCGGTCTCGCGCGGCGAGAGCCGTTTCCAGTACGGTATTGACATCCAAAACCAGGATACCGTTTTCGTGCACTCTCTTGAAGGCGGTGTCGGGCTCCTTGCCGGAAACCGCCCGGGCTACCATCGGGCTGGAGAGGCAAGGATAGTTGGCCGCGTCCACGTGCAAGACAGAATAATCGTTATCGTCGGCCAGCTTGTCCACCCCGGGAGCCTCTTGCTTGTTGTCGAGCACGAAATGAATTTGCTCGGCGCCGGTAATCGTAGCGAGCACCTTGACCCCGAGATCGAGCTCTGCGGTTTCATCGCCGATTGTCGCGGTCAGGGCCGCGAGCGCGTCGAGGTGAGGATCCTGGTCGGAAAAGCGCACGGCGATGTGCCTGACCGGCTTGGCGACCGCAGATCCGGTGGGAGAGAGATACCCGCGCGGAGACATGGCCTCGCCGATGACTTCAGCCAGGGACTTGGTGTCGCTGCCTTCGCGGATGACACCGCCGCAGCGGATGCGTTCGAGTAACTCGCCGGGGCTCGCGATCAATGGTTTGTCATCTCGATCGGGCTCCACCCAGGTGTCCTTGCCGTCGCCTTCGATGACCAGCGCCTTGACCGTGGTCCCGTTGGGGAAATGCAGATCCTCGATCGCCGTTACCTCGCCGCTGATCGAAGCGTGGAGGTCGGCTCCGCTATTGGAAGCGCCTCGGGCGATCGTCTGCCCTACCTTGACCGCCTCTCCGATCTCTATCGACGGCTCGGCGGGTGGACCGCTTCCCTGTTGAAGCGGCAACACTACCCGTCCGGGAGGAGGAATCCGCTCGATCTTCCCGGGCTTTACCCGGCGGGATAGCTTGATGCCTCGACTAAAGAATGAAATATCCATGTCTGGTAGCATCCTTCGTACAGGTAAAAACACAAATGTTGTTTCACCCAAAATCGCATCAAAATTGTTTTACTTTTGGGTCCAAGAAAGTCAACGTGCTCGCTAAAGAATGCTTTGCGTTGCAAATATAAAAAAACGCAATATCGTCTGTAGGTGAAAGTGTCAAGAACGCGGGAACAGAATTAGATCGTTTGCATCTGGAAGGAGTGGCGAAATGAAATGGTTGAGCTTCGACCACCCGGGCGGGGAACGCCCCGGCGTCCTCGTGGGCGATGATCAGGTTCTCGACATCGCCGGCCAATGGCCCCAATGGTCGCGCAGCTGGCGGCAGCTCCTGGTCGCCGGCATTGATAAAGAGATCGCGCGGCAGGTGGACGCGGGCAGCTTCGAAAGCCGGCACATCCTGCCGCTCTCTTCGATTCGGTTTGTTCCTCCCGTGCCGGATACCTCGAAGGTAGTGGCGCTCGGCCGCAACTACAGCGCACACGCGGCGGAGCAGAACCGGGAGGCCTCGGAAAAGCCGATGCTCTTTGCCAAGGCGCCAAGCTGCCTGGTGGGGCACGAGGCGACGGTGATCGTCCCGGCCCACGAGAGTAAACCGGATTTCGAAGCCGAGATGGCGCTGGTCATCGGGCGCACGGCGAAAGCGGTTGAGGTCGACGATGCACTCTCCTATGTTGCGGGGGTGACGGCGTTTAACGACGTCAGCGGCCGTGAGGCGCAGCTCGGTGATCGTCTCTGGTTCCGCGGCAAGGGATTCGACACCTTCGGGCCGGTGGGTCCCTGGGTCGTGTCCTGCGACGAGATAGGCGACCCCGACGATCTGGGCCTCAAGATGATTGTCAACGGTCAGGTTCGCCAGGAGGCGCGCACTTCGGAGATGGTGGTCTCAAGCGCCGAAATCATTGCCTATGTGTCACGCCAAATGACGCTCTTCCCGGGCGATATCATCGTCACCGGGACCCCGGCCGGGGTAGGGGTGTTTCGCGATCCACCTATCTTCTTGCAAGACGGTGATCGAATGGAAGTGCATCTCGAAGGAGTGGGTATTCTCGCCAACTCCGTACGGCGCGAGATGGGATAGTATCCAATCCGGGTAAGGTCTTCATATTTTTCCGTATTTTCGCGATAAAACTCATTTTTCACCTCGTTCCAAAGGAACGTTTGCGCAGTATTGCAAAAAGAAAAAATTGATGGCATATCCAGTTGAATATTAAGGAAAAGTTTGGACTTGGTGCGCAATTCTTGGGCCGTTGAGAAGTAGCGACATGTAGGAAAATACTACATGAAAAACCTCAAGATGAAATCGCAAAGTGATAAAGATCACAAGCAAAATCAGGAAAAGCAAAACGGGAGAGGGTGGTTGTTTCCCGTTTCAATCTAAGGAAATGAAGAAAGAGAGGTACGGCAATGGGTAAAAGCTTGGCACGGAAAGTAATTGAACAACACATCGTGGATGGAAAATGGGATCCCGGAAAAGAGATCGCCATCCGCATCGATCAGACTTTGACGCAGGATGCGACGGGTACGATGGCGTACTTGCAGTTCGAAGCGATGGGTATCAAACGTGTCAAAAACGAACTTGCCGTAAGTTATATTGATCACAATACAATTCAAATAGGTTTCGAAAACGCCGATGACCAGAAATACCTGCAAGGGGCGGCCGCGAAGTACGGGATCTACCTTTCCCGTTCCGGCAACGGCATATGCCATCAGGTACACCTCGAGCGATTCGGCAAGCCGGGCAAGACATTGCTCGGTTCCGACAGTCATACGCCCACGGGCGGCGGCATCGGAATGATAGCCATGGGCGCCGGAGGCCTGGACGTGGCGGTGGCCATGGGCGGCGGCGCTTTCTATCTCACCTGTCCCAATGTCGTCAAAATCAACCTGACGGGCAAGCTGCAACCCTGGGTAGCGGCAAAGGATGTCGTGCTCACGGTTCTGCAGATGTTCACCACAAAGGGTAATGTGGGCATGTTATTCGAGTACGGTGGCCCCGGAGTGGCGACCCTTTCGGTTCCCGAGCGCGCCACTATCACCAACATGGGCGCCGAATGCGGCGTTACAACCTCGATTTTCCCCAGCGATCAAGAGACGCGCAAGTTCTTGAAAGCGCAAGATCGCGAAAACGACTGGACAGAGCTCAAGGCCGACGATGACGCCGAATACGCCAAGGTAGTGGACCTGAACCTGAGCGAAGTCGTGCCGCTGGCGGCAGCGCCTCACAGTCCGGGAAACATCAAGACGGTAAAAGAGCTTGCCGGCATGCATGTCGATCAAGTTTGCGTGGGGAGCTGCACCAATTCTTCGTATGTCGATCTCACCACCACAGCGCGCATTGTAAAAGAAGGAGCAGCACCTCCCGATCTGAGCTTCGTCATTGCTCCCGGCTCGCGCCAGGTTCTTCAGATGCTGGCCGATGAAGGATCGCTTTCCGACCTGCTGGCGGCCGGCGGACGGCTTGCGGAGAACGCCTGCGGCTTCTGCATCGGCAACAGTCAGTCGCCGAAGACAGAGGCGGTGACGCTGAGGACCTCAAACCGCAATTTTCTCGCCAGATCGGGCACCAAGAGCGCGAACGCCTACCTGGTAAGCTGCGAAACGGCGGCGGCAGCCGTGCTCACCGGGAAGATCACGGACCCGCGCGACCTGGGCATGGAGTATCCAAAGGTGGAGATGCCCGAGCAGTTCCTGGTGGACGACGCCATGATCGTTCCGCCCGCAGAGGATCCGAGCAAAGTGGAAATCATTCGCGGACCCAACATCGGCGATCCGCCGAAGAACGACCCATTGCCGGATATGATAAACGCCGTAGTGACGATAAAGGTCGGTGATGAGATCACGACGGATCACATCATACCCGCCGGCGCGAAAATGAAATACCGTTCCAATGTTCCCAAGTATTCCGAGTTTCTTTTTGAGGTTCTCGATCCCGAGTTTTTCAACAAGGCGAAGAAAATCAAGGAGAACGGCGAATTCAACATAGTAGTGGGCGGCCTGAGTTACGGACAGGGCTCTTCGCGTGAGCACGCGGCGCTCTGCCCGATGTACATGGGTGTAAAGGCGGTCATTACCAAGTCGTATGAGCGCATCCACATCGCCAACCTGATCAACTTCGGTATCATTCCGTTCAATTTCGACAACCCCGGCGATCTCGACGCGATCGACCAGGGCGACAAGCTGGTGATCGACAAGGTTCGCGATATCATCGCCGGCGACGGTGTCGCGGTCGTGAAGAACGTCACCAAGGGAACAACATTCACTGTAAGCACCAAACTTTCTGAGCGTCAGAAGAAAATCATCCTGGCGGGCGGGATGCTGAATTTCCTCTAGAACACGACGCTATCAAGAGCAAAATAAACAGGGAAAAGAATCAGGGAAAGAATAGAAAAAGGAGTCGAAAATGGCACAACGGGGAATAAGAGAATTCTATGGCAAGCGGATGCTGGCGAAATACCTGCCGGAATATCTGGGAGGGAAGTTCGGATACGAGGGCGAGATCGCGCTCGTGGATGAAAATACCAACTGGGATACCCTGGCAAAAGAAAATCCCTGGCTCAAAACCAAGCCCCTCGTGGCAAAGCCGGACCAGCTTTTCGGAAAGCGCGGCAAGCACGGGCTTCTGCTCATCGACAAGAATCTGGGCGAGGTGCGCAAATGGATCGATGAGCGGATGAATAAGAAGACAAAGGTCGGCAAGATCACCGATTCGCTCACTCATTTCATTATCGAGCCGTTGGTCAAACACGAGGAAGAGTACTATCTCGCCATCAAGTCCAATGTGACCGGCGATACCATTTATTTCTCGACCAAGGGCGGCATGGATATCGAGGCAGTGTGGGATACCGTGTCGGAAATAGATGTTCCGGCCAGCACGGATATCGAGACCATCGACGTGGCCGCGAAGCTTCCGGCGGAGCTGGACGACAAGAAGCGGAAGCTGGTGTCCAAGTATATAAAGGGCCTGTACAAATACTACGCTGACCTGCATTTCGCCTACCTCGAGATCAACCCGTTCGCGATGAGTGGAGATAATATTTATCCGCTCGACATGGTCGCGCGCCTCGACGACACGGCGCTTTACGAATGTGTCGAAAAATGGGGCGAGACGGATTTCCCTCCGCCGTTCGGGCGAGTGATGACCAAGGAAGAGGCGTACATCAAGAGTCTCGACGAGAAGACCGGTGCTTCGCTCAAGCTGACCCTGATCAATCCGGAAGGCAGGATCTGGACACTCGTGGCCGGCGGCGGCGCCAGCGTGATCTATGCCGACACGATCGCCGATCTCGGAAAAGCGGAAGAGATTGCAAACTATGGCGAATACAGCGGCAATCCGAACACCGAGATGACCTACGAATACACCAAGACCGTCCTGGACCTGATGACCAGGACAAAGCACCCCAAGGGAAAGGTTCTACTCATCGGCGGCGGCATCGCCAACTTCACCGACATTGCCAAGACCTTCACCGGCATCATCAAGGCCCTGAACGATTACAAGGATAAGTTGAAGGAAAACAATGTGAAAATCTACGTTCGGCGTGGCGGTCCCAATTACAAAGAAGGATTGAGGCTGATGAGCGATTTGGGCAAGACTCTCGGCGTGCCGATCGAAGTCTACGGGCCTGAAACTCATATGACCAAAATCGTAAGCCTTGGCCTGGAAGAGAACTAGGAGGTAAAAATGAAAGACTACATGCTATTCGACAAGAATACCGAAGCAGTAATCTATGGCTATCAGCGGAACGCAATCCAGCGAATGCTGGACTTCGATTACGTCGCCAATAGAGAAAAGCCGAGCGTTACCGCAATCGTCAATCCGACCGCGCTGAAGGGAGGGCTTCACAAAGCCTTTATTGGGGAAAGGGAAATCCTTATTCCAATCTATCCGACAATCGCCGACGCGATGAAGAATCACGACAAAATAGAGACGATGGTCAACTTTGCGTCGTTCCGTTCGGCCTTCCCCACGACGATGGAGGCACTGGACTACGAGCAACTCCGCGTGATTTCCGTCATCGCGGAGGGCATGCCGGAGCGCTATGCCAAGGAGGTCACCGCCAAGGCGAAAAAGATCGGCGGAAAGATCCTCATCGGCCCCGCCACGGTCGGCGGAATCGTGGCCGGCGCCTTCAAGATCGGCAACACCGGCGGCATGCTGGACAATATCGTCGAGTCCAAGCTGCACCGCGCCGGCTCGGTCGGATTCGTCTCCAAGTCGGGCGGTCTCTCCAACGAGGCCAACAATATCATCGGCCGCAACACTGACGGGCTGTACGAAGGAGTGGCGATCGGCGGCGACCGTTACCCCTTCAGCACGCTGACCGACCATCTGTTCCGTTACGAGGCCAATCCCGAAATCAAGATGATAGTCGCGCTCGGAGAAGTTGGCGGCGAGGACGAGTACAAGATCGTCGCCGCTCTCAAGGAAGGAAGAATTACCAAGCCGATCGTAATGTGGAACATCGGCACCTGCGCGGGTATCTTCAAGACGGAAGTCCAGTTCGGACACGCCGGCGCAAGGGCGGACAAGGCCGCCGAGACAGCCACCGCCAAGAACGAAGCCCTGCGCGAAGCAGGCGCAATCGTTCCCGAATCGTTCGAGAGCTACGATGTGGTAATCAAGGAAACGTTCGACAAGTTGGTGGCCGAGGGAAAACACAAACCGATACCGTTGACAGAAGCGCCCGCAATGCCGATGGACTACGCCAAGGCATTGAAAGACAAAGTCATTCGCAGGCCAAGAAACTTCGTGGCCACAATTTCGGACGACAGCGGCGACGAGCTGGCCTACGGCGGTCCTTACGGTTCCGAACGTTCGATGACCATTACGGATGTGTTCAAGAATGACATTGGATTGGGAGGCGTTATCAGCCTGCTGTGGTTCAAGAAGTTGCTTCCGACGTGGGCTACCAAATTCCTCGAGATGGCGGTGATGATTACCGCCGATCACGGAGCTGCGGTGTCCGGCGCGCACAACGCCATTGTCACCGCCCGCGCGGGCAAGGATCTCATTTCATGCGTTGTCAGCGGTATGCTGACCATCGGCCCGCGGTTCGGCGGCGCCGTGCATGGCGCGGCAAAATACTTTTCCGGAGCATCGGATGCCAAGAAGTCGCCCGTGGAGTTCGTCACCGAAATGAAAAAAGCCGGTATCAACATCCCGGGCATCGGACACCTCGTCAAGAGCGTCCAGAATCCGGACCAGCGCGTCACACTCATGAAAGAGTACGCCAAGAAGAACTTCCCCAAAACCGAGATACTCGATTACGCCCTCGAGGTGGAAAAGGTAACGACCTCCAAGCGCAACAACCTGATTATGAACGTCGATGGTTGTATCGGCATTTTATTCACGGACATGATGCGATCGTCCGGTGAATTCACCGACGAGGAGATGCAACAGATACTGGATCTCGAAGGGTTGAACAGCCTGTTCATTCTCGGACGTACAATCGGGATGATGGGGCACGTTTTTGACCAGAAACGTCTGAAGCAACCGCTCTATCGACACCCGATGGACGATATACTCTATTACTAGAAAATGTAGCGCTTAGAAAACCCGCGTACACTATCAACACAGTGGAGGTATCCATGTCTCAAAAAATTATGTGGACAAAAACCGATGAGGCGCCGGCACTGGCAACTCACTCGTTACTCCCCATTGTCCAGGCTTTTACAAAGGGGTCCGGTTTTGAAGTTATTCCAAGGGATATCTCTCTTGCCGGAAGAATTATCGCCAACTTCCCCGATAACCTGACTGAGAGTCAAAAAATACCTGATGAACTGACCGCTCTGGGCGAGCTCGCAATGTTGCCGGAGGCCAATATCATCAAACTGCCCAATATCAGCGCATCAATCCCACAGTTGAAGGCCGCACTCAAAGAAGTGCAGGACAAAGGTTACGATATTCCGGACTTTCCCGAGAATCCGAAAACCGACACAGAGCGGGAGATCAAGACCAGGTTTTCCGTGGCGCTGGGAAGCGCCGTTAACCCTGTTTTGAGAGAAGGAAACTCTGATCGCAGAGCGGCAGTCGCGGTCAAGCAGTATGCAATGAAGAACCCCCACAAGATGGGTGCATGGAGCCCTGACTCAAAGACACATGTCTCCACGATGAGCAGCGGCGACTTCTTCTCCAACGAGAAGTCCATCACGATGGCGCAGGCAACGAACGCAAGGATCGAGTTTGTTTCCGAGGACGGCAAGGTCACCGTCTTGAAGGACAACCTGGCGCTTCTGGCCGGTGAAGTCATTGATTCCACTTTCATGAGCAAAAAGGCCCTGACAAAATTCCTCGGGGAGCAGATAGACGACGCAAAAGAAAAAGGCGTGCTGTTTTCCTTGCACATGAAGGCCACAATGATGAAGGTCTCCGACCCAAAGATCTTTGGTCATGCCGTGAAGGTTTTCTACAGAAACGTCATTGAGAAACACGCGGCTGTCATCAAAGAGCTTGGCGTTGATTTCAACAATGGCCTGGGCGATCTTTACAACAAGATCGCAAGCCTGCCGGAAGACAAGAGAGCGGAGATCGAAGCGGATATCAAGGAGGTCTATAAGAATCGCCCCGAAGTCGCCATGGTGAACTCGGACAAGGGGATCACAAACCTGCATGTGCCCAGTGATGTAATTATCGACGCGTCCATGCCTGCAATGATTCGTGATTCGGGGAAGATGTGGGGGCCCGACGGCAAGCAGCACGATGTAAAGGCGGTAATCCCCGACCACTGTTATGCAGACCTGTACCAGGAGGCCATAAACAATTGCATTAAACACGGCGCTCTTGATCCCTCCAAAATGGGGACTGTTCCCAACGTAGGCCTCATGGCGAAAAAGGCGGAGGAGTACGGGTCCCACGACAAGACATTCGAGGCGCCGGGAGACGGAACGATTCGCGTTGTAGACGCTTCGGGGAAAGCCATCCACGAACACAAAGTGGAAGAGGGCGACATCTGGCGCGCGTGCCAGGCAAAAGACGCGCCCATACAGGATTGGGTAAAGCTGGCTATCACCAGGGCCAAAGCTACCGGGGCGCCCATCGTGTTCTGGCTTGACCCGGCCAGGCCTCACGACGCGCAACTCATTGAAAAAGTAAAAAAATATTTGCCGAATCACGACACGGACGGCCTGGAAATCCATACCATGCCCGTGGCGGAAGCAACCAGATTTTCATTTGAAAGAATGAGAGAGGGCAAAGACACTATTTCTGTAACCGGAAACGTGTTGCGTGACTACAATACGGACCTTTTCCCAATTCTTGAATTGAATACCAGCGCAAAAATGCTCTCCATAGTTCCCCTCATGAACGGCGGCGGGATGTTCGAGACCGGCGCGGGCGGTTCGGCTCCAAAACACGTCCAGCAGTTTGTCGAAGAAGGGCATCTGAGGTGGGACTCCCTTGGTGAATTCCTGGCCCTTGCGGAATCACTGGAACATCTGGGCAACACCACCGGCAACAAAAAAGCCAAGATCTTCGCAAAGACCCTCGGCGAGGCGAATAGCAAGTTCCTGGACAGCAAGAAGTCGCCATCCCGAAAGGTCAATGAGCTGGATAATAGAGGGAGCCACTTTTACCTCGCGCTTTACTGGGCTCAAGCTCTGGCCGAGCAAACAGAGGATAGCTCGCTTCAGGCGCGTTTCTCCAAGCTGGCCAAAGAACTTGGAGATAATGAGGCCAAGATTGCCGATGAAATGATTGCGGCCCAGGGAAAGCCTGTTGATATTGGAGGCTATTACTTCCCGGATCCGGAAAAGGCTGCAAAGGCAACCCATCCCAGCGCAACCTTCAATGCGGCACTGGACGCTATTTCCTAATCCGGATTAGTCCCGGGCATCCGGCTCAGCCGTTTTCCGATCAGGGGAATGGTGTTTTTCTCGTGAAATATCGCTATTCGTTCCAGCTCCTTCTGTGTCGCATCTCTCTGGTCTCCGGATGTCATATACGCCATGTCCACGATGTCGGCCTGGGCCACACCTTCGCCCCCCATGAAGGAGCCTCCTAGCACGAGCAGATAGTCGGGCAGGGCGTCGATGCGGTTGGCCGCGGCCCACATCCGGCACCACGCCCGGGTCGTCGCCGTCAAGTTGTATCCGCCGCCGCCCAGAAGGAGCATATGGTTGCAGTATTCCCTTATACGTTTCATCGCGTCCGTCATTCCGTTGTTGGTGAGGCTCAGGTGCGACAGGGGATCGGACCTGTGGGTGTCGGCCCCGATCACGGCGACCACCACGGAAGGAGCGAACTGCTCGACGGCCGGCGTGACCACGCGATCGAATACCATGCCGAACAAGTCGTCGTCGGTTCCCTCGGGGAGCGGGATGTTTATGGTGAATCCCTTGCCGATATCCTCGCCTGTCTCGGTCTCGAAGCCGCCCCAGGGGTAGAGTGTCTTGCCGCTCTCGTGCAGGGAAATCACGAGGACTCGGTCGTCTCCGTAGTAGGCGTCCTGGACCCCGTTGCCGTGGTGCGCGTCGATGTCGATGTAGGCTATTCTGAACCCGCGGGCGAGCAGCATATCGATGGCCGCGATGGCGTCGTTGAAATAGCAGAACCCCTCCGCGCCGGACCGGCTCGAGTGATGGAATCCGCCCAGGGGATTGAACACGACATTGGCGTTCTCCTCGATGATCAGGTTCGCGCCGGTTATGGTGGCCGATGCGTACAAAAGAACGAAGTCGAAAAGCCCGGGGAAGACGGGACACTCCTCACCACCGAGGTGAAACTGCAGGAACTCCTCACGCCACTCACCCGAATTTGCCAACCTCAAGGCCTCGATGAACTTGGGATCGTGCGATTCGATGAGCCGTTCTTTGGTGACCATCCTCGGCTCTTCGATCCGTATCCACGGCTCGTCGAGGTACCCTTCATCGTCCATGCACCGCATGGCGCTCGTGGCGCGTCCCGGATTGAACGGATGATCCCCGCCGAACGAGAAGTCGCCGAAGCGTCCGGAGTAGACCACGATGCTGTCCTTGGGCTTGGCAACGTCCTCTTCGGGAAATCGAAGCGTGATGGTGCAGCTTCCGTATTCGAAGCGTTTTGTCGCCGTGGGCCAGGCCTTGTTCAGGAGGGCGATCGTCCCCTCGTTGCGTTGAATGACCTCGCCGTATATCCCGCTCAACCCTCTGGAGTAGGCGATCTTCTTGAGATAGTTGCCCAGGAACGTCCCTATGCCTCGTCCCTGGTATTTTTCGTGGACCACCAGATCGAACTCACCCATGTTGTTGGTCGGGTTGTTCATGTACCGGCCCTCGGCGATGATCTCGGTGTTTCGTTGATCGCCGACCAGCCCCACGATGGCGACGTCCTGGCTGTAGTCGACCGCCGCTATTCCCTGGGCGGTTTCGTTGGACAGGGATTTGATTGTGCCGTGGTACCGCATCCGCCTCATCTCCGGAGAGAGGGAGTAGAACATGCGTTGGATACTGCGGGCGTCGCTCGGCTTCATGGGTCGAAAGAACACCTCCAGGCCGCCCTTGAAGGTGTGGGTGAACTCGTATTGACTGGGATACACACAACCTTTTTCCGGGGGCATGATCTGTTTGCTGCTCACGTACCCGGCTTTGATAGCTTCCTTGAGAAGTTGCCCTCTGAACTTGGGATGCGCTATGGAGATGAGCGCCACGGCCCTCTCCCTGGAAGAAAGACCGTACAGATTGGCTATACCGTACTCGGTCACGACGAAATCGATCTTGGTCCGGCTGAAGGTCACCCCGTCTTCTCGGCCGGTGGTCACGATACGCGAATGAACCCCGTCCGGGGTCGTGGACGGCAGGGCCCTGATGGTGAATCCGTTCTTGGAGCTCCTGGCGCCGTTGACAAAGTCCCTGCCCGCGGCGAGGCCGCCGATCCTGAAGTCTCCTTCGTTGAATACCTTGGCCACGCCGGTAAGAGTTATTTCGGAAATGGTATGGATCGACACCATGTTGTCGTTTTGACTTATGACAAAAGGGTCGTTGACCTGATCGATGGGAAGAATCTCGACAAATGGATTCTTGTTCACCGCTTTATACAGCTCCCTGGAGCCGACGACCATGGTCGCCACGGTCTTGCCCTTGTTGATATTCTTCTCCCTGTTCGTGACGGCTCTTGACGTGATCAGTCGCCAGATGTCGTCCGTGAGAAAGTCCGTGTGGATTCCCAGGTCCTTCTTCGTGTCCAGATACCGCATGGAGGCGGCGCTTATGGGACCACGGTCGAAGTGGAGGGTCATCCCGTCCGATATCAGGCTTGCGATGTGTCGTCCAATGGTCAATGAAACAGGATCGACCTTGAGAGCGGGAACCTCGATAAGGGGGACATTGCCTTCCACCAGGTAAT
>JAUXHN010000076.1 GCA_030621515.1 Deltaproteobacteria bacterium | reverse complement strand
TCGGCCGGTCTGTTGATGAAGAGCCGGCGTGGCTCCCTGGAGTGGGCGGAATTCTTGCCTGAAAGCCGCGCGGACCTCTTTGGGGTCGATTTACCTCTTGGTGAAGGCCGATATCGACCCCTTGGGGGTCGAAATGCCTCTTGGTGAAGAGCCTGGTTGACCCCATAGGGGGGCGATGGTCGGAGGATTGGTGTAAAAAAAAAGGGACATTCTTGATTTTTGGCCCAAAAACCGTGTATCCCCGTGTATCCATTTGCAAAACACATAGGAAAGGAGAACGAAATGGCTCGAGAACTATCGATTGGCGACATGGTATCTCTCCCCCGTTTGAACGGATCTTCGGCTGTTGCATTGGCGGAGCAGCTGCTCACGACGGCCGATGCCGAGAAAGGGTCGGGGCTGCCCATTTTCATCGAGAGGCCGCGCGTCCGGCTCGAAACATCGACGATGGCGCTGAAGAACGAACTCCAGCCTCAGGAGGAGGCCGACTCCGGGGCCAAGGTCGCGGCGGACAGGAAAATGGACAACTCCTGGCGCTCTTTTTCAGAGTGGCTCGGCGCCATGGCCGGGATGCCGGACGGCTCTGTTGCCGATCTGGACAAGGCCCGGACGCTGAACGGCATACTCTTCGGCGAGGGGTTGTCATTCATCGTCCTCTCCTTCCGCGAGGAGTGGACCCAATCCGAAACCCGCCTGAAGGCGATCTCCGACGGAGGGTACGAGCCGGTTATCGATAGCCTGGGCGGCACCCCGTTCTTGATGAATGTCAAGAGCGCTCACAATCACTACGGCGAGGCGATCGGCATCAAGGCGCCGTTGAAAGCGGATGATAACCCCGAGATTCGCGAGCACCTGTCGAAGCTGACGGCTGCGATGAAGGCGTACGTGGTAAAAACAGTGGCCTACGCCGACCCGGAGGAGCCCGGCTCCGATGCTCTGTCCGAAGCGCTGCTCGTGCCCCTCACCCAGTGGAAGGACACCCCGTCTCGCCCGAAATCCGCAGCCGACGCGCCCGCCTCCGAGTAGAAGACCTTCAAACAAGTGTCCGCTAAAGCAGAACCATCTCTGTCTCTTTGGGCGCCAGCTCGCTGGACAGGTCTTCGATGGCGAACTTCTTTCCGTCAAAAGAGATCGTGTACACGGTAAACGGCACGGCTCGCCGCAACGGCACGCCTTTCAACTTGACCGAAAGTTCCACGTCGGACGGAACCGTGAGGCCTAAGTCGATCATATATAGACCGGTCTGATATGCCGGAACGTCGGCAGAGACGGGATACGCTTCCTTCCCCTGGACCGCAGCCAGAAACAGCTGCGCCTCCACATCTTTCCATACCAGAATCTTTAGTGTCGATTTTCCGGCGAATACCTGAGTTCGTTTGAGACCACGCTCCAGAGCCTTTGTCTTGCTCGCGTCCTTTCCTTTCCTTGCCTCGAGGATCATTTTGGCCAGGCGAGCTGCGGAATGCAACCTTGCCCACAACCTGGGATCCGAGGGCCCCGGCTCTCCTTGCGAGGAGGCAACCTTGCGCTCCAGGCGCAACGCCTCGTCGATCTTTCCCATGCCTGCCGCAGCAGCAGCGAGCCTCAACATGGCCAGAGGATCCTCTTTCGCGGCCTCCACCAGGGTTTTGAACTGCCTGTACGCGGCGGCGTGCCAGCCGTGTCGCAAGAAGAGATTGCCCAGCTGCTCACGGGCGGCCGGATCGTCCGGGTTGAACTCCACCAGCTCGGAACAGCTTCTCTGGGCCTCTTCTTCGAACCCGGCCTCCGCCTGGAGATCGCACATGATCCGCAGCACGGAAGGGCCGGCCAGCCCGTCCCTTCGCAGGCGATACGCCACGGCCAGCGCCTCCTCGATCTCTCCGGCATCCAGAAGGGTCTGGGCCAGCAAGCTGCGACCGGCCGGATCGTCCGGATATTCCTCCAGGAGCTCCCGGATCTTCTTCAGCCTGTCCTCGTCGGTCTTCATGGCCGCGAGTCCGCGCCGCGCGGCGCTCCAGTTGACGCCTTCGCTGAAGTAGAGATTGTAGACCATCTCCGTATCGAGCGATCGACGCAGGATCCTGCGACGCAAATATCTCTGAAAACCGGGATAGCCGGAAAAGGCTGTCAGCAGACCGCGAACATCCTCGGGTGTGCCGACACGGTTTTCGAGCATGTCGAGCAACACCCTTCTGTCGCGCCACATATCAAGCTCGCAGCGCTTGCCGGCCTCGAAGAATATCCTGGCCATCTGGTCCGGCCCCGACGCTCTTGAAAGGCGCCTCGACCACAGGATCCGTCGCTGCCGAAGGGGTCTCTTTGAGGCGTCCGAACAGACCTCCTTTTTGAATGGTGATCGCTGCACCGGCGTCTCGTACGGATTTCCCACGGCGATCTGAACCACCGGCGCAGGATCCGGCTTCGGCTCAGGCTTCGGTCTCGACTTGCTTTCCTTCACCATTTCATCGGAGTCCCGACCGGCTTGGCCTCCCGAGCCTCTCCCGTAGCCGGTGCCTGTTCCGCCGCCGCCCCCGTGGCCGATGGTGCCGAGACCGCCCAGTCCAATGGTTCCCTCTCCCGCCTGTTTGCCACCCTTGGAACTGAGGCTCGCAAGGATCCCGTCAGTCTGCGCCTGATCGATGGCCCTCTCCCTGTCCATCGAGGGATCCGGACTGCCGGACGGTCCCCTGATCCCGTATTGATTTCCATTGATACTCCGGGCGGAATCCAGCTTGCCCATCTGGCCTTCTTCCCCCTTGTGACGCTTGTTCTTGCCGAGCCACTGGGGCACCTCCTCTATCGACGGCTCAACAGAGTCCTTCTCATCCTCCGCCGCCATCGAAAAACAACCTGTAAGGGTCAGGGGGAAACCGAGGGCCCCGACGGTCAGATCCGCGAGATCGACGCCGTCGTCGCCATCGTAGCGCCCCGTCCAGTCCCGTTGCCGCGATCGACGCTCGATCCCTTGCTCCTCGTAGGCGGCGTCGCTCTCCAGCACCAGGAACGATGTGAACGGCGTCATGAGAGAGTAGTTCAACCCCAGTGAGATGATGGTGCCGCGGCTCTCCTGGAGCCCCTCGCCCATCAGGCGTTCGAGATACAGTCTCCCCCACATGCCCGGGATGTAACCGTACTCCTCGCCCTCTTCCTCGCTGACCTCGTATTTCCGCTCGAAAGGCTTTCCCTCCAGCCGTCCGGTCACCTTGATCTCGTCCGGAAGCGCGTGATGGGTCCTGGCCAAAATGATCATCTCCTGACCCTCGGATATCTTTCCGGATACCATGGAGAAGACCTGATCGAGCCCGGCGCCCGCATCGATCTGAAGGTTGGTGATGGTAGGGGTCTTGACCGAACCGGCAAAGCGGAGCGCCTCCTGAACGGTCTGATCGGGCACGTCTATCCTGAACGCTTTCCCCCCTCCCACTCTGGCGAGCCTCTCGAGCAGGGAGTAATTCGCGTCATCGCCAACCGCGATGGTGAATAACCTGGCGCGGGAGTCTCCCATGGAACGACGCAGGCGATCCGCCAGCTCGTCGTGGGTGGTCTCCCCGACGGTCGCCCTTCCATCACCCACGTACACGACCGCCGGCTGCTCCGATTCGTGAACCAGCTTGAGCGCGGTGTTGAACATGGCCCCGAGATCGGTCGCCCCGGCGGACACGATCTCCGCCAGGTTTTCGATGGCAGCCGACACCTCCTCTTCACGCGCCGGAGCGAGGCCCTTTGCCGGATAAACAATCCGCGGCTTCAGATCGGCGGCGATCACGGCGAAACGATCTCCGGACGACAGCGCCCTCAACACGGCCTCCACCGCGTCCGCACGGACCTGACGATCGGACTCGTCCCCGCCTGCGGATGTGTCGAGCACCACCACTACATCGCCAGGCACCTCCTTGATCTTCTCCCAGTCCACCTCCGGGGAGTACCTGATCATCACGTAGTCGGCCTCTTCCTCACCCGTCTCGAAACGCATGACCCTCAACGGGTCAACCTCCTGCGTCCTTCTCAACTCGAGGAGGAAGTCCGACCGGGGAATATACCCGGAGCGTCTCATTGATATCAGCGAACGATCCTCCTCGATCCTCGCGTCTTGAAGGGTGGCGATCTCGTAGTCCTCGCCATCATCGCCCAGATCCACTTCGAGGGAGAACTCCTGTATCTCGACCTCCTCGTCCCCGCCCATCGGGTAGACGTAGCGGTATACATCGCCGTCCAGGGGTAACAACTCCGTATAAGAGAGCACTACGCGACGCTCGCCAACAGCCGGGATGGGGAAAATCCTCGCGCGGAAGGTGCGTCCGTCGACCCACTCGAGCAGCGCCGGGTCGAAGGCCTTTTGCACCGCCTCCTCGTACGCCGCCGCAGCCTGCTTTCTCTCGGTCATCTCCCCATCCACGAGCTGACCGTTCACCTCGAGGGCAAAACGCTCGACTGCGGCTCCCTGTGGAATCGTGAACCAGTACCACCCCTCCAGGGGTGTACTCGACGGGTTGAAGAACCTCTGGTCCACGGTGGTGTGGGCGAGGCCGTCGCGGATGAGTATCCTGACCTTCTGCGAAACTATCTGCAACTCCTGCGGTGCTTTACCCGGGCGCTGCCTATCTATGCCGTAAATCCTGCCCGTTCCCTTGCCGCCCGATCCGGAGCCGAGCGTTCTATCCGCCATTCCGCCCGTCCAGTCGTCCCAGAAGGCCACCGGCTTGACGGTCGGTGTCGCCCCGGCCTTTGAAACGGCCCGCTGCCCACTTTGCACCTCGACTCTTCCACCCTTCGACGCAACCACCGCCAGGCCGCGCGCCACGTAGACAGTTACCGTATCTCCGTCAACCCTCAGATCGAAACCCGCGCCGGACGCAGTCACGGTCACATCCCCGGCCACGAATCGCCCCAGAGCGTCCCCATCGCCAGTCACGTCGGCCCAGAGCTCGCCCACGCTCATCCTGACTCCGCCATCCACCAGCTCAACATCCGTCCCTCCCCTGAGGAACGCGCGTGTCCCGGTGCTGAGCCTTATCAGCGCGCGACTTCCTTCCCCGACCTTCAGCACGGAATCCTTCTTGAGCATCACCCCCGTGATGAGCCTCTCTTTTTCGCCGTCGCCGATCAGCCAGACATCGCCTGCTGTCAGTTCCACACGCGATTCCAGGGGCGGAACAGTATCCGGAGGCGGCGGATCGCCACAACCGGAAACCAGGTACGCCGCGATCAATCCCAGCACGTGGATGCGTTTCATACTCTTCCTCCATTTATCTTGAAACGATTTGATAGTGTACGTTCTTTTGAACATGATGCACACCTCGCTCATCACCTCTGCCTATTGACACCGACACCGCTCTCATTGTTCTAAGAAAAGCGTGTCCACGCATTGTTGACGCATGGGGGAGACAAAGGACCTGTTCTCTAAATGATCGACTTTGCCGGAAAAGAATCATGTGGTGTTTCTGTACTGTTTCGCGACGAGTACTTGCTTGCCATGGACAAGCCCTCGGGGCTACTGGTGCACCGTGGATGGGGCAGAGACAGTGTCGTACTTGTCGATCTCGTGAAGGAGTTACTCGGTGTGGAAGTTGTGCACCCCCTTCATCGCCTCGACAGGGGCACGAGCGGAGTGGTCCTTTTTGCGCTCGATGCGCGCACGGCGGGGCGGATGGGGCCCGGATTCGAGGACGGGTCGGTAGAGAAACACTACCTGGCCCTGGTGAGGGGAGAGACGCCCAAAGAGGGCACTATAGATCATCCAATACCTCGCACGGAGGGTGGCCCGAGGGTTGAAGCAATAACAAACTATCGCCGCCTGGCCATTGCCGAGATCGAGCCGAGACACGTCTCCTTGGTGGAAGCCATCCCCAGGACCGGTCGCCTGCATCAGGTGCGCAGACACCTCAAGCACATCAATCATCCGGTGATCGGCGACGCGAACTACGGCAAGGGCGCCATAAATCGGGAGATCAGTGATCGATGGGGCTTGAACCGCCTGGCGCTCCACGCCCGATCGTTGTCGCTGATCCATCCGAAGACGGGAGAAGAGATCGTTTTCACCTCGCCCATTCCGCCCGACCTCGATGAGCCGCTCCGACGAATGGGCCTGTGTCCGTGAACCCGGCTGCGTTTGACATCTTCCCGTGCCATACGTATAATACGTATTAACACGTATTGGGAGTGTGTATATGGAAACGTACAAAAAACTCACGATAACTGTGGAACGGCCTGTCTATGAAGGTTTGCATAGACTTGTCGGTCGTGGGCGTATCAGCGCCTTTCTCAATAACCTCGCCAGACCCTATGTAGTCGAAGAGGATCTCGAGCATGCCTACGCCGAAATGGCGCAGGACGAGGAACGTGAAACTGAAGCCCTTGAGTGGTCTGAAAATCTCGTAACAGATCTTGGTGACGAACGATGAAGCGGAATGAAGTCTGGTGGGTGAACTTCGACCCTGCTGTCGGCGGTGAAATCAAAAAGACACGGCCGGCGGTCATAGTCAGCATAGACGCCTCAAACAAAGCGCTCAACCGCGTACAGGTTGTGCCGCTCACAACCAACGTCTCCAAACTCTATCCCTGTGAAGCATTCATTACGGTCAAGAGAAAGCGACACAAAGCGATGGCCGACCAGATCATGACTGTCAGCAAACAACGTCTTACAAAACGCTTTGGAATTATCTCTGATAAAGATATTGATGCTGTTGCGGAGGCCATCAAGGTCCAGCTCGGACTACGTTAGTTCTCACTACTACAGACCTAGCACTTCCGCAGTTCGCGTCAGGCAATCGTCTGGTACGCCGGCGAGGCGCTTGAGCTCGATGTCCATCTGCAAGGGGTTGGTCAACTTTGATATGCGCCGTCGCTTTGCGCGATTCGTGCGGCCGATGAAAGCGAACGGCGTGATGGGAATGGGGTAGTCCGACCCATGTACAAAACGACTGAAAGGATTCTCGATCTCCACCCCGTATTTGCGTTCGAGCAGCGCCGGATCGAGCAGTTCGAACAAATACTTCGTTCGCCAAAAATTCGCCAGGGCGGAAGTATCGCACCAACAATTTGGACAGTCGTTGAGCAGTCTCAGAGTATCGCCGAACGTCTCATGAAAATGGAACTTTCCCGATGATCCGGCGTGGGCGACGATAACTTTGACGCCCTCTTCCAGCACCGGCCGGACACGGACAGGATCGCCCAGCTTTTGATCGATCGGTGGAATAGTGTGCTCGAAGCCACAATGAATGAGCAGCGGAAGATCCAGATCGACGAGTTTGCGCCAGTATCCCACAAACCGTGGATCCGCAGGATCGAAGTTGTGGGAGTTGGGCAACAACTTCACGAGGCAGGCGCCCTGCTGCGCGACACGCTCCAGCTCGTCGAGAGCATCGTTCCTCGAGGGGTGCACAGACGCGCCGAACGCAAATATATCCGGTCGATCGTCACAGACCTTGCGCACGTAATCGTTGGCCACGTGCAGGTACGTGCGATCACGGTCGACCTTGCCTTTCCCATCGTAGATCTCGTCAAACGCCAGCAGCACTACCCGATCCAGCTCGGATTCCTCCACCAGCACCGCCAACCGCTCAACGTACAACCTATCCTGCTTAACCGGATCCGAAACGAGATGCAGGCCCATTTTTCTTCTCAGGAACTTGAACGAGATGGATCTTCGCATTCGCAAAGAAGCGTACCCTCCGCTTGCGGGGGATATGCCCATCAGGTGTGTGTGGCAGTCGACCTTCACAGACCGTTCAATCGCAGGATATCACCCACTCGTCCAGATTCCAGTGCTTGATCAGGGTGGAGAAGCCTTCAATCGCAGGATCGCCGCAAACTTCGGCAGCCAGATCTTCACCCTTGGCCTTGTCTTTCACGTACTCCACACTAAAGACCGCCTTGCCCGCGCTGACGAACGGCTCGTATTTATCGCATTCGTCGTAGGCAAAGCACTCCTCGTTTAGCGCCCAGTCGAAACAGGGCTCGAGTTCCACGAGCTGGTCCACGTCGTTCTTGAGTCCGACGGACAGGTCGCGATCGTGGGCTTGCTCCGCAATGAACTGATTGAAGTCGAGTTGATCGAACCCGTCGAAATCGAACCCGGAGTGATTATTACAAAGATAGCCGTCCATGTTGTCCGGCTCAACGCCGTCGCAGCCTTTTGACACCGCCACATCGAGCCGCGCCTCCATTATGTCCCTGATCTCGGTCGAGCGGATATCCACCCACTTCTCGTCGTTCCACTCCTCCATGGTGTTGCCGAGGGCCTGCGCGGGAAAGTCGTCCGCGTCGTCCCTCCACTCCTCCCATGTGCCGGCGGAGAAATAGCAGACCACAAAACACCCATCGTCATGGAGTTCGTCTATTACGTCCTGGGAAACCTCGAACAGATCCACGTCGTACATTTCTACATCCACACTCGTGTCGATGTCTTCCGTGAGCTGCCACTGCCATGTGGTTCCGGTTTCCAGATCTCCAAAATCGTCGTCCTCGCAACCCCCTCCCCAATCGCTCCAATCCGTGGGATCGGGTCCACATTCGTCGTCGCCACATGCGCAAAAACCCAGCGTGGCGACAAACCCGACAATTAAACACATCTTTTTATACCGCATGGTGTTCCTCCTTGTTTTCTTCAAGATCCGGTGAAAGTGACCGTTGATCCCGTACTGGAATACGATGCCGATCCGCATCCGCCGGCAACGTTGCTTATGGTCTGGTAACGCAGCGTGTAGACTGGTCCGCTGATGGAACTGAAGCTGAAGTTCTGATCGACAGTGTACTGGCCTGAGGAGATCGAGAAGTTGCCCACCGTCGTCCCGTTGACAATGAAATTGACGTCCTGTGTATCGCAGCTGAGCGAGCTGTACGAAATTACCAGATGAATGTCGGCTTCCGTAACGGACACCAGGCTCGTAGTTTTTATTCCCTCCACGTAGTCTCCCGCTTGCCACATGTTGGTCGTGCTGAAGTAGTCTCCCGCCGCCGGGAAATTGACCGTCTCCTGAACCGGCTGGCAAATGCCGCCGCTACAACCACCGGGACAATCCGTGCACTGGGAATAGGTCGAGCCGTCGGTCTCGCACAACTGGTCCGTGGTACAGTCGGTGACCATCCAGGATTCCCACACAAGGTTGGTCATATCGCACTGTGAGCTCGCTCCGGTGCAGTGCTGATACTGGTGTCGTTCCCGGGCATCTCCGGCACAATCGGCCGATACGCATTCGAATTCGGAGGCGACCGCCGCGCTCCCGCATTGATACGTGTCGGGCTCAAACTCCTGAGCGTCGGTATCGCAGCAACCGCCGTCGACACAATCGGTGGTGGTGTCCGTATCCGTGTCGGTGTCGGTGTCAGTATCGGTGTCCGAGTCAGTGTCCGAATCGGTGTCGGTATCAGTGTCGGTATCAGTATCGCCTGTGTCGACATCATTGACTGGGCCGTAATCGCTAAAGTCCAAGGATAAAGCACATCCTGCAATGCAAGTCGTTATCAGGAGCGATAAAAGGGGTTTCGTAAACTCCAAATTCATGTCCAAGCCACTTTCCTAGAAAGACCCTCCCATTGCCACACCACCACCCCTATTCATCACCACGGGAGCAATGGAACCAAGTTTGAAATCGGCGTCGTCGTCCGGCGTCTTTTGCTCCGATCCCTTCTTGAAGTCGGTGAAGAGAAACACTACAAATGAAGCGACGACACCGCCGATAGTGAACCCGAGCAGCGCGCCGTCCGCTTTCTGTAGCTTCTCAGCCCTCTCTTTCAGCGCATCGGTCTGATTTTCCTTTTCCACATTGTATATGCTCGTTACCTTTGTATCCACGCCAATCCACGAGATTCCAGCTGCAATGGTAGCTCCGGTGGTCATGATAAACGGAACGGGCGAGAGCCGTTTTCGCCGCTTTTTCCTCTTCTCCTGTTCGATCGGTGGCCTGGTAACGGGCGCAACCTGGGCCACAGACTCCGGAGCCGGCTTCTGTGCGCCGAGTCTTGGGAGATCGATTTCAAGGACAGTCTGAGCTCCGAGCACGGCTTTCGGTTTGCCTCTGAAGACTTTGTGGCCCGACAACGACACTTCGACGGAATGCTCACCGGGGGCGACGATAATGTAGCTGGTCAGCGGCGATACCCCCATGTCTCTTCCATCCACTTTTACCGTCGCACCGTTCTGCTTCACTTTGATCTTTAGCTTGACGGACATGGACTTGATTTCCCGAATGTGTTCGTTCACCACTTCCAAAAGATCTTCCCCAAGAGATTTCTTGTACTTGAACTTCAGCCGCTGATACCAATTCAGCGCGTGGTGGAAGTCGTGCAAGGCCATGTAGCAATTGGCGAGGTTGAGCATTGCCGCTTTTGTCGGGAAGATCTTCACGGACTTCTTGAAATGCTCGGAAGCATCATCGTATTCATCTACCTTCATCAGGTTTTTACCTGCTTCGAAGTGCTTCTTTGCCTTTGCTTTCTCCTCTTCCTGGCCAAAGACCGGCGATGAAAAAAACAGGATTCCCAGTAATAATACAAGGAGCGTCGGCTTGCTGTGTGTTCTCATTGATTTCTCTTTCAATACCCACTCGAAATCCCGTCCGAATTCGACTCCCATCCGAGGGGCATCTCTTCTCTTTGGCGCCCAATTTTTCGTCGCGACCGATTCGACGTCGTCGTCGTCGGTGTCCTTTTCCTCGGTCGAGCCATGCTTGGACTCCAGACTCGCCAGGAGAGACTCAGCATCGTCCAGGCGTTCCCGGTTCAGGCCCCTGCGCCTGCAGCTCGACATGAAAAACGAAGCGGCAAACCCAGCCTACATATTTCGCCGATACTGTCCGCCGACCTCGTACAGCGCCTCGGATATCTGACCCAGAGAAGCGTACCTTGCGGTCTCCATCATCTGAACAAATATATTTCCACCCTTAAGGGCTACCTCCTTGAGCTTGCCGAGGGTCTCCTCGATCTTGGCGCTGTTGCGTTCTTGAAGAGCGTGACAGTTGTCGATCTGCTCGGCCTTCTCCTCCGGTGTCGCGCGACGCAGCTCGATATCTTTTGGAATCAGTTCCTCCGCGTTTTCGTTAAGATACGTATTGACGCCGATGATCGGCAGCTCACCAGTGTGCTTCATGTGCTCGTACAGCATCGACTCGTCCTGGATCTTGCTGCGCTGATACTGGGTCTCCATGGCGCCGAGCACGCCGCCGCGTTCGGAGATACGCTCGAACTCGGCCAAAATTGCCTCCTCCACCAGCTCGGTGAGCTCCTGGATGATGTACGATCCCTGCTGGGGGTGCTCGTTCTTGGAGAGGCCGAACTCCTTCAGAGTGATCATCTGAATGGCCATGGCGCGTCGCACCGATTCCTCGGTGGGCGTGGTTATCGCCTCGTCGTAGGAGTTTGTGTGCAGCGAGTTGCAGTTGTCGTAGAACGCCAGCAACGCCTGGAGCGTGGTCCGAATATCGTTGAACTGCATATCCTGGGCGTGGAGTGAGCGGCCCGATGTCTGTATATGATACTTCAGCTTCTGGCTGCGAGCGTCCGCCCCGTACATCTCTCGCATGGCCACTGACCAGATACGGCGCGCCACCCTGCCGATCACGGCGTACTCGGCATCCATACCGTTGGAAAAGAAGTAGGAGAGGTTGGGCGCGAAGGAGTCGATGGGAAGCCCGCGGGACAGGTAGTATTCCACGTAGGTAAAACCGTTGGCCAGGGTCAACGCCGTCTGCGTGATCGGGTTCGCGCCGGCCTCCGCGATGTGATAGCCGGAAATTGAGACAGAGTAGAAGTTACGGACGTTGTTCTCGATGAAAAACTCCTGGATGTCTCCCATCATCTTGAGCGCGAAATCTGTGGAGAATATGCAGGTGTTCTGCGCCTGATCTTCCTTGAGAATATCCGCCTGAACGGTTCCCCGCACTATGGACAGAGTATTTCTGCGGATTTCGGCCAGCTCCTTGCCGGATGGAGATCTATCGTTCTTTACGGTGAACTCGTCCACTTGCCCGTCGATGGCGGCGTTCAGGAAGAAGGCGAGCATCATGGGCGCGGGGCCGTTGACCGTCATTGAAACCGAGGTCGCCGGCGCGCAGAGGTCGAAGCCCGCGTACAGCTTTTTGATGTCGTCGAGGGAGCAGATCGAGACTCCCGAGTCGCCCACTTTTCCGTAGATATCCGGGCGTGTGTCAGGATCCCGGCCGTACAGGGTGACCGAATCAAAGGCAGTGGAGAGCCGCTTGGCGGCGTCGTCCCTGCAAAGATAGTGAAACCGCGTATTGGTCTTTACCGGGCCGCCCTCCCCCGCGAACTGCCGCTTGGGATCCTCTCCGGCCCGTTTGAAGGGGAACACTCCGCAGGTATAGGGATACGTGCCCGGAACATTTTCCAACATCAGGTATTCGAGCCTGTCTCCCTCATCCTTCAGATCGGGAACCACGACCTTCGGAATCTTGACGCCGGACAGGGTCTCGGAGGTCAACGCAACGGTGAATTCCTTGTCGCGCACCTTGTAGGTGAAGGTGTCCCCCTTGTAACGAGCGCGAAGCTCTTCCCACCGCGCAAGGAGTTTTTGGGGACCCTCACCGAGTTCCTCGGTCAAATCTCTTATCCTCTCGTCTACACCCTGCGCATTCTCGAGTTCCTCCCCTGCGGTTCGAAGGTGTTGAATCTTCCGCGCAATGAGGGCCTTGTCCCTGGCCGTCTTTTTATACGAACGCACGGTGCCGGCGATCTCGCCCAGGTACTGGATTCTGTCGATGGGAATGATCGAAGTCGTGCTGGAACCACGGACGATCCGATCGGATGGAATATTGCACTCGAAATAGCTATTCAATTTCTCCTTCAGTATCTCCACCATCCCCGCGTAGAGCCCATTCACGCCCTCGTCGTTGAACTTGGAGGCGATGGTTCCGTAGACCGGCAGCTCTTCCAGAGGCGTATCAAAAAGGTTCTTCGCGCGCCGTAGTTGACGGCGCACATCCCGCAAGGCGTCCTGCGAGCCCTTGCGCTCGAACTTATTGATGACGATCAGATCGGCATAATCGATCATATCGATCTTCTCGAGCTGCGTGGGCGCGCCGAAATCGGAGGTCATCACGTACATGGATATGTCGGACACGTCGACCACCTCGGTGTCCCCCTGCCCGATCCCCGAAGTCTCGATGAAGACGATATCGAAACCCGCTGCCTTCACCACATCGATGGCGTCACGAATTATCACCGGTAGCTCTGTTTTGGACCCGCGCGTTGCCAGGGAGCGCATGTATACACCCGGCCCGTCAATGGCGTTCATGCGAATTCGATCCCCGAGTAACGCGCCCCCCGTCCGCCGCTTGGAGGGATCCGCAGTGAGCAACGCCACGGTCTTGCCGGGGTTGTCGCGCACAAAGCGTCTGACAATCTCGTCGAGGAGCGAGCTCTTCCCGCTGCCTCCCGTTCCTGTGATGCCGATCACCGGGGCGCTGCTCCCCGATGCGCGCTCCACGATAACCCCGGACACCTGCTCCCATGCGCCCTCACCCATCTCCGCCATGGTAATGAGCCTCGCCACGCCGGCCGGATCATCCACCGTCACCGTCGCCGGATCCGGAACCTCCACCCCTCTATTGGAATCGTCGTCACCACCGCGTACATTGATCGTATGAAAATCGCTGCGCTCGAGGAGATCGCCGATTATGCCCGTCAACCCCATCTTTCGCCCGTGCTCCGGATCGTAGATCCGCTCGATCCCGTACTCCTCGAGATCTTCTATCTCCTCCGGCCTTATAACCCCGCCGCCACCGCCGAAGATACGAATATGGCCGCAGCCAAGCTCCACGAACTTGTCGCGCATGTACTTGAAGAACTCGTTGTGTCCCCCCTGGTAGGAAGATATGGCAACCGCCTGCACGTCCTCCTCGACCGCCGCTTCCACTATCTGCGCCACCGAGCGGTTATGCCCGAGATGAATGACCTCGGCGCCGCCGAGCTGGATCATCCGACGCATGATGTTGATGGCCGCATCGTGCCCATCGAAAAGGCTGGTGGCGGTCACTACTCTGACCTGGTGCTTCAGTTCGTATCCCTCGCGTCGATGGTCGGTCATGGCTCGTTCGCCTCCTCAAAATACGTTGGGCGTACTTCATCACAGGAACCCATTTTTTTCCATGGGTAAGATCAGATTTCAGGGGTTGGATTGAAGTGGATCGGTTGCCAGGCGATGGGAGTGCCTGCCGAGATAGGCTCTTAACCGTAGATGCCGGTCATGGAGTCCCAATCGTCGGTGTCGAAGTCGGCATGGCCGGACCAGCGTACCAACCAATCGAGCATCGGGATGTAGTTATCGAGCTCCATGCACGCGGCGTTCATCTCGCAGGTGCATCCGGAGTTGTCGGTGGCGTCGCAGTTCATGCCCTCGATGGGTTGACCATAAATGTCCTCCATTGAAGGATCGTAGAGCACTATCGGCGCGTTATTGCTGTTGAACACCGCCTGGTAGGCGTCATCATCGCCGTCACCATCGAGATCCACAAGCACAGTCTCGTATGCTTCCATCATCAACGAATTGGCGTACTCGACTACGCGCGCCGAGATACCTTTCTCGACAGTCTTGCCGAAGAGATCCTCGGTGCCGAACTTCTTGGCGGCATAGAACCTGCCGTTCGGGTTGAAGAAGAACAGGTACGGATCGGGCTCGATGTCCGAACTGTACTCCGACCCGTCGCTCATCCTCATCATATCACGCCACCAGTGATGGTCGTTCTCGGGCAGGTAGATGTATGTCCAGGTGATGAGATACTTCTGTACCTCCCAACCCAGCTGAGACTGCACCGGCCTCACGTGATCCGGCGCATCGTTGAGGTTCCACGCGCCGGATTCCCATCCGTCCACACCGTAAGCGGAGCAGATAGTAGTTCCTTCCACCGGGAAACATGCCTTCGGCGGGTTCGACCACCACTGGGTGGTGCCGATTCCGCCCTCGGGATACAGGTTCTCGTCGACGATGGGGGTGCCGGAATCGGTTGTTGCCACCCTCGCTCCCTTGAGGAACTCATCGTTGGTAAGGCTGTTGGCGAGCCACCTGCGGTACCCGTCCGGAAGCAGGTCGGCCAGTGAGGTCGCACGATAGCGGGCATCGACGAAGTCGCCTCGTGAATCGGAAATGAAATGGTCCGCCGATTCGGTCATCATCATGGCGGACCAGATCTTGTCATAGTAAGAGCCCGCATTGATTGTGTAATACGACTCGTACTCACCCTGATCCGGGTCGAGCCTGTTCTCGACAAGTTTTCCGCCCGGTGAGAAGGTTCCGAATACGTGTACATCATTGCCATCGGCGTCCTTATCAATACCGTAAGCGCCGTTGGGAATAGTTATTGACGGAACGATCATGGTGTTGTTCGACCAGGCCGAATCCTCCAGGGAGTAGAGCGCGTCTCTGCCGGCGGGCATGAAGTGGTCTCCAGCCTCGGGCCGTTGAGCGACCCTCACGAAGTGATCGAATACCATGGTGGACGCGATGATGCTGTCAGGGAACCAGTTCTCCGCCGCGAAGTCCCACAAGACATTGGAAGCGACTCCCAGATCGGGGCCCAACTGCTTGTAGTAATTCCGTTGCAGGGCAAGTCCCTTGGCGCCGTCACGGACCTTCCCGTTGTAGCGTCCGTTGATGCGACCGGAGGCGCCGCTCACCGAGAAGGTCATCCTGCCCCGGCGATAGGTGTCGAAGATCTGGAACAGCTCCTGCTGAGTCATGATCCAGTTGAAGATTTCGTAGGTGTCCGCGCCGTTATCGTGACGGTACACCGCCGCGTTGCCGATGTCGGCCCATCGATCCGTAGCGAAACCGTACGGCACACGCATTCGACCATCCTGGTCAATCATGCTGCCGATTGTGAAATCGTCGTTCGCCGCCCTGACGTACCCACCAGGATCCTCGTTGCCGATCGGAGGCCGCAAGGTTCTCCAGGGCACGTAATCAACCTCCGGCTGACGGCATCGCGTATACACGTCGTCGCCATTTGGCGAAACTATGAAGGCGTCGAGGACCGGATGCCATTTACCTTCCCAATCCTCATCGTAGCGCCCCTGTTTGAATGGAGTTGTATCTGGGTCGGCATCGACCGTCTCGCAGTTCCTGATGAGTTCGTAGTGCGTATTCAACTGCGAGTAATGAAGGTCACGGGTGCCGTACTCGTACTGGAACCCGACGATCCCTCCGAAGTTGTCCATGTGTTTCAGGAGGCCGATAGCCCTGGAACGAGGATCTTCAAGAGTGTACCCCATGTCCCCGCCCGGATCGGCATAGGACTTGGGAAACACGGGCGCCGTGTCACCGTAGAACATGCGCAGGGCCGCTATGTCCCACGCGGCGAGGGTCAGGAAGTCCTGGGCAGCCTCGCCTGCGTAGTCCATGACCGATGAGTGGGACCACATCCATATGAGGTTGTCCTCCTCGGCCGGTGTGATCGGGTCGAAGTATCTCGGACCCAAACTGGACTCACCGGAGGGATCTACCATTTCGCCGAGCTTCAGGGTGGCATTGATTGCGCCGTCTTTTGTACGAAGCTGCCAGTATTGCGGCCTGTAGCTCAATGCGTCGGACGAACTCACGAAGTTGTGGCGGTGCGCCATGACGTGCCCCATCTCATGAACGATGACACTTTCATGCGCCTTGCGGGCGATGTAGTTGACCATCTTGTCGGCGCGGACCCGCTGCACCTCCTTGGTGTCCTCATCGCTGAAGTCGCCGAACTTGACCTCCATAATCTTGGCCAGGCCATTGATTGCCACCGGAGCCGCGGACGCCTCCAGTTCGCACATTCCTCGTCTGGCCAGGGCGCTCTGCTTCAGACGCTCCATGTCGCGCCGCATACCGATGTTGCCGCCGCGGAGAGGAGAGACCATGTTCATGAGGCCTCCCGACATGTACATGCCGTCCACGCCGTAAAGGTCCAGCATCTGCTTGTTCATGAGCTGCGCCTCTGTTTCCGTTCCACGTATCTTGTTCATGCGCGCGCTGTAGAGCAAACTCGTCGTGGAGGCCAGCTCCGAGTCGGCCATTACGCCGGTGAACGCCTGATTGACATCCCTCAGAATCTTGACCGTGTCGCTGCCCAGCGCAGAGACCTTCTCGGGAAGGGCCATCTGGGACAATGAATCGCCCGAAGACTGCTCCTCCTTCAACATGTGGGAATGCTGCGTGTAAGAACCCGGGGTTTCCCTGCCAAGGAAGGAATCAATACGGTTGTTGAACTCGTCTTTGGTGATCGTCTGACCGACACCGCCTCGACCCGCAGCCTCGGCCGCCGTGGACCAATCCTTTATGTTCTCGGCCTCGGTAACATCCTCGGCGGTCAGCTCACCCGCTGCGAAACGCATGTAGTCCACAAGGCGCTGGGCCCAGTAGCCGTTAACCCAGGACCACACGTTGGCGCAGGTCTGGACGGTCTCCCCGTTGAGCGGGTCGACCGCGCTTGTGTAGATTCCCCAGGGAGACGGCGTGGCCGGCTCCTTGATCACATTGACCAGGTGGTAGCGGAGATCGCCGCGCCTCACGTTGCGCGCCGCCAGACAGATCTCCAGAAGATCGGCATTGCCCTCCGCGCGGGCCGTGTCGCACATCTCCGCGGTAGTGCCCTCGGGCAGCCGCTGGTCCGCCGGAGCGCACGCCACACCGTCGTTGAACTCCACCGGGCTGTGGCACAAGATGAGGGTTTCATCCATCTTTGCAACGCTCTTGACTCCATCGCTAACCCCCCGCGCGGTGCCGATGTCCTCGACAATCTGGGCACAACACTCCGCCTCTGCCTCGGGAGTATCTTTCACACAAGTAGTTTCGTACGCGGGGGAATGGTGGTTGCGGCAGTCGTCCATTTCCATGGCCAACCACATGGCGTCGTCGTTGTCGTCCTGCTGACCGAAGTAGATGGGCCAATCCCGCACGCAATCTTCCTTTTTTCCACCGTCAACCATGCACTCGGAGTACTGGGCGGCCCGGATAGCCGATCTCAGACCCACGTCCCACTGGTGCACGGCAAGGTCGGTTGCGTCGAAATACATCTGATCGCTGTTATTGGTGTAGTACCAGAACAGTTTCAGGGGTGTCCGGGCGCGGAAGGGCAGCGTGCACTTCTGGGTGAACATGTCGCACTGGGAGCCCCCGTACCCGGTCGCCGCGGTGACGGCCTCGCACTCGTCGGCGGTGCCGTTGGCGGGGTCCACGTCCCTGTTGGCATCTTCTCCGTATGGCGTCGACGATGGGGTGTAGCACTCGACCGGCCCTTCCATCACGTTGTCCTCGGCCTTGGCCCAGTTGCCGGGGCCGTCCCACTCGTTGTCGTAGTAGTGGGTGCGCTCCCAGATCTGGAGCTTGGACAGGAACCTGTGGTGCAGCGCGTCCGTCATACCGTAGTTGCGCGCGTAACCCATGCGCTCGGTCGTGAAACCACCGTACGCCTGGAAGCGCCATCCGTCCCACTCGATGGGCTGGAAGTCGTTGTCGACAACGCGGCGGAAGGAGTGACGGAGGGTCAGCTCCACCGGGCTGCACATACCGGTCGGCGCCGTGCCGCCGAAGAAATCTCTGTCCATCCAGCATGCGGGGATGTTCGTGATACTCCCCCAGCCCAGGGAACTCAGGTCGACCATGCCGGGCTTGGCAAACACCTTGGTGGTCACGTCGAAGTAACTGCCGTCCAGATCGAAGTACGGCGCATCCTCGTCGCTTGGATCCTCGACATAATAAGATAGCGGCTCGTAAGTAACGCCCCATATGCCCAGAATTGAAAGAGTGTCGAAATCGTAGGAATCCGTGTTCATGTTCTTGGACCAGTCCACACGGACGTATTCACGCTCGTACCATGGGCGATCGTAAGTGTTTTCCTCGATCACGTTCAGCTTCTCACCCGTGGTAGGGTTGTAGCTGTTCACGATGTCGAAATGGCTCACGACAGGGAACACGGCTACAATTATGCCGTCCTGAGTCTCGAGGCCGGTCGCGCAGCCCTTGCCGTCGGAGTAATTGATGCGCTCGTATGACGCGCGAGCTATGAGCAGGTCCTCGGTGATCTGCCACTTGAGACGCGACATTGGATGTATGTAGGAGGAAGTGAACAACCCGCTCTGCGCCGCTCCGTAGCCCACATCGATTATGGTGTTCTGGCTCCAGAACTCGGGGTCGTCGTCGGAGCTCTGGAAGTCCTCGCCGATGAAGAACGTCTTGGGCAGCGCGTACGGCTGTACCCGATCGATGGGATCCCGTTCCTCCGCGCACGCTCCGAACAATACAGCCGCGATCAGAAGGAGAAGCCCGCTCCTGGTTGCATTTTTCATGTTAACTCCCATTTCCTTTTCCTTACTCCTCACTTGAGGTTAGTTGCGAGGTGAGACCGGCGAAGTCGAGTCGCAGGTCCAGATAGATCGCGGTGTACCTGTTGAAAAACGGTTTCTGATAACTCGAATCCGGCGCCAGTTGCCCGTTCGCCGTGTCCGCTCCTATGGC
>JAUXHN010000333.1 GCA_030621515.1 Deltaproteobacteria bacterium | reverse complement strand
CCTCCGGCACATGATAGGCGGAGAGCGCTCGGATCTCGGGCCGCACCCAGTGTTCGATCAAACCCTCCATCGATTTCTCTTTCATAGCCTTGTCCGCAGCTGACAAACCCTCTGTTTTCAATACCCCCTGCAGACCGGCTACTTCTGGAAGCGGTACTCCGCCAGCATGACACCGTTGCTGTCAACTGCGAGCGCGGCGTTGGCTCCCTTGCCGCCCTGTCGCTGCTGGACGTAGCCTCCTATAACAACCAGCTTGAACTCCCTGGCCAGCTCCCGAATAAACGTGGGGGTCTCGCCGTCGGGCGGCTCGGCCGTAACGGACGGATTCAGAGAGAATCCGGTTGAGAACATCTCCGGTAACACGAGAACGCGAACCCCCTCCTCCACCGCCGTTTTCGCGAATCCGCGGACCCTCTCGAAGTTGGCCTGCCGATCCTCCCATGCGACATCGAGTTGCAGCCCCGCCATCTTGATGATTGTCATGGTTGTCGCTCCTCAAATATTCCCGGCAACACGATCAATGCGGCGACCAGTGTGAAGAAGATTCCCAGCGCGAGCAGGATACCCAGACTCTGAACCCCCCAGTGATTGCCGAGGATGAGGCTGCCGAATCCGATGAGGGTGGTCACCCCGGACAGCGCAATAGCCCTGCCGGTGGTCCTCGCAGCCTCGCGTACGCTCCCCTCCTGTTTGGCGCGGTGCGCCAGGTGGGCGCCGTAGTCGACACCCGTGCCGATGAGGATGGGAAAGGCCATGAGGTTTGCGTAGTTGAGCTTGAAACCGGTCAGGTAGATCACCAGCGAAGTACACGACGCAGCCACTATCACCGGCATCAGGGCCAGCATGAGCCCCCGGAAGCTGCGCAGATCGAGCAACAGGAGAAGTATGACCGCGATGCCCGAATAGGCTGCCGCCTGAGCGAAGCCCTTGTGAACCATGATGGTGAAGACCTTGTGGGTGACCGGGTGTCCCGTGGCTCCCGGATCCACGGACAGTATCTCATCCACGTGCCCATAGAAGAATTCGCGATCTCCCATGTCCCCATTGGGATACGCGATAACTGCGTACTTCGCGCCGTCGGCGCTGATAAACCTGCCCCTTATTCCCAGCGGGAGGTCATCCACCCCGAAGCCCCTGTCATCCATTCCGACGGCGAGGATCTCCATTCCTTTTGTGAGCACTTCGAACACCTGCCGCTCGAGCTTCCTCGCCCGGTCATCGTCCCCGCTCTTCGCGACGATCTTCGCCGCGACCGCGGCCTTGGCGGACAACGCCGCGAGCCCTTTCGCCTCTTCGCGCCCTACCTTCTTTGCATCGAAGGAAAGATCCTCAAAAGTGTCGCCAAGTTCCTGCAGCGCATCGGCAAGCCCGGCGGCCGTTGTCCCTTCCATTTTCTTTTTCCGCTCATGAAGGCGCTGCGCTATCCTCTTCACCTCGTCGCGTTTGTCAGGATCGATCCCGACAATGATCGCTACCTTCTCGTCCTGATCCGGCGGAACGAACATGGAGATCGCCTCGGCCCGTGACACCGTGGGCAAGGCGGCGAACCGATCGCGCAGGGCAGCGGCCTCCCCGAGAGAAGAAGCGACCGCGACCGTGAAGGTGGATGAAAAATCGGTGCGGGCGTCCAGGGTTCGTATTCCCTTCACGGCCTCGGAATCGGCCGGAAGCATATTCTCCACCGCGTAATCGAACTCGTTGAGGTTGGCCACCGCAAGCCCGGCGATCACTGCCAATGCTGTAATAATGAGAACGACAACGCGGGAGCGCCTCATGTTTACCCAGAACGCATCGCGGGGCTTCCCGGTCCGCACGGCGGAGGCGCCCGGGTGCCACAGAAGCAGCGCCGCGGGAAGCAACGTCAGGTTGGCCACCAGGATCATGGCCACGCCCACGCCCGAGATGACACCCATCTCGGCAAATCCCTGGAACTCGGAAAAGGCTATTGTCAGGAAGGCCATTACGGTGGTCACGCCCCCAACCACGGTTCCGGGACCCGCCTTGACCATGGCTGTCTCGATGGCCGCGACCTTCTCCTGACCGCAAAGAAGCGCCTCATGGAACCTGGCCACTATGTGTATGGTGAAGGCCACCCCCAACCCGAAAAGGACCGCCGCAAAATACGACGTTATCATGGTCAGGTGCCCGTACACGGCGCCGGTGAAACCCGCCGCCCAGATCAACCCCACGCCCAGGGGGATCACAAGAAAGAGGGTGACGCGAAAAGATCGAAAAGCAATCAGGAACACGAGCAGCACACCCAGGCCGGCGGCCGTACCGGCCACCATGCAGTCCCTCGTGACGAGGCGCAGCTCATCGGTCTGCAACGAAGGCATCCCGGTCACCATCACCCCTGTCCCCCGGTGCGCGGCCGCCACCGCCGCTGCCTCCTCCCTGATCAGATCGGTGAGCGGCTCCACCACCTCCATGGACTGAGAGTCATTCGCCGGCTGAACGAAGAGCACCGCCAGGTGCGGAGCCCGGTTGTCATTCTCGGTGAGATAGCCGTCGTTTCCAACTCCTCCCTGAAAAGATGGGCTCCCCTCCCACAATCGTTCGACGATACCGAAACTCGTGGTCTCCGGTTTTTCGAACCAGAGGACCACGTCGTCGAGCAAGCCTCCGATGAAATCGAACCCGGCGTTCACCTCCGCGATCGAAGCATCCTCTGGAACTTGCTGATCTCCCAATTTTCGCGCACCCAGGGATATCATCCCGTGAAGGCTATCCAGATCACCGATCAGGTTGATCTCGGCGTCGTTG
>JAUXHN010000062.1 GCA_030621515.1 Deltaproteobacteria bacterium | reverse complement strand
AAGTGGACTGTGGACCGAGTGGACTTCAACTTGAGGGATTCGTTTTTTTTCGGTGTCCACGTCGTCCACATCGTCCATGTTGTCGTGCGATAGATAATAGCACCTCGAACTCACACCCTATCGCACAAGCCATCTTGACTTGGCGCACCGTGCCAAGCACAATATGGACCCATTTTAATGGTCGACTCGTTACGGAATTCGCGGTCGACCGGAGGTTCTTCGCAAGACATGTCCAGGCTCGCGTTGAGATTTATTTCCGGCAAGTACAAGGGTGGGGAATACATTCTCAAGGAAGGGCGCGATATCATTATCGGACGCAGCTCCGAGCTCGATGTCGTTCTCATGGAGGACATGGTTTCCCGCCGGCACGCCGTGCTGGTCGTCAAGAACGGCAAGATCAACCTCGTGGACAGGGGCAGCACCAACGGCACCTTCGTGAACGGGGAGAAGGTTTCGAAGGCGGTGGTATCCAAGGGAGACAGGATACTGATCGGCACTTCCATCATGAAGGTGGTGGACGCAAGCGAGGATGCTCCGGATATGGCCGCCTCGGAATCAACGATGGCCTCGCGCCAGAGTTACCAGGACATGGGCAAGATGACCGTGCACGACAGCGCGCGGTCCATGACCGGCACCATCGCCGAGGTGCCCCTGCCCGATCTCATCCAGTTGTTCAGCACCAGCAAGAAGACCGGCACACTCGCCCTGCGCAAGGCCAAGGTAACGGCCAAGATCTACATGGACAAGGGCAAGCTCGTGCATTCGACCATAAGCGATTCGCCCGGTCTTTCTCCTGTCAAGGCGATCTACAGGATACTGTCCTGGGAAGACGGCACGTTCGAGTTGCTCGGGCCCGAGTCCCACAACTATCCGGATCAGATCAACATGCCCACCGAGCATATCCTCATGGAGGGATTGAGACAGCTCGACGAGCTGCGGCATGCTCAGGAGAAGTTGCCGCCCATGGACTCCACACTCATCGTGTGCATCCCGCTCGAAGCGAAGCTCACGGATCTGGAGGATCAGTCCCTCGCAATTTTTCAGATTGTGCTGGAGAAGCCGACCGTCCAGCAGGTTCTCGACAAGACCGTCCTGAGCGACAGCGAATCGGCCACGGTGTTGCGGGCTCTTCTCAAAAAGAAGTACATCAAGATTGCCGGTGAAGTTCAGTAAGATGTTAACGTGGTTTTCGCCCGTACGATGGCGAGAAACCCGATAAACCATTTTTCTTTCATTAGGCGCAACCCGTGATATGTTCCTCGCTTCTTTGAACAGGAAAGAAAATGGCTGACACTTACAAACAGAGCATCTGCCTTCCCAAAACAGACTTTCCAATGAAGGCGTCGCTGGCCAAACGGGAGCCGGAGTTTATCAAGTTCTGGGAAGAGGAGAAGATCTACGAGCGATTGCTGGAGCAGACGAAGGATAAAGAACCCTTCGTGTTTCACGACGGGCCGCCATACGCCAACGGCGGCATTCATCACGGCCACATCCTCAACAAGGTTCTCAAGGATCTGGTGGTCAAGTACCGGTCCATGAAGGGTAACCACGTTCGCTACATCCCCGGCTGGGACTGTCACGGCCTTCCGATCGAGCTGAACGCCGAGCGCGAGCTGGGCAAGCCGAAGGATACGGACGACAAGCTTTCGATCCGAAAGCGCTGCGAGCAGTTCGCGGTGAAATGGTCCGACCACCAGATGGAGGAGCTGAAGCGCCTGGGCGTCTTCTCCCTGTGGAAAGAGGCCTACCGCACCATCGACAAGGATTATGAGCAGACTATCGTAGAGGAGCTGGCGCAGATCGTCGACGCGGGTATGATCTACCGGGGTCGAAAGCCGGTTTACTGGTGCACCAGTTGCCGCACGGCCCTGGCGGAAGCCGAGGTCGAGCACCATGACCATGTATCTCCCTCCGTTTTCGTGAAGTACGCGGTGATCGATCGCGAGAAATTTCACGATGTTCTGGGCATCGAAGATGACGGCACACCGCTGTCACTCATGATCTGGACAACAACTCCGTGGACCCTGCCCGCGTCCCTGGTAGTAGCGGTTCATCCTTCTTACAAGTACCGGGCGTACCGCGTGGGTAAAGAGCGGATACTGATAGCGGAGGAAATGGCGCGGCCCACGTTCGAGGAATGCAAGGTGGACGCTGCGCCCATCGGCGAGGCAGTGGAAGGGCGCAAGCTCGTGGATCTCCGATGCAGCCACCCCTTCATCGAGCGGGAAATTTCGATCATGAAGGCCGATTACGTCACCCTCGAGGCCGGGACAGGTTGCGTGCATACAGCGCCCGGCCATGGCCAGGAGGACTATGCTCTTTGCGCTTCGGTCGGCATCGAGCCCTATGCGCCGGTTGACGAGAACGGTCGCTTCGAGGCGGACGTGGAGCGGTGGAGTGGAGAGTTGGTATGGGATGCAAACCCCAAGATTGTGCAGTTCCTTCACGATGAGGGTGTGTTGCTCAACCCGGTGGGCCAGACCCTGAATCACCAGTATCCCGTGTGCTGGAGGTGCAAGCAGCCGATAGTATTTAGAGCGACGCCCCAGTGGTTCATCTCCATGGACCAGACCGGGCTGCGGGAAAAGGCGCTCGCCGAGATCGACAAGACCCGCTGGATCCCGCCATGGGGCCACGATCGGATACATGGGATGGTCGAGGGCAGACCGGACTGGTGTATATCCCGCCAGCGCCTGTGGGGAGTTCCCCTCCCGTTTTTCTTCTGTGACAGCTGCGGTGAGTCTCTGGTGGACGGGGACGTGATTCGCCACGTCGCTCGGTTGATCGGCGAGCACGGCAGCGACGAGTGGTTCAGACGTGACGCAGTGGATCTTCTGCCGGAAGGGACCGTGTGCAAGTGCGGGGGTAAGAACTTCACCAAGGAAGAGAACATTATCGACGTGTGGTTCGAATCCGGGGTGAGCTGGGCTGCGGTGGCTGATAAGCGAGAAGGCCTGAGCGTGCCGGTGGACCTCTATCTGGAGGGTTCCGATCAGCACAGGGGTTGGTTTCACACATCGCTGCTGGTGGCCACGGCAACTCGGGGTCACGCGCCCTACAAGACGGTCCTGACTCATGGTTTCATTTGCAACGAGAAGGGTGAGATCCTGTCCAAGAGCCAGAAGAACTTCGTTCCCCCTCAGAAGACCATCGAAGCTCAGGGCGCGGAGATATTGCGATTGTGGGTGGGTTACGAGGACTACCGTTCGGACATCGTCTACTCCCCGACAATAATCAAGAGCCTGGTCGATTCGTACCGGAAGATCCGCAACACGTTCAAGTTCATGCTGGGCAACCTCAATGACTTCGATCCGGCGACGGACGCAGTGGCGTTGGAGGAGATGCCACAGATCGACCGCTGGATGCTGGCGCGCTTCAACAAGTACCTGAAGCGGCTGGACCGGGCGTACGACGAGTACAACTTTCATCACATCTTTCACGGGACCATAGAGCTGGCCACCGTGGAGTTGTCTTCGTTCTACCTGGATATCATCAAGGATCGGCTCTATTGCGAGCAACCCGACGGTCCCCTGAGGCGCGCTGCGCAGACGGTCCTGCACGCCATGGTGGGCGGCATGGCCAGTGTTCTGGCGCCGGTGCTCAGTTTTACGGCGGAGGACGTGTGGAAGAACCTGCCGGGCGACAAGGAAGATTCGGTGTTCCTCGCAGGATTCGCGCTCGGTGAGCCCCGCTGGGAAGACGATGCGCTTCTCGAACGTTGGTCGACCATAAGAGAGGTTCGCAGGGAGGTCACCAAGGTGCTCGAGGTGATGCGCAAGGCAGGCGACATCGGCAACGCGTTACAGGCGCAGGTGGTAGTCCGCGCAAGCGGCTCCACGTTGGAGCTGCTGCGGGACGTGGGTTCCGAGGTGTTGACCGAGGTGTTTCTGGTATCTGCGGCGAGAGTCGAGGAGGGCGCCGGCGAGGTTGAGGTAGAAGCCCAACCGAGTAAAGATCCCAAGTGTCCCCGGTGCTGGCGCCTGGGGAACGGTGTGGGAACTGACGCTAAGCATCCGGATCTGTGCACGCGCTGCGCGGCTGTGGTCAAGGATCTGATCGCCGCGGGAAGATTCAAGCTGGAAGGGTGAGGTAGTCGTGACTCAGGCACCAAAGAAACCTCTGATCGGTCTTATCATCCTGTTCGTGCTCGCGGTGGCGCTGGATCAGGGGACCAAGCAGTGGGCTGTCCACGCGCTCGTCGACGATGAGTTCCACGCCCATACCGACGATTACAAGGTCTGCGGAGACGAGGGTGAGGAGATGCGCCGCTCGCGCTTCATCCGAAGGCATCGGAATAGCGTCACGGTCATCGAGGGGTACTTCAGTTTCAGGTACGTGGAGAACTGCGCCAGCGCGTTCGGGCTGATGAGCAGGGTTCCCGAATCGTTCAGGTTTCCCTTCTTTCTCATCGTGTCCCTGCTCGCAGCAGCATTCATCCCCTATCTCTACAGGAAGACGCCCGCCAATCATCGACTCATGTTGTACGCGCTGCCCTTTGTGCTCGGGGGAGCCATGGGGAATCTCCTGGATCGGTTGATCTACAGGTACGTGATTGATTTTGTCGATTGGTACATCGTCATCGACGGAGCCGACAGACACTGGCCCACCTTCAACGTGGCGGATGCGGCCATAGTAGTGGGAATCGGCCTGATGATCCTCCAGATGCTTCCGCTCAAGAAAACCGAAAAGACTCCCGTCAAATCCGATTCCTGAAATCCAATTTCCTCAGCCCTTTTCTCACCGCGGAAATAAATCCCGCGGCCAGAAATGAAGAACAAAAAAGGCCGGAGGCCTCAAGTCCCCCACGCATAAATTGCGCGGGCTGGAGAAAACAGCCCGCAGGGCTTGCGCGGAAGCGCATCGTTGCCGCGGTGTTCACGCCGCGGGACAGGGCCTTGGTGAGGGAGTTTCTCCCTACTCCGGCGGGGTGTAGTCGCCCTCACACACACCGACTTCCAGAATGATGTAGATGAGCACGAATTCCTGGGGAGTGATGACGGCGGTGTTCTCGGAGGTCTCGTACACCGAGAAGAAGATCTTTCCGCAGTCGTAGTTGTATGTGGTCATGAGTGACGCATCCTGGTAAACATCGCCGGCCGCGCCGGTCACCCACTCGTAGGGCTTGACCACGCCGTTGTCATCGTCCAGGCCGTGACCGTCGTCCACCTCAATCAGCGCGTCGACACGGGCGTAGCCGTTCACGAAAGGTACCGCGTCCACGCTGACGGACGTGACAACCTGCATCCAGTCTCGCAGTCCCTGGTCCACCACCGTGCCGGTGGTCGCAAGAGGGCTGCCGGATATCCTCCCGATATCCCAGGCGTACGCTCCGTCGTCGCTCGAGTTCGGCGCGAAGTCCAGGTAGTCGGGGAAGGGCTTTTCGATCCAGTACGCTACGCAGCAGGAGTTGTAGATCTTGCCGCCGCCGGTAACGTAATTCTTGATCATGTCCAGGTGGCCGTCGACGAAACCGAGGCCCACGCTGTCCGCGGAGCACGGCAGGAAGATCATGTGGTAGTGGTCGAGGGTGGTCTGATCCGCGAACAGGGTGGCGGGTGAGGGATAGCCGGAGGCGGAGATGTTGTCGTCGAAGATGTCGAATGTCTCCGAGCCCCAGGAGATCTCACCGCCCGCCATGGTGCCCATGCCGATCTTCCCCAGCAGATTGTAGGTCTCGTCCGGGTAGGTGCCGAGGACCGCGTAGTTGGGGATCTGATCCAGGCCGTCGTCGCTGTTGTCCGACGGCAGGGTGGTTTTCTCGGCCGGCACGTCCAGAACTTGCCCCTCGCTGACGGAGACGTCGCGCTGGCGCTGGAAGAAGCCCTTGCGAACCACGATATTCCAGTCGCCGACGGGTACATCGGTCAGGGACCACGTGCCGTCCGCGTTGGAGAGGGTCCACTTCTTCTCGGTCATGTCCTCGCAATCGTAGCAGAAGATTGAATCCGGGATATCGGGGCCGTCTCCTTTTGTCAGGTAGATAAGGGCGCCGGGGATCGGGAAGGCGCCGGAAGGTGCCAGCGCAACGCCCTGCATCGCTCCTGTTATGGCGGCGCCGGTGTCGCTGTCCGAGTCCCCATCCGTGTCCGCGTCGGCGTCACTGCTGCGCCTGTCGCCGTCGTCACATCCGATCTGTCCCCAGAAGGCCACGGCCAGGCACAAGCCGGTCAAAATTGCGAATAAGGCTCTCATTTGAATGTACCTCTCTCAGGTTGGTTCAAATACAAAGATAACATAAAAAAGGCGGTCGGGGGGGGCCTACGGGCAATATGAGCAGGCACCCACACACAGGGAATCCCAGGCGGTGGAGCAGCAGTAAGGATCCGCCGCACAGACCGCAGCTTCACAGGGGCAACCCCCGCAACCGGGCGTGGATGTCTCATAGCAACCGTCCAGGATGGTTGGACCACATGTCAGGTCGAGAGTAAAAGTACCCTCATCGCCATTTCTGCCATCCACAATAATGTAGTAGGTGAGGCCGTTGTCGACAATCGCGACGGCGGAGTCGTCCCCGGCTATTATGCAGGAGTCGGTCGCGCAGGAATCCAGGATGAACACGTCCAGTTCCGCCGTGTGACCGGATATTGTTGCCGTTATGCTGTGGTCGGCCGGAGCGGTGAACTCGTATATCTTCTCGGGCCCATCCTCGGCGACAATAGAGCAGTCGTAATGGTTCATGATGTCGCCGGCGCCTATTGTCGTGGAGTTGATTGTGTCACTGCAAGAGATGGTGTCGGTGGTGGTACAGGTTACCTGGCAAGAGGTCTCCGCCCAGCACTCCGTGTCGTAGCAGTCGATATCGCCATCCCAATCCTCGTCAATCCCTCCGGAACATACTTCGCCCCACGGCAACATGCAGGTACCGGTCCATACGTCAAGGGCCAGGTCGTGTTTGGTGGTGGTTATCGCCGTTGTAATGGGTGTCCAGGTAGTGGCTCCAGTGCCGAATCCGTCCAGTGGATTGACGAATTGCAAGACCGCACCGTTGCTGGTATCCGAGGCGGACCAGAAGAATTGTCCCATGGTCGTGATATCGCCCTCTGCCCAGAAGACAAACCACCAGGTGCCTGCGGGCAATGTGAACGGAGTCGGAACATGCAAATAGATATCGGCTCCGGTGTAGAAGATATGGGAGTTTCCGTGCAATAGTGAGATGGACCACTGTGGAGTCGTGACACCGTCGTTGGGGGTACCCGCGGGCACCCCGCCGGAGTCTGCATAAACAGCCCAGTTGAGGGATGTCGCCAGGGAGAGGTCCGCGCTGGTGCCCGGCGTGTGAATGAGACTGATGGGTGTGGGTGTCGTCAAGATGACGTCGTCCGCCAGATATGAGTCATAAGTGTCCCCGAATTCGTTGGCGCTCCATCCTTCCGGGTCGGCCACGGCCTCCGGCTGATTGACAACTACAAAGCACAGATCGCCCGGGCCTCCGTCCGAGATGCCGGCGTCGTATTCACCAATATCTGTATCGGTGTCTGTATCAGTGTCTGTATCAGTGTCCGAGTCAGTGTCCGAGTCAGTATCTGAATCCGAGTCCGAGTCAGTGTCTGAATCCGAGTCCGAGTCAGTGTCTGAATCCGAGTCTGAATCCGAGTCTGAATCCGAGTCAGTGTCGGAATCGCTGTCCGAACCGGATTCACTGCTATCGGCGCAGGCATTGTTGAAAGATAGAACCAATACAAGTAGCAAAAAAAATAAAATTTTGGATTTCATCCCACTTCTCCATTTCAGGGCGTTGGCAAACGCAGTTTACCGCAAGATCGCAACCAACCGATGTGAGTACTCTACCACTGTTCACTTTCGGAGTAACCCTCTTGTAGGAGTGGGGCTGAAAATGGTTCTGGTACCTCAAAAATGAGTCTGATATGTTCTCGTCTGTCTCCAGGAGGTGCTCGTGCAGGATCTCGTATCGCTCTTGTCCATGGTGCTGTCAGTAATTGGAATTTCCATCGGCTGGCTGCCGGGCGTGGGCTGGCTGGGATTTGCCATTTGCTCGGTGGCCGCGTGTCTGGGGATAGTGGGATTGTCCCAACGAAAGAACAGCGGGAGCGGGATTGGTTACTGCGTCGCCGGAGGTCTGGTTTGCAGCTTCAGCCTTCCCTGGATACTGGCCTTTCAGATCAAGCACGCCGGCGGAGGCCTGGACTTCCTGCTTTTGCCATTCCCCCTCTTGACGCTCATGGTGGTGGGTGGGGTCTCGTTGCTGGTGTACTGGATCGCGCAACTCGCCGGCCGGGCAAGGGTTCGCGCCCTGTTCATCGTCATCGCGTTGTTGGCGATGATCTCCTCGATCGCTTCGATCGCTTCGGTCTGGACGTACGCCGACAGGCAGCTCATCGCACAACGGGACAAGTAGACCAACCCGATATGACCAGGGGAAAGATCACGCGTTTTTTCAAGTTGGCCGGCATGACCGCCTCCGTGGCCGGTCGATACACGGGATTTCGCATTCTGTCCGCTTTTATGTCTGCCGATCGGGCCGGGAGGCGCAAGAAGGTCACCGACGCCCTCGTGGGCAATCGCATCGCCAGGACACTCGGGGATCTCAAGGGGCCCGTGATGAAGGTGGGGCAGATGGTCTCGATCTCCAGCGATCTTCTCCCGGCCGAGATTGCGCTGCCGCTGGCCGCATTGCGCAAGGACGCGCCGCCGGTTTCCTACGAGGTGATTGAAAAGCAGATTCATGCGGAACTCGGTGAGCTTCCGCAGCGCCTGTTCGCGAGCTTTGACAGGGAGCCGTTCGCCGCCGCGTCCATAGGCCAGGTCCACCGGGCCGTGACCGACGACGGGCGTGAGGTGGTTGTCAAGGTTCAGTACCCCGGTGTGGACAGATCGTGCGACGCCGATATCGCCCACCTGAAGTTCGCGCTCAGGGCGGCAGGGATTTTCAAGAAGAAGCGGAAAACCCTCGAGGCCTTTTTTGCTGAGATGACGGCGCGGTTGCACGAGGAGTTGGACTACTGCATGGAGGCGGACAACATCAGGTTGCTCGGTGAATTCCATCGGCGCCATCCCTTTGTCCGGATCCCGAAGGTGGTGGGGGAGAGGAGCTCCAAGCGCGTGTTGACCATGAGCTACGAAGGTGGTGATACCCTTGCCCGGGCCAGGGAATATCCCCGGGAAGTGAGGGATCTGATCGGCGCTCGCCTGATGCAGCTCGTGTTCTCTCAGATCTTCAGCCTGGGAACGCTGCACTCGGATCCCAACCCCGCCAACTTTGCGTTCGCGCCCGACGGGACCATCACTCTGTACGATTTTGGAAGCGTGAAACGCTTTTCCCCGGAGGAGGTAGCCGCCGCGCGGGATATTGTCGTGGGCGCGTTCGAGGAGGACTACGAGATGGTGGAGCGGGGAATGGCCGGGATCGGAGCGAGAGATCCCGATGAGCCGCCGCCCGAAATATGGATCTACAAGACCTGGAGGGACATGCTGATCCCCGTTTTCGATTCGAACGCGCCGTTCGATTTTGGGAGTTCCACACTTCACAGACGTATGATGAAAAGACTCCCGGAGTTTGTGGAGCACATCCGGCACTTCAGGTTGCCCGCCGGCCTGATGCTGGTCGAGCGAACAATGGTCGGTCTCTATGGGAATTTGCGCTCCCTCGATACGAGGATCAGGGGAAGGGCGGTGGTGGAGCCCTGCGTAGAGGAGTACCTGGATTCACACGTCAGGGACCTATCTTGAGGAGTTTCTTCACGGTGGAGATGACCTTGGGGGCGTTCACCGGTTTGGTGATGTATGCCTGAACGCCCAGAAGGGTGGCCCGCTGGCGGTCCTCGGCGCCGCCTTCCGTCGTCACGATGATCACCGGAACGTCGGAGTGTACCTCGTCCGATCGGATGTGCTTGATGAGCTTGAGGCCGTCCATGATGGGCATGTTGATGTCGACGATGACAATATCGAATTTCCGGGCTGCCAGCATCTTCATGCCTATGAGGCCGTCGTCCGCCTCAAAAACCTCGAGTTGAGTAATGCGCGAAAGAGCCATGACGAGCAGCTGCCTCATCATCTGTGAGTCCTCGACAACGAGACAGTTGTACTTGGCCATCTTTCGCACACCTCCAATCTAGCCGATACTGATGGTTTCTACGCGCAAGTCAAGTAGGGGCGGGTCTCTGTGCCCGCCCTGATCTCGTCATCGTCGCCCGGATCTTCCAGAATCTCCTTTGTGGCAGCGGCGATGTGCGATATTGCTGAACGTGCGATGTCGAGCAGAGAGATCATAGTTGTCGGTGGTGGGATAGCGGGCGTGAGCGCCGCTACGGCTGCCCGGGATGAGTACCCCGATGCGGGGATAACACTCTTTGCCCACGAACCGTACCCCTTCTACAACAAGATCGCCCTGTGCGCGTTCATCACGGGAAAGAAGCGTCAGGATCATCTCCATTTCTATAGTGCCGATTGGTTGCGCGAGTACGGGATTGACGCCCGGTTGGGTGAGGATGTCGAGTCGATCGATCCGGGGCGAAGTTCGGTGATTTCGAAGAATGGCAAACGCCGGGGTTACGACAGATTGATCCTCGCCACCGGAGCCGTTCCGACGATACCGGCCATAGATGGGATTGATAACAGAGGGGTGTTCACACTCTGGTCTCTCGCAGATGCCATCGGTGTTCGCGATGCTCTTGTCAGCGCCGGAACCGTCGCGATAATCGGCGGCGGAGTTCTGGGCGTCGAGACCGCGGTCGAGCTTGCGAGTATTGGCAAGAAGGTCACCATTTTGGAGGCCGGGGATTCCGTGTTGCCACTCCACCTGGACCGGATTTCGGCCGGGTTGTTCGGGGAATTCCTGCGTGAAAAGGGGATCGACGCGAGACTTTCGACTCCGGTCGAGCGCCTGGAGACACGTGGAGCGGGATTGCGAGTCATCCACGGCGGCGCCGGGCTCGATGCGGACATGGTGCTCCTGATGGCGGGAGCCTCGCCCGATACGCGGCTTGCAAGGGCCGCCGGGATCGGGTGTGGCGACGGTATCATTGTGGACTCGTACATGAACACCGGCGTCGCGGGAATTTCGGCCTGCGGAAACTGCGCACAGCTCGATGGAGAGCGAAACTTTCTGTGGAACCCGGCCAGGGCCCAGGGGGAGATCGCCGGGTCAAACGCATTCGAGAACAGGCGCAAGGCGACATTGGAGCCGGTGGTGATCCACCTCAAGATGCCCGAGATGCCGCTGTTCGTCTGTGGTCGTTCGACATCGAGCGAGCGCGGGGACATGGTTATCGACGATCGTTCCGGGCGAGCCTACCGGAACCTGCGGTTCGACGATCGCTACAGGCTCAAGTCAGCCATATTCCTTTTCGAGACCGATGGCTTTTATGAAATCGAGAAGATTATCAGGCGGGCACTTCCGGTCCCCAGGGATCTGGTCGATGCCGGGGATATCGACGGTATTGTCAAAGCCTTTTCGGTACCCCCGGGGGATGAGGATTACCGGAGCTCCGGCTGGGTTTGTCGGATGTGCGGGTACAGCCACGAGGGTGACTACCCGCCGGAGATCTGTCCGGTTTGCTCGGTTGGAAAGGACCAGTTTCTGGCGGCCTGATGGGTACTTCAACGGACAGAAGGTACGATGTCATCGTGATCGGCTCGGGTCTCGGGGGCCTGAGCTGCGCGTTGCATTTTGCAAAATTGGGTTTCCACGTTCTGGTTCTGGAAAAGCAACCGAAGGTGGGCGGCTACTGTCAGAACTACTCGAGGGGTGATTACCACTTCGACGTGTCGCTCCATGTCCTTTCGGCCATGAACAAGGGCGGTGGGCTTTACAAGCTTCTCGAGTATCTTGGGGTTGTGGACAAGCTCAACATCGTGGAGCACGTGCCCATGTTCACCTCGGTCTTCCCCGACCGGGAGTACAATCTTCCCGGCGGTGAGGGCCCCGCAGGCGAATATCTGAAATCCTTGTTCCCGCGCGAGGGGCAGGGGATCGATCGGTTTATCGACATAATGAAGAGGGTGGTGGGAGACAACGCCGACCTCGTCTGGACCGGCGAGGCGGATCTCGATAATTTCTTTCCCGCTCGATACTTCAAGAAGACTTACCAGGACCTCCTCTCCGAGTGCTTCTCGGACGAGAAGCTCCACGGGTTGCTGGGACAGTTGTGGCAATCGACCGGACTGCCCAACACGCTTTGCTCGGCAAACTGGGCGGCGGAGGTTTTCGGCTCGCACATCCTGTCCGGCAACTACTACATTCGCGGTGGGGGGCAGGAACTGTCACTTGCGATGGCCCGTACCCTGAGGGAGGCCGGGTCGGTAGTCAGGACGGCTTCCCTCGTCACGCGGATCCTGACCGAGGACAGGAGGGCCTACGGTGTGGAGCTTGAAAGCGGCGAGCGCTACACCGCGCCCATCGTGGTCTCCAACGCCGGTCCGGTGCAGACCTACTTTTCCCTCATCGGCAAGGAACAACTGGCCGCGCCGTACATTTACAAGCTCAACAATATGAAGCCTTCGTGCTCTTTGTTGACCCTGTACATCGGACTCGATTGCCCGGCCGCGGAGGTTGGAATTGACAAGCGAACCACCTTTGTCAACCGGGGATACGACAATCATCAGGCGTATCAACTGGCCATGTCGGAGGCGCACGACAGGACCGACTATGTCATCAGCGATTACACAGAGGAGGGCGGCGTCAACCACCCGCCGGGCCACGGCATCATACAGGTGCTGGAGGTGGCGGACGGAAAGGCATGGACCGAGATTCCTCGGGAAGCCTACCTCGAGAAGAAGAAGCAGGTAACCGACATTATTTTGAAAAAAGTGTTTTTGCGCTATCCGGGGCTGGAAGGCCGTATTCGTGTCCTGGAAATGGGAACGCCGCGGACCATGAAGCTGGCCACGCGAAATCCGTGGGGCTCTGTCTATGGGTGGGCCCAGACGCCGGATCAGGCGGACAACTACCGTTTCTCCGTCACCTCGATCTTCAAGGGGCTCTACTTCACGGGAGCCTGGTGTCGTGGTGGCGGCGGCGGTTACATGGGCGCAGTGATCAACGGCAGGGTGGCGTGCAGGAATATCCTTGCACGAGAGGGAATGGAGGGCGTGGAGGTGAACATCCACGCCGAGAAGAAAACGACCATGCGACCCGAGGTCGCGGACGTGGGCGAGGCCGACATGAAGCACAACGGGTTCTCGAAGGAAGTGTACGATTTCGTACTTGATGAAGGCGATATCTCCGAGGCGGGAGAGATCTCGGCCGAGGCATGCATTCGTTTCCTGAGCAGGTCGGCGGACCGGTACGTGCGAGATCGATCGGATCTCTTGCGCTCAATCTGGCCGGAGCTCTCCGATGCGGATGAATTGCGCGCAACCTTTTTTCAGATGAGGTTCCTTTTCATTCCGTTTGTCTCTGTGCAAAGCGGTGATGCGGTTGCGGTCGAGGTGGAGTTCGAGCCGAGGGAACGCGGTAAGGGCGAGTTCACTCAGAACGTGGTACTCAATCGCGCCGGCAAGAAGCTCGCCAACGCCGGAGGCAGGGTCCTTATCCGCAAGATATAGAAATAGAAAATCTTTACCTCGCACGCGCTTTTCGATCATTCTTGATGTACTATCGCGTGGAATTGGAAGGAGTCCCCTGTGGCCGAAAAAGCCAGATCCGTTTTACTGGTAGTCGATGACGAGAGTTCCGTCTGCCGCGCGTTGATGCGGCTCATGGGGGACAGGGCGGACGAGATCGTCACCGCCTCGACCCCCGCAGACGCGGAAACAATTCTCCATTCAAAACAGGTTACCCACGTGATATGCGACCATCTCCTGGGTCCGGGACAACCCAAGGGCATGGATATCGCAAAGGAGTGGAAGAGCGCTTTCCCTTCGATCAGGAGTATCGTCATCCTCACAGGAACGAACGTGAAAGACCTCCACCCCCCCGAGACTATCGATCACGTCTTGCCGAAGACCACCGACCCGGTGGAACTCGCCGCGCTCCTCGGTCTCTGACGTCCCTCTCAATCGAACAGTAGTTTGACCTGATCGGGTTCGATGGGAACGGCCACGGCGCGTCCGAGGAACTTCACCTCGACCACCAGGCGATGCTGGCGATCGGCCGAATCGTGGATCACGCCGATCGCGCCGGTGAACGGCCCATCCATGACAACGACCTTGCGTCCCGCCTGAACGAGTGGGTGGGGGCGAGCCTGCTGCGCGGCTCCACCTACCAGGATCTTGAGGCTCTCTATCGTTTCATCCGGAACCGGGACCGCCGCGCCGCCGAAGCCGACTATGCGGACAACCCCCGGAGCCCTGAGCACATCGCCCCTTCGGGGTTGCCGCTCCGAAAGGCGCACGAACAGGTATCCGGAAAAGAGCGGACGATCGAGGATTACCTTTCGATCGGTCCTTGAGGACGGCGACCGGTACGTGGGCAGAAAGGCCTCCACTCCGGCGGCGCGTATGTGATCGGCCGCCACGCGCTCCTGATTCGAGCGAACGTGAACGGCGTACCAGGCAACAGAGTCCAAGCTCTCAACCCTCGACCCGGGCGAGGGTCAGATTTCCGGACGCGACGTCCTTCTTGCGGGTGAACGCCCTGACCTTGAACGCGGTGAGGGGACCCAGATTTCGTTGCAGGCGCGCCTCGAGCAACAGAGTCTCTCCCGGAGCGACCGGCTCGGTCCACTTCATGTCAGCGCGAGCCAGATAGAATATATCGCCCTGCGGCCGCTCCCCCCGTTCCATGGCCGAGAGCGCCAGCAACAACCCGCTTGTCTGCGCAAGGGCCTCGGTTATCAGAACCCCGGGCATTATCGCGCGACCTGGAAAGTGCCCTGGAAAATGCGGCTCATCCTCACGCAGTACGCGCTGTGCGAGCACCTGCTCATCCACCTGGAGCTCGAGCACCCGGTCCACGAACAGAAACGGATCCCGGTGAGGCAGGATTTTCATGATCTCCTGCAGGCCCACATCGACTCTGTTCATTTCTTGTCTCCTTCTCCGTTTGAAGCCTCAGGGCCGATCGTCGGCGAGATCGGCCAGACCAGCGGTCATCATCCGTTTCGCCATCCTCGAGAGATCCGACGCCCTGTCCCGTGTATCCCGCGGCAGCGGATCGAATACCCGGATCCTCCATGTAGCGCGTCGGAAGGTCAACATGCTTCCCTTGTCCGGTGAGAGGTAAGGGATATCCGAGTGCAGGAGCACCGGGACTACGGGAACGTCTGCTTCGAGGGCCACGCGAAAGAACACGTTCGAAAAAGCGAGCATCTTTCCTCTCGGGGCGCGGGTGCTCTCTGGAAAGACGAAGAGGGAGTTGCCATCGGCAAGGGCGCGGCGGCATTGCGCGATACCCGCAACGATGGACTCATTTGAAGTTCGATCCATCGGTATGCAGCCCATCCAGCGAATAGCCAGACCGAGCAGAGGCACTTTCATATACGACGACTTGACCGGCAACCGCACGTTCGGGAAGACCGATATGGCAAGGATCGCGTCCAGCCAGGATCTGTGATTTGCCACAAAAACGCAGGGCGCCGCCGCCTCGATCATCTCCCGAGGCGGGATCTCGGTGAATCGATGGAGTCTGATGAAGGATAGATACCCCAGGAAGAACCAATGTAAAAAACCCGCCAAAACCCCGCGCAGAGCCTGGTAGCTTCCGCTTCTGTCCACAAGCCCGGCAATGGCGAGGAAGGGAAAGATGATAATGAACAGGATCATCGCGATCAGCCATCCGAGGTAGCTGGCAGCTCCCACTGTCAACCAGCGCAATATTGACGCGGTTTTCGCCGGTTGTCGCTCGTCGTTCATCACTTCAAACAGTTTTGCCGAGAAAAGAAGGAAAGAAAATAACTTTGTGCGCGGAGGGGGACTCGAACCCCCATGAGGTTGCCCTCACTAGGCCCTCAACCTAGCGCGTCTACCAAGTTCCGCCATCCGCGCAGTAATGAAAAAGAGCCCGCACAGGCCACTTACAACCCGTGGAATCGCAGCGATTTATCTTATCCGATTGTCAACGTGTCAAGGGCTTTATATCGCTTCAACTCTTTTTGCTCTGTTTAAACACTTGTGTTTGACCGGGGCATCGTGGGCCACTACTATCGTTGCGAATTTGGGGGAGGGCAGCCAAAGGAGGGCGCCTCATGAGCTTTTCTAAAATCGTAAAAAAGATCGACACGTATCGTGAAGACGTTATTGAGCTTGAAACCAAGCTCACCGCTATTCCGGCCCTCAGCCCCGAATACAAGGCAGCGGCGGACCAGACCGGCGAGGCGCAAAAAACGGAGTTTCTCAAAAAGTACCTCATCGAGCACGGGATAACCGACCTCGAGGAGATCAATGCATCGGACGATCGCGTACCCGGTGGCGTGCGACCCAACCTCATTGCGAGAATCAAGGGACGTTCCAGCGAGAAAACCACCTGGATCATGGCCCATACGGATGTCGTACCTCCCGGAGACATGGATAAATGGAACACGGATCCATGGAAGGTCAAGGTTGACGGGGATGTGCTCTACGGTCGAGGGGTGGAAGACAACCAGCAGGGTCTCGTGAGCGGCGTGATGGTGGCCCGTGCTTTACTCGAGACCGGGACCGTACCTCCGCACGACATGGCGCTCCTCTTCGTCGCCGACGAGGAATGCGGCTCCGAGTACGGCATCCAGCACGTGCTCAAGCATTCCAACCCCTTCAGGCCCGAGGACATCATCGTGGTGCCCGATGGGGGCGCCCCCGACGGAAGCGAGATCGAGGTTGCCGAGAAGGGCATCATCTGGGCCAAGTTCAAGATCGAGGGCAAACAATGCCACGGTTCCATGCCCGCGCACGGCATCAACGCCATGCGTGCCGGCGCGCATTTGATTGTCAGACTCGACGCCATACTCCACGAGAAGTTCGCGGACAGGGATCCAGTCTTCTCGCCGCCGGAGAGCACCTTCGAGCCCACCAAGAAGGAGAACAACGTGGGCGCGGTCAACATCATCCCGGGCGATGATGTCTTCTTCCTGGATTGCAGGATCCTGCCAAGCTACTCGCTCGACGACGTGATCGACACCATCGGCGGGGTCTGCTTGGAAGTGGAGAAGGAGTTCGGGGTCAAGGTGAACATGAGCTTCGAGCAAAAGGAAGAGGCGGCCCCCTCTACGCGCGAAGACGCCCCGGTCGTCGGTCTGGTCAGGGACGCGGTCAAGGAGGTTTACGGAGTGGACGCCAGGCCCGTCGGGATTGGCGGAGGGACCGTTGCGGCCTACCTCCGCAGAAAGGACCTGCCATGCGTCGTGTGGTCGAAGATGGAGGAGACCATGCACACCCCCAATGAGAACGCCAACATCAATAATATTCTGGGTGACGCAAAGGTGATCGCCCACATCGTCATGGCCGGGTAGGAAGGCAAGACAGTCCTCATGTGGCGCAGGCTCGCCATGGCGTTGCCGATATCCCTGCTGATCCACATTCTGGTGCTTCTCCTGGGACGACCGGACTACCACGAGGTATCCGATTATGCGGTTGATCTCGAGGTGATCGAGATGGCGCCCGGGAAGCCCGCAACTTCCCGAGAGCCCACCGCCATACAGGAAGATACTCCGGTCGCTGAGCCGCAGGATACTCCGGCCACCGAACCCGAGGAAATCCCGCAGCCCGAAAAGGACGACAAGGTAAGCATCACAGCCATCGAGTTGCCAGGAGAGGGCGTTGCTTCAGACGCGGGCGTCGTGGCTGTCGCGGCTTCCGACGGGGGGCCGACCGCAGTGGCCGCCCTTGCCGGGGACGGGGGTGTGGGTACGGGAAGCGGTATCTGCTTTCACGATGTCTTCCCCTTCGCCAAGGAAAATCCATCATGGGTCCTGTGGGTGTCCATGTCATCGTTCAACAACACCGTTTACGAAAGCGGGTTGGCCAGAACCCTCGGCTCGTTCAGTCTGTACAAGGACATGGCCGGGGCAACCGGGGTGGACCCGTACACAGAGGTGGAAGGGTTCCTCGTAACCGCCGACGATTTCGCCGACTGGAAATCATACCGGGTGATCGCCACATACAATTCCGGCGAGGAAAACCTGCGGCGGCGCCTGGAAAGGAACAGGGGCAAGGAGCGCGGTTTCTCCTGGACAAAGACCGAGGCGGGTTACGAGGGCGCGATACCGGGAACCTATCGATGGCACCTGGTCGGATCGGGCCGTGTTCTGGCCGTCACCCACGAGCCCCTCGTTCATCTTGAAGATGCGGGCCTGCCGGATGCTTCTCCGATGAGGCAACCGGTCCTGCCGAGCTTCCCCGATTGGCCACGGCAAGTGGCCTGCATGACGCCCGGACATGAAGCCGGACCAGGCGCAGACACACCCAAATTCACCGCTCTTGTCCGCTCCAACCTGGGCCCCGATCCCGAAGGTCACTGGCCGGCCGCCGTCATCGCGACAAACGATCCAAAGGCGGTGGGTCTGAGCATGGGGCACGAGCTTCCAGTCAAGTTCAGATGGGCGATATTGAAGGCCTTTTTCAGCGATCCCATAAGGATAGAGGGTGTGATTCGATTCGACGGAACACCGGAAGAGGTCGCCGCTGTAGAGAAGATGTGGCGCCACATGCTGATCCGGGCGGGCTCGGATCCGTTCATGGCCATGGCCGGGCTGGGCCATATCTTCGACAAGCTCGAGATCGATGCCAAAAGCGACCGCATCGAGTTCAAGTTGCCCCTGACCGAATCTCAGGTGCAGGCGTCCCTGCTTTTCCTGCAGCTTCAGTCGGAGGCGCTGGACGCCAAGATCGGTCGGCACCGTGGTAGAAACAGCGATGGAAACCCCAAAAAGGACAAGAAATGATTCAACCCGTTGGGCTTGCCTCCTACTCCAATGGGCGTGTATATAAGAACGGTTTTCAAGTCGGCATTTGACGTTTCTAAAAAATAGTTTCTTAAATGACGTTTTGTTTAAGAAACTCCAGAACTCGAGGAGCCAGGTTCATGAAGCTTCGCCAAGTATCAACCTTTTGCACAAGAGGAATTCTCGCGGTTGCGCTGACAGCCACATTGCTGCTCGCGGCCATCAACGGAGCGGCACAGGTACCGGCACCACCGCCGCCCGGGGTGGCGCCCGCGCCTCCTCCTCCCGCCGCAACGGCTGCGGCGCCTGCAGCGGCCGCCTCCGGCATCGACCCGATCAAGGAACGGGAGATCATCGATCACATTGTCAACGGGAAGAGCGCCGTCAAGACTCTGGATCTCGCCTCGGCGCAGATGTACTTCGAGCAGGCGTTTGCAAAGTGTGACGAGTATCAGGTCGCGGGACCGTTGCTGGCCCGCGTTTATATGGCCCTCGGTTCGCTGTTTGCAGGATACCTCCAGCAAGTTCCCCAGGGCACCGATTTCATGAAGATGGCTCTCTCCTCAGATCCCACCGTGAAACCCGAGGCGGATCTCCTCAACGATACCATTCAAACCACTTTCGATATGGTTCGCGAGCGCATGGGAATAACCGGTCCCGCCCAGGTCGGCCAGGGTGGAGGAGTCTCCGTAGGTCCGGGGGGCTTCTGGGTCATGAAGCACCAGCGGGTCACCCAGGCCAAGCGAATGTTTCCGTTCGGCATCTACGTGGTTTCCAACCCTATGGTGGCGATGCAGGGCGTGAGGTTCTACTTCCGGCTCCCCTCCGATCGCAACTACCAGATGGCGGAGATGCAAAAGAACGGCGACATGTACGGCATCCTCATCGGGTGTGACGCCATCGCCTTGCTCGACCCGAGTGCCATTTATTATTACATTCAGGTTATCGGAGGTGACGGATCCATCATTGCGAACGAGGGCACCGTCGACAACCCCATCGAGATCAAGATGATCGATCAGGCGGCTTTTATGGGTCAACAACCCAACCTCCCGGGTATGCCTCCACACGAGGTGTGCAATCCGGACGACGCAGCGCCGTGCCCTCCATGGGATCCGCACTGCCATGACATCCCCTGTGTTACCGATGAGGACTGCATCGGCTACAAGGTCTGCGAGGAGGGATACTGCATGGAGGGCGAGGGCGGCGACGAAGACGGTGACGGCGAGCTCGGCGCCATCGGCATCTCGATCTGGGCCGGCATGGGTATGGGCTTCGGAGTTGTCGGTGGTCGGGACGAAAATGGATTGTGCGGTAACGACAGCTGCCTGGCCGTAGACGGTAACGGAATCCCACTGGCGACGGGCGTTTCGCCGAGCTGGATGTTCGTCAGGTTTGGCGCCGGGTATTTCATCCTTGACTGGCTGCGCGCAGGCCTGTGGATGCGAATGCAGAATATCAGCAGCGACAAGATGAGGATAGCCGGAATGGGCGCGTCCATCCCGGATCAATCCAAGGTATACGGCCCCATGTGGGGCCTCACCGGTTCGGTCTTTTACTGGGGCAACGGAGAGTTGTTCAGCCAGGGTCAGGTGGTGGACGAACACGGCATGCTGGCCGAGGACCAGGGTTTACGGCTCTATGCCCGTCTCGAGTTCAATTTCTACGGCGCAACGTACCACTCGATGTCGCTCACCGGCAAGGGCGAGGACGAGGACGACGGCGACAAACAGGTAAACCGGCAGCGGGCCTCGGGCATGCAGGCCCTCGGGCTGGGGCCGGGCATCCTGTACGGAATTCACAAGAACATCGATGTTGGATTTGAGATCATGTACGACTGGGTTGGCCTGGGAACCGACACGTGGGCCCATACCTTCGACATGTGGCTCCAGCTTCATTTACACTTCTAGGTCGACACCTCACCGGGGTGGCGGAATTGGTAGACGCAAGGGACTTAAAATCCCTCGGATGTAAATCCGTGCCGGTTCGATTCCGGCCCTCGGTACAAGACTCCAGGTAAATGCGTTTTGCGTGTCATTTCGGGATGCAAAAATGCAAACACTTCCATAAATTCCATTTCATGATACATGTGAGGGTGACAAAACAAAGCTGAACTACATACTCAAAACGCTATTCCACACTCTATCAGGAGAAAATCATGTACGCAGACGACCTGTTCACCGCTCCTCAAGTAGCCAAAATTTGTTCGACCGATCTCAAGACCATCCATAACTGGGTCAACCGAGGCGAGATGAAGTACTTTCGCACGCCGGGACGCCACCTGCGATTCCGCCGGGAGGATATCCTGGAGTTCCTCAACAGGTTCGGATATCCGGTCCCCGCGAATTTCCGCGCAACCCGCCCCCGGGTCATTGTCATCGACAGCGTGAAAAGCTCGTCAAAGGAGATAACGCGCGCGCTTTCCAGAGAAGTGGATCTGGAGGTTTTCCGGGATCATATGGACGCCCTTCTGGCTATCGGCAAGCAGACGCCGTCCCTGGTCCTGGTGAACGGCACCTGCGATTCCGCGATGATGCACGTGGTTGAGAGAATCGCAACCAACGAGAGCAGGGTTCCCGTGGCGGTCTACGGCGGAGGCGGTGATATCGAAAAGAAATCCCGGGAAGCCGGTGCTGCCGCGTGGATTACGAAAATCGACGACAAGCTGCTGCGCCGCCAGGTAGTTGATCTCCTCGGAACCGGACCCGCCCGTTAAGGTTTGCTCAGTTCGAACCC
>JAUXHN010000008.1 GCA_030621515.1 Deltaproteobacteria bacterium | reverse complement strand
ATTATTGGCGATTCCTCTGTCTGACAATTCGATACTTGTCTAAATATAAAAAGGTTCGCGTGGTCTGTCAAGAGGGGATGTACAGGTTAGTATCTGGGACTGGTCATACTGGTCTTCTTGGAGCGTTTTGTAGTTGAACCCGTCGCGGGTCTGCCGCATAACATACTGCAATGCCAGGGGAAGCGACCTCACTGGAATGGTGTATGGAGTGCGAGATGGTGACGAAAAACGGGTTCTCCGCCGGGATCGACATGGGTTCCGTGGCGCTGAAGGCGGTTTTGCTGGACCCTTCCGCAGGTCTCCGTCGGTATCTGACACAACCGGTGGGCAGCTCTGTTTCCGATGCGCTCAAACAGCTGCTCAGGCAGCTGTTTGATGGAGTCGAAGGCGCAGGCACCCTCGGCATTACCGGGGGTGGAAAGAATCACTTCGAGAGCTTCGCCGCGGGTTGCATCGAGAACGATTTGGTGGCGACCGCGCGAGCTGTGGGCCACCTCTATCCTGAAGTCCGGGGGATTATCGAGGTTGGAGGCCACCAGTCCAAGTGGATACAGTTGGGGCCTGATGGGCAACTGGTGTCATTCGCCCTGAATGACCAGTGTGCTGCGGGTTCCGGCGCGTTTCTGGAGCAGCAAGCCGGCCGACTCAAGATGGATATCGAGACTCTCTCCACTTCTGCGGTGGGTGCGCAAAGAGCGGCCTCCATTGCCGGGCGGTGCGCGGTCTTTGCCAAGTCCGACATGATCCATCTGCAGCAGAAGGGCACTCCGATGGATGAGATCACCTTCGGTCTCTGCCTGGCTCTGGCTCGCAACTTCCGGGCTACCTTGTTGCGCGGTACTGAGTTGACGCTGCCCGTGGTTATGGCCGGAGGAGGGGCGCTAAATGCCGGCCTGCACCGCGCCTTCAAAGAGGTATTCGGCCTGCAGGATGAGCAGCTTCTGGCCAATGATCAGTCTCGCCACCTGGCCGCGCTGGGCGTGGCCTTGGCGGCACGGGAGGGTGGCGAGTCGACAACCGTATCTGAAATTCTGGCATGGCTGGAGACGGATGGTGGGCATGCCCGGAATCAAAACCTGGTTCTGCCGGCGCTGAAGATCGCCGGAGACGCCGGCACGCCCCGGGAACCTGTAATAGCTCCCAGCCAGGAAATCGAAGCCTACCTTGGTATAGATGTCGGCTCAGTATCCACGGACTTCTGCCTCCTCTCTGCGGAAGGTGAGGTGCTTGACGGACTCTATCTGCGCACGCGAGGTGATCCGGTGGGGGTCCTGCGGGAGGGTCTCGCCATATTGCAAAAGAGAACCAGAGGGTACTTGCGTGTGCTGGGGGTCGGCAGCACCGGTTCGGGAAGGCACCTGGCAGGAAGCCTGTTGGGCGCCGACGTCGTCAAGAACGAGATAACCTGCCAGCTGTTGGGGGCTCGCCACGTGCTCCCGGAAGTCGATACGATCCTCGAAATCGGCGGGCAAGATTCCAAGTACGTATCTGTCCGTCGCGGGCGCATCGCAGATTTTGTGATGAACAAGATCTGTGCTGCGGGCACCGGCTCCTTCCTGGAAGAACAAGGCGATGCCCTGGGTGTTTCCATTCTGGGCGAATTCGAATCACTCGCCCTGCAGGCCCCGGAGGCGGCATCCCTGGGCAGTCAATGTACTGTTTTCATGGATAGCGAAGTTGTGGCCGCCAGAATGAGGGGCGTACCTCTCAATGACATTCTGGCCGGTCTGGCGTTGAGCGTGGCCAGGAACTACCTCGAACGAGTTGTCGCCGGCCGGCAGATCGGGGACAACGTGGTCTTCCAGGGGGGGGTGGCCTCCAACCGGGCCGTGGTGGCCGCAATTGAAACTTTGCTTGGCAAGAGGGTCACGGTTCATCCTTTCAACCGCCTCTCCGGAGCCATCGGGGCGGCCGTGGCCGCCCGGGATGAGGTGGGGGACGAAGAGACTGCGTTTCGCGGCCTGAACGCGGCACAGACTGCAAAGGTCGAAACCTTCGAATGTCGCGCCTGCTCCAACCTTTGCCAGGTGTCACGCATTCAAGTAGGAGAACAGACCTCGTTCTTCGGCGACGTTTGCGAGAGATTCACCGCCCGGGGATCACGCCTCGATTCCACAAAGCAACCAGATCTGGTGCGTGAGCTGGAGGAGCGGTTGGAGTCCTATGCCGGGGGGACGGCGTGGCTGGGGATCGCGGGTATTCCCCGTGCCTCGATGATGTATGACCTCTTCCCATTTTGGGCCACCTTCCTGCGAACACTCGGGTTCCGGGTAGTCCTGGATGGGCCGTCGGACAGCGCCACCCTGCAGCGGGGGATCCGAAATCTGACTGCGGAGACCTGTCTGCCGGTGAAGTTGATCTATGGCCACGTGGCCAACCTTCTGGAGAATCACAGGGATCTGGATTTTGTCTTCTTGCCTGCCATTCAGGACATCTCGGATGGCGACAATGAGACCAGCCATCTCTGCCCCTTCGAGGAATCCGCCGGGTTCATGGTCGGTAACTTCGCATCCGAGCGGGTCGTCGCACCTGCGGTCCACATGGCCTCTTCCCCGGACCGGATCGTGCGACAATTGAAAGCCTCGTTCCAGAGTTGGGACCTCACCGAAGAGCAACTCCGCGAAGCCCTCGACGAAGGAACCCGGGCCCAGCGGGACTATGAAGATGCCTTGTTGCGCCGCGGCCACGAGGTCCTCGCCGGGGATTTCGACAGGGCGTTTGTCTTGTTGGGGAAGCCCTACAACATTACCGATTCATTTGAGAACCTCAATCTCTCAGACCATATTCGCAAGCTGGGGCTACTGGCCATTCCCCAACAGATGCTGCCCGTCGTCAATGTAAACCTTGAAAAGCTTGGGCTGACGCTGCCCTGGCGATACAACCGTAGCCAGATGCAGGCGCTGCTCTCCATCCTGGATGACGACCGCCTTTTTCCGATTCTCATCTCCAACTTCGGCTGCGGGCCCGATGCCTTCGCCTTCAAGCACATTGAAGAAACAGCAAGCAACAAGCCGTCGCTCTTCATCGAGTTTGACGAGCACCGCGGTGAGGCCGGCCTTATTACGCGCCTGGAGGCGTTCATCGACGAAGTGACCCATCACGTACGCGTGGCGTCCGAGGAGAGGACCTTTCCCTTGCCGGCTTCCAACGAGGGTGACCGGTACAAGGGGCGACGGATTGTAATGCCCTACTTCGCTGACCACGCCTACGTCTATCAGGGAGCGATGCGCTCCGTGGGGCTGGATGCGGTGGTCCTTCCCCCTCCCGACGAAGAGACCATCGCTGCCGGCGAAGAAGTGAGTTCGGGCAAGGAATGCCACCCCTATGTCCTTCTGGCCGGTGATATCTTCAAACACCTTGACCGGGGGACGATTCAGCCAGGAGACGTCTACTTCTTCCCGGGCACGGACAACGCCTGCCTGATGCATGAGTACGCCTCTGCGATCCGGCTGGAGTTGGAGCGCCGCGGGGCTGGGGGGGTTGAGCTGCTCAATCCCAACGGCGAAGCCCACGTGGACGTATTGGGTTATGCCGGACTCATGCGCCTGGGGCGAGGCTTGCTGGCTGTTGACCTGTTGACGAAACTGCACTGCCAGACACGTCCCTATGTAGAGAACCCACTGGAACTGGACGGGCGTTTCCAGCGGGCGTACGGCCTGCTCTCCGATTTCCTGGCCGTCGACCGACCTGGCGACGCGCTCGCCTGGTTTGCCAAGGAACTCAAGCGGTTCCCACGGACCACCTCGCCGCGCCGACCGCTGGTAGGGGTTGCCGGTGACATCTATACGCGCATCCATCCCTTTGGAAACCGCAACCTCTTCCACCGGCTGGAGAAACTGGGCCTCGAGGTCTGGCCCGCGCCATTTCTCACCGACAGCGCAGGCTTTGGCTTTCGGCGGAAAATGGACTGGCGTATGGACGAAGGTCGATACAAAGACGCCGCAGGCAGCGCCTTCATGTCCATGCGCAAGGAATGGGAGTTGTTGCGGATCCGGTATCAGTTGGGAATCAGGGTGGAGCGCGCGTCGGAGCCCGGATACAAGGACGTCCTGGCCATGGCCGAGCCCTACCTGGACCGCAATGCCAACGAAACGGTTCTTCTGAACGTAGCCAAGATGGTCGACTACGCCAGCCGTGGCGCCCACGGTATCATCAACGCCATCTCCTTCCACTGCATGCTGGGCACGGTATCCGCCTCCCTCACCGAACGCATCCGCAAGGACCACAACAACATCCCCATACTCACCCTGGTCTATACCGGGAAGGACAGCTCCGAAATGGAGACCAAACTCGAGGCCTTCGCTCACCAGGTGAAGGCCTACGCGAAGTCCCACCCCAATGACGAAGCGGCGCGCCCCTGGTTTCCGTCTTTCAAGTTTGGCAACTCGCCGGCCAATGGCCGAGGATGAATTAGTATGTTCATATTGTGGCAAATAGGGATACGGTGCCTTCAAATTAATGAGACAAAGGCGAACAATGAGCGATATTAGATTTTCTTTTCCAGTGCTTCTATTGATGGTTTTTTGTGTATCGTGTGTTCACTACGACACCTTTCCCAAGGAGCTGTCGTCGGGACTCGACGAACCGGCCGCGCTCAAGGCGCTCATCGATGAGGGGCAGACCGTCGATGACGGGGATTTTCGCATTGTGGACGTGCGGCCAGAAGGCAAGTACGCAAAGGGTCACATCCCCACGGCGTCCAATCTGCCCAACGGAAATCTGGACACCGACAACCCACTGCCTCCCAAAGACAAGATGATCATCGTCTACTGCGAGACCGGCGGTCGGGCACAGATGGCGGCCAAAAAGATGGCCAGGGCCGGCTATGATCATATCTTCAATTGGGGCGGTTTTGGAAACTGGACATTTGAGCCTGAGAAATAGCGGCTCATATCGCTACTTCAACGATGTGCCGGCGCCGGAGCCCTCAACGATCGCGAACCGACCGTTCGGCGTAATGCCCGATATCACTTCGGTGGCTCCGCCGACCCAGCGGACCGACACATGATCGATTGACGATTCCTGACCCAAACCGAAGTGGACGACGCTGGAGTTCTGAGTATTCTCGTGGCCGCCGCCTCCGCGAATGTCCCGCATTTGAGTGACGCCGCCCGCTTCGAGGGTCACTCGCGCGCCCACGGCGCCCCGGTTGGTGGTCGTGCCTTCAAGAACCAGTTCTATCCAGTTGTTGTCCTGACCCACACGATTGATGAAGAGAGTCACGTTCGGTGTGCCAGCACGATCGGCGATGATGATATCCGGGTCTCCATCCTCGTCAACGTCTGACCACACAACGCTGACTGAGTCGTGTATGGCTGTGTTGGTTTCGTAAGTCACATCGACGAATCCGTCCTCTCCGTCGTTGCGATAGAAGCGGGAGAAGTGGCCGGTGTAAAGTGACGCGATCACGATATCCAGGTCCATGTCGTTGTCGAAATCAAGGAAAGTCGCGTTGACATCTCCCTCATCGTAAATGAAGCCGTACTCCTGCCGCATGTTTACAAATTCATAGTCGGGAGGACCCTGGTTGATATTGAACATGCTGGGATCGCTCCATGGTTGAACTCGCGGGTGGGCGAGGTTCGCCAGGAAGAAGTCCATGTCGCCGTCGTTGTCGAAATCACCGAAGTCACCACCGTAGGAATGTCCGCCCGAAAGATTGGAATACGGACCGGGGATATCGTCGAACGCGACTTCCAGGATTTCGGCCATGTCCACAAAGGAGCCGTCACCCTGGTTTTGCCAGAGTTGATTTGGATACAAGTGATAGTTGGACACGTAGATGTCTTGCCATCCGTCGTTGTTGAAGTCGTTCCACATCACGCCGTAGCAGGAGTAGGGGACGGTGAGGAGCAACCCCGCCGCAGTCTGGGCGTCGGTGAAATTGCCGTCGCCCGAGCCCTCGAAGTAACGATCCTGTGTCGCGGCGTCGTTCGGATAAGTGACGAGCCAGTTGCCCCAGTAGATGTCGAGGTTCCCATCGCCGTCTCCGTCGCCGAATCCCGCAGCGGTACTGTGATCGAGAGCCTCCACGCCAGAGTTGACAAGCTCCGTGAAGTGTCCGCTCCCATCGTTGAGGAGAATCTTGTTCACAAAGGTTTCGTCCACCTGGCCGTCGCAGTTGTTGTCCAGCCGATCCAGGATCTCGACAGCGCCCGGGTAGACCGAATCCCGCGTATCGTCGCAATCTCCCTCCGCGATTGTGACACCGTCCGAGTCGGCGTCGGACGTGTCTGTTCCATCGTCGGCCTGGAGATCGCAATCGTCGTCCACGCCGTTCCCGGGGATCTCCGTTTCACCGGTGTTGATGGTATCATCGGCGTCGTTGCAATCTCCTTCGAGGATCGTCTCTCCGTCACCGTCGTTGTCGGCGGCCACGTATGGTCGCGAGAAGGCATCCAGATCGCCGTCGTTATCCACGTCTCCGAAGACAGGCGGCGACGAGCTGATCGCGTCGGGGAAAGGATCGAACCCCGGATCGGTAAAACCGCCCTGACCATCGCCGAAGAAGGCGAGCGGCCCGCCCGCGTTGACGATGATGTCATCGTGCCCGTCACCGTTGAGATCGGCGATGGAGACCCTGGTTGAATTTTCCTGGCTGAACAGCTGTGTTTCGTCTTTCCCGAACCATCGGTCAGGTTCCTCCCATTCGCAGAAGTAGTCACCCGTGAGCTCCATTCTGAAGTTGCCTTCGCTTCCGTATGGCATGGCCTCCCCGGGGATGTGCATCATCGCCCTGGACCATTCACCATCCGGCAGGTCTTCCACTACAGGCTTGGGGCTCCCTGCGAGACGCTCGCTGACGATCATATAGTGCTGGGTCGGGAGGAGGAAAACCTCCAGATCAGTGATATCCAACTCTACAAACACTTCCGGATCGGGGGACTCCACCTCGATCTCTATCGGTGGGATCAGATCGCCGTCCTCGGCGTCTGTGTCGGGGTAGGACCGGCCAAACGTGTTCATCAGCCGGATCTTTACCGGTCCGGCATCGCCGGAGAAGGCAACCCTGATTGAAGTTGCGTGAAATGGGTGTTCCGGGATCACCTTCATAGTCTCCAATGTACCGACCGGAAAATCGGCGTACACACCAATATACTCACCGCTCAACTCGCTGACGGTGGCCGGCGAGAGGGTATCGAGCCAGTCGAGACCCGTGCAGAAGCGTTCGAAATCGGAGGGCAGGATGGATTCCTGGCCCGCGTCCTCGCCCGCGTCGGTTCCTGCGTCAGGGGTGTCCTTCTTGTCTTTCTTGCAACCGGCGATAGCCACCGTGATGCAAACCAAAAACATCATAGAATACTGAACTGCGCTTCGCATCTGGATACCTCCGTTGTGCGCCGAGCCGTCGTCCATTGCGTACGTGGATTATATCTCAGATCGAACCCGCAGGAGGAGAACTAAAGGTATCTTCAAGCAAATGAGACAGCAGGACTCCGTTTTTTTTTCTGGTTCAGCTCGCTTACAAATTGCCGATTGTATCCACTGTTGATGTCCAGTAGATGCCGAGCTTCGAGGTGCAAACGCTGCACTGTTTGACCCTCTCCAACACCTTGCTCACAGTTTCGTCTTCGAGAATCAGGTCGATTCGAATTCGAGGGACATACCCCTTGATTTCGTCGTGGGCGGACTCGAAAGGAGGAACACTGTCGCCATAGTGTCCCTCGCCGTGGGAAATGGTGTACGTGCTCACCTCGGGCGAAGCTCGCAGGGCCTTGATGATATCGCCCTGGGTAGATCGATTGACGATGAGGGTGAGGCATTTCATTGGTCACCTTCCCGGGTTTGAGGTTCCGCAAGCAGGCGGTCTTTTTTTCGCTGCATTTTTAGTACATGGCGCTGCGCCCAGGCCTCAGACGCAGCGTAGAGAATAGGCAACAGCACCAAGGTCAGAGCGGTGGAGGTGAAGACGCCTCCCACAACTACCACCGCCAGGGGTTTCTGGATCTCCGAGCCCGGGCCGGTGGCTATCAGCAGCGGCACCAGACCCAGGATGGTCAGAAGTGACGTCATCATGATCGGGCGCAGCCGCAGCTCGGCCCCCTTGATCACGGCTTCCTCCAGATCCATGCCCCGTTCCCTGAGCTGGTTGAAGAAGCTGAGCATCACCACCCCGTTGGCAACCGCGATGCCGAGCAGCGCAATGAACCCGACGGAGGCGGGCACCGAGATGTAGAACCCGGTGGCAAAGAGCGCGACCACTCCGCCGATCATGGCCAGGGGTATGTTGAGCAGGATCACCAGGGACTGTCTCAGGGAGTGAAAGGTCATGAAGAGCAGCAGCAGAATCAGAAAAATAGTGAGCGGAATGACGAACAGCAGGTGTTTGGAGGCCCGCTGCTGGTTCTCGAACTGGCCGCCGTAGGTGATGAAGAAACCTTCGGGCAGCTTGACCTTTGCGTCGATGGCGCGTTCGATGTCGGCCACGAACCCAACCACATCACGTCCCTGTACGTTGACCTGGATAACTACCTGGCGCTTGCCGTTCTCCCGCTTGATCTGTACCGGCCCGTCCACCTCCGTGATGGTGGTAAGATCCGAAAGGCGGATCTTTTTACCGGACGGAGTGTCCACCAGGATGTTGCCGATCATGGCGGCCGAGCTACGCATCTTCTTTGGAAATCGTACCACCACCGGAATCCGTCGGTTGCCCTCGATTATCTCGGAGGCCACCGTGCCGCCCAGAGCGGTGCTCACCAGGGAGTTGATGTCGTCGGTGCTCACCCCGGCACGAGCCATCAGATCATTGCGCATCTCGATATTGAGATACTTTTGCCCGGTAAGCTGGGTGCGCAGGATATCTACGCTGCCGGGGATCTTTCGGATGACGGCCTCTATCTTGCGACCGAACTCGTCGAGCTTCTCGAGATCGTCGCCCTGGATCTTGACCGCCACGGCAGAGCGCACGCCGGTAAGCATCTCGGAAACCCGCATATCGATAGGTTGGGTGAAGCTGTAGTCCACCCCGGGGAACTCGTCCAGGATGTTGCGTATCCTGGCCTGTAGTTCAAAGACGTCGTCCACGGGCCACTCGGAACGGGGCGAGGTGATGAGGAAGGCGTCGGTTTCGTTGAACCCCATGGGGTCGAGGCGCAGCTCATCCGAGCCGACCCGGGAGACCATCCCCTTTACCTCCGGCAGTTTCATCAACGCTTTCTGGATATCCGTGTCGATGGCCATGGATCGTTCCAGGGAGATGGTGGGCAGCTTCTCTGTCTGTATCACCAGAGTACCCTCATCGAGGTATGGAAGGAACTCCGCGCCGATGAAGAGAAAAAGGATCCCCGCTCCCGCAAGACCGACGGCCACCAGGGAGAAGGCGAGTTTTTTATGAGCCAGGGCAAGGCGGATCGTCGGTCGGTAGAGGCCCAGCAACCACCGCATCAAACGGCTCTGCTTGGCGTCGGTCGGTTTCATGATCAAGCTGGCCAGAACGGGAATCACCGTCAGGGAAAGCACCAACGAGGTGAGCACGGCGATGGAGACCGTGATCGCCAGCGGGGCGAAGAGCTTGCCTTCTATGCCGGTCAGGGTGGCGATGGGAATCAGGGAGATCACGATGATCACCACCCCAATGATTATCGGTGAGGCGACCTCGCGGGCGGCGTTGTAGATCAGGTTCAGCCGGCTGTAACCTGCCCCCTTCGCCATGGTTTCGCTGTGGATGTTCTCCACCATAACAACGGCCGAGTCCACCAGGATGCCGATAGCGATTGCAAGCCCGCCGAGCGACATCAGGTTGGCCGTGATCCCAATCTGACTCATCACCCCAAAGGTGACCAGGACGGTCAGCGGCAGGATCAGACCGGTGGTCAGGGCTGCGCGCAGGTTTCCCAAAAAGAGGAACAGCACCAGCAACACCAATCCCACCGCGCCCAGAAGCGCAAACTCCACGTTGGAGACCGCCGCGTTGATGAGCTCGGTGCGATCATAGAAGGGCTCGATGGTCACACCCCCGGGAAGGCTCTTCTTGATCTCCTCAAGGGCGACCTTGACGGCTTCCACAGTCTTGCGACCGTTGGCGCCCCGCCGGTTGAGAACCACCCCCTGGACCCCTTCACCCAGGCCGTGGCGGGTCACGCCGCCGAAGCGCACCATGGCTCCTTCGGTGACATCAGCCACCGTGCGCAACAAGATGGGCTCCTTGTCTCTCGTGGCCACGGTGATACTGCCCAGATCCTCGATATTCTTGAGCTGACCCACTGAACGAATCAGGATCACCTCGTCGTTGCGGGTGTACCGATCGCCACCCGCGTTGTTGTTGTTGCGGGCGATGGCGGCGCTGACGTCCTCCACGCTCAGAGCAAAGGCAAGAAGAGCGTTGGGGCGCGGCGTTACCTGAAAACTCCTCACCTCTCCACCGAGGGAGTTGACATCCGCCACCCCCTCTACCGGGAGCAGCCTCGGCCTGATCTGCCAGTCCAGGATGCTGCGCAACTCGCGCGGTGTGTGCTTCTCGCTCTGAAGCATGAACATGTAGACATCGCTCAGGGGGGTGGTAATGGGCGCGAGCCCCCCTTCCGCTCCGTCAGGCAGACCCGAGAGAATTTGGCTGATCCGTTCGCTGATCTGCTGTCGGGCCCAGTAGATGTCTGTGCCATCCTTGAAGTCGATGGTGATAACCGAGAGCGCGTACTTGGTGATGGAGCGCAGCACCGTCTGATCCGGAATTCCCTGTACCTCTGTCTCGATTGGATAGGTTACCCGCTGTTCCACCTCGATGGGGCTCATACCCGGAGCCTTTACAATCACCTGAACCTGGGGGGTGGAGATGTCCGGGAAGGCGTCGATGGGGATCTCCCCATAGGACCAGAGACCGAATCCCACGGCGACCATGGCCAGAAGGAGCGTCATGAGTCGCCCCGTCAGTGAGCGTGTGAGCAGTTGGGATATCACGACCTACTCTCCCTGTCTCTTCAGATGCTCGGACTTCAAGACGAGGCTGTTCACGGTCGCCACATACGCACCTGCCTCCAGACCCTCGGTAATTTCCTGATGTTGTTCGTCCTTCTCCCCCAATTCGACGTGGACGAGCCGGTAGCTGTTTTTCCTGGTCTGGACAAAGACCGCCGGGCGACCCTCTACCTCCTGCACCGCAACGAGGGGCACTGCGAGCGGCACGGTAAAAGACGCATTTTCGACCATTACCTTGGCGGGCATTCCAGGGCGCCATTTACCCTCGGGGTTGGCAATCGTAACCTTGACCGGGATGGTGCGGGTCTGAGAATCAGCCGTGGAAGCAATGAAGGTAACGGTTCCATCGGTTTTGAGGTCGAGCACCTCACAGGAGACCGTCACGGTATCATCCTTCCTGAACAAGGGAATAGACCTCATGGGAACCTTGATCTCCACCTGGAGTTCCGAGAGATCTGCCAGATTGAAGAGCGTTTTTTCATCCATCACCGCTTCACCGATGGTGACGTCCTTTTTGATCACCTCGCCGGAAAAGGGGGCTCGAAGGGTGTAGCTGGTCATCTTCTTGTTTGGGTTTTTCGCGAGCTTGTGGAGCCCCTTCTCCGTGAAGCCAAGCAGCTTCAGTCGCTGCAGGGCGGCCGAGTGGTCGAGATTGGCCTCCTCCAGCTCGTGCGCTACCTTCTGGTACACTTCCTTGGAAGTGATCTTCTTCTCCATCAGCTGCTTCTCTCTGTCCAGAGCCTCGCGGGCGAATTCCAGCTTGTGCTCGGATTCCAGGTAGGCGAGTTTTGTCTCTACGAGCTTCTTGCTCTCGATTGTGACGATCGCATCCCCCTTTTTCACATGGTCACCCTCCTTTATGGCAACCCTGGTCACCACTCCCTCCAGACGGGCAACGATGGCGGCCAATTTTTCGGGAACCGGATGGATCTCCCCCTGTAGCACAAGCGCCTTTTTGATCAGCGCCTCTCCAACCCCGGCCGTTCCAACGTTCGCGTTCGCCGCAGCCTGCTCGGAGAGGGTCAGGATCTCCGGGTCTTCGGAAACCGCACCGGTGGGAGCCGCCTCTTCACTCTCCCCGGATGAGCATCCTCCGGCCAGTATCAACATCAATGCACTGATGAATAGAATCCATCTATTGGTCATGGTGCGTTCGCTCCTTCTGATTTTCTTCCATTTTTCTTTCTGTGAATTTGTCGGGGGAGATGGGCAGCGCTGCAATCCGGGCGATCTGGACAGCAGTGCGCTGATAGGCAATCAGGGCCTCCAGGGCCTGCTCCTTGATTTCAAACAGGGTTCTTTGTGCATCCAGGAGATCGAGATAGCCGAACCTTCCGATTCGATATCCCTCCCTGACTGCTTCGAACGTGGCCTCCGCCCTGGGGTAGATTTCTTTTCTGAGCACCGTCGCCCGTTTTTGTTCGATGGCGAGGAGGTGGTAGGTTTCGATCAATTCGCGCACCAGCTGGATCCGTTGGTGTTCCGACTCCTTTCCTGATTTATCTCTGAGCTCGGCTGCCGCCCCTATCGGTCCCTGGTTGCGGTTCACAAACGGCAAGGGCACGGCGACCCCCGCCACCACTGCGCTGTCCTTCGCTGCATTGATCCAGCGGTACCCCAGGCTAAAAGAGATGTCCGGCACACGATTGGCCCGCGCGAGCTCGAAGAGCGCCTTTTTATGTCGGAGTTCGGCTGCCCTTGCCATCACCGTCGGACTACTCTCGATACGCTCCAGTAGTGCATCAAGGGAGAGAAGCGGCGCAATGGTCTCCAGGGAACCCACCAACTCTCCAAAAAAGATCTGCTCCTTGCCGCAGACCGCTGCCAATCGCTGCCTCCCGACGTGTCGGGCACGCTGCGCCTGCTCCCTTGCCAGGGAGGCCAGGGAGAACACGATTGCGGCCTTGTCGACCTCGATGGGGGCGCCCCGACCCGCCTCGACCTGATCTTCAAAGGCTCTGACCGTCTCCGCCGCCAGTAGCTCTACCTCCTGCGCGTTGGCGAGCCTGCGCTCGTGGGCAAGAACCTCCAAAAAGGCGGTCGCCACATCGGCCATGAGCAGCTGTTTTTTGATTTGATACTCGAGATTCGAGATTTCCTTGCGGGCTGTTTTCACCTCCCGGCGGGCGCCCGGTTTGCCCCCGAGCTGCACCTCCTGACTCAGGGATGCGGTGACCTGGAGCGCATCCACCCCCCGCGCCTCGCCGGAGCCAAGAAAATCCTCAACATCCACCCCCAGCTCCGGGTTGGGATACGCCTCGTCCCCTTGCAGCAGGGCTTCATCTGCCGCAACCTGATGCCCCCAAGCGGCCAGCCTGGGGTTGTTCTGCAGTGCCGTGTCGAGCGCGTCACTCAAAGTGAGCGGCTCTCCTTGTACTTGCAAGAGAGCGGAATCGTACGATGCCTTCTTGGGTTCCAACTGCTGGGAGGAGGATTCGCCGCTCACGGCCTCAAAGGGGAAGAAAACAGCGCTTGCGAGTAGAATGCAAAGAATGGATCTCATCTACTTGACTCCTTCGAGTGAGGGTATGGATAAAGGCACGAGAAACCAAGTAGATCTATTTAGCCCGAGATTCCCCCCCGACAACCCAAATCTACCAGCGCTTCTTGGCGCAGGCCGGGCAGAGCCGGTTTCGCCTGAGGTCCCAGGAGGTGAAGTAGTCGCCGCACCGGAGGCAGCTGACACGACCCGAGCGGGTTGGATGCGGCGGGGGCCGCTTGTGGCGCGAGGAAACGGAGCGCAGCTCCTGCTCGGCAACGGTGTGGTTTTTCTGTGGAAAGGTCAAGAGTTACCAGTTTTCCTCAAGCCCGAGCCAGGGGCACTGTTGTAGAGTCGTCGCGAGCGCCCGGACGTGTTTCGCGCAGACTCGAAGACCGCACGGACCACCGAGCGGGACTTGAATGCATTATATAACGGTTCGGGCCGCGCGTCACTGAGAATACGCGACTTTTCCAAGTTATGACCGACTCGGCTCCCGATCCTATTTCGATGTCTCCTCGTCCGGGTCGTCGACTTCGTTTTCGGAATCCGGCGACCGATCTTCGGCCCGCTGCCGCTTGCGCGCGAGCTTTTGCTGTTTCTTCTTCTGCTTGGCCAGCTCTTTTTGTCGTTTCTCGTGTTTGTAGAATCCGGTATTTCCCATTTAGCTCCCTATTCATCTCATGGACCTGAACCTTTCAGGGGATAGTACCACATCTTTACGCTGTGTCTTCGAAGAATGCAGTTTCATCAGGTATTGACATGGGCATTGGGGTCACTATGGGTAGGAAGCCACGAGATTACTTCGACCGCGCCTTTTGCGGCGCGAACGACTTCGGAAAGGAGAGGCTGCAATGTCCATGTTTTGTTTTCAGTGTCAGGAGACCGTGAAGAACATCGGTTGTACGAAACGAGGGGTGTGCGGCAAGGAAGAGCCCACCGCCAATCTTCAAGATCTTTTGATTCACACGTTAACGGGAATAGCGCTGCACGCGCAGACGGCTCGAGACGCCGGTGTGGAAATCCCGCTTTCAATCGGTCGGTTCACGGCCGAGGGGTTATTCTCCACGATCACCAACGTGGATTTCGACGCAGATCACGTCTCCAGGGTCATAGGTCAAGCTCTGAAAGTGCGCGACGAGGCCAGGGCCCTGCACAACGGCGCCGGGCCGGATCACGATGCCGCCACATGGACAGGCGCTCCGGACGCGTTCTCGGACAGGGCCGCCTCGGTGGGGATCCTGGCCACCGAGAACGAGGATGTGCGCTCCCTTCGCTGGCTGCTGATCTACGGTCTGAAAGGCATCGCCGCATATACCGATCACGCCGCCGTGCTCGGCCACGAGAACCCTGCCATCTACAACTTCCTGTTCGAAGCGCTGGCCTCCACGACGAAAGACCTGACACAAGACGAGATGGTGGGCATGGTCATGAAAGCGGGCGAATTCGCGGTGACCGCCATGGCCCTGCTCGATACGGCCAACAACGCTGCTTACGGTCAACCGGAAATAACCCAGGTAGAGATCGGTGTTCGCGACCGCCCCGGCATCCTGATCTCCGGCCATGACCTCAAGGATCTGGAAGAACTGCTCGAGCAGAGCATGGACGCCGGTGTCGATATATACACCCACGGCGAGATGCTGCCGGCCCACTATTATCCGGCTCTCAAGAAGTACGATCACCTCGTGGGCAACTACGGAAATGCCTGGTGGCAGCAACAAAAGGAGTTCGCCACCTTCAACGGCCCCATCCTGCTCACCACCAATTGTATCGTACCGGTCAAGGATGCCTACAAAGAACGCATCTTCACTACGGGGCGAGTGGCCTATCCCGGCGTGACACACATCCAGGACCGAACACAAGGAGGCAAAAAGGACTTCTCCGCCATCATCGAAATGGCCCGCAACTGTGAGCCGCCCACCGGGCTCGAGTCGGGCCAGATCACCGGAGGTTTCGCCCACGCACAGATCCTGGCCCTGTCCGACAAGATCGTCGATGCGGTCAAGAGCGGCGCCGTCAAACGATTTGTGGTTATGGCCGGCTGCGACGGCCGCCAGAAGGGCCGTTCCTACTACACCGAGGTGGCGCAAAACCTGCCGAAGGACACCATCATCCTGACTGCCGGTTGCGCAAAATACCGCTACAACAAGCTGGATCTGGGCGACATCGGCGGAATTCCCCGGGTCCTCGACGCAGGACAGTGCAACGATTCGTATTCACTCGCCGTGGTGGCGCTCAAGCTCAAGGAGGTCTTCGGGCTGGACGACATCAACGAGCTGCCCATCTCTTTCGATATCGCATGGTACGAGCAAAAGGCCGTGACCGTATTGCTGGCGCTGCTGCACCTGGGCGTCAAGGGCATCCGGCTGGGCCCGACTCTTCCGGCATTTATCTCTCCCAACGTGGTAAAAGTACTGGTGGATAATTTCGACATCAAACCCATCGGTGATGTTCAGGGCGATATCGCCGCAATGATGGAGGGGAACTGAACGATGTATCGAGAGGGAGGATCATGAACGAAGATAAACCGCAAGGCTGTGTTGAACCGGGCCAGGGGCCGATCGACCAGAAACCCGAACCCTCGGAATCGCCTGTGGGCGACGTAACAACGAAGGAGACGAAGATGAATGTCATGGTGGGAAAAGAAGCGCCCGATTTCGGCGCGGGAGCATATCACGAGGGCGGGTTCACAAACGTAAAACTCTCGGACTTCCGGGGCAAGTGGGTCTTTCTCTGTTTCTACCCCGGCGATTTCACCTTCGTCTGACCGACCGAGCTGTCGGCGGTCGCCGACAAGGCCGAGGAGTTCAACAAGCTGGGCGTGCAGGTTCTGTCGTGCAGCACGGACAGTCGCTTCGTGCACAAGGTCTGGCAGGAGCAGGAGCTGTCCAGGATGGTGGACGGAGGATTCCCCTTCCCGATGCTCTCCGACGCGGGCGGGCGTATCGGATCGGTGTACGGTATCTACGATGAAGCCTCGGGAGTGGATGTGCGGGGGCGTTTCATCATCGACCCGGACGGCATCATTCAGGCAATGGAAATTCTGACCCCGCCGGTTGGAAGAAACGTAAGCGAGTCCATACGGCAGGTTCAGGCCTTCCAGCACGTGCGCGCCACAAAGGGAGCAGAAGTTTGCCCCGCCGGCTGGGAGCCGGGCAAGCCGATCCTGAAAGTCGGCCCCGAACTGGTGGGCAATGTCTGGAAGGTGTGGAAGCCCAACGAGTAGCGCGAACGATGGTTCGCGGATTAACGACATGAGCAAACACATACTGTTCATGTGCGTCGCAAACTCGGCGCGAAGTCAGATGGCTGAGGGGTTGGCGAGGTCGATGGCGCCGGCCGGCGTGAAGATTTCCTCAGCCGGATCCAACCCAACATCTGTCAGGCCCGAGGCCATCGAGGCGCTTTCCCACGTGGGTATCGACATCTCTGCTCACTTTTCCAAGACTGTGGACGACATTGACGCCGAGTCGGTCACTACAGTGATAACTCTGTGCGCTCAGGAAGTATGCCCGACCTTTCTCGGAACTGCCGAACAAATTCACTGGGGTTTGCCCGACCCTGCTGCGGTAGACGGATCGCCCGAAGATCGCCTCAGGGTTTTTTGTGAAGTACGCGATGATATCGAACAACGCCTCAAAGTCTACTTTGTTGAGTGATTTAGTCGCCTTCTTGTTCAAATGTGATAATATACATTGGTTATGAGCAAACGCCTCCTATCATTGTTGGTGATGACGATCCTTCTCGTCTCCGTCATCATTCCGGCGTTGCCTGTCGCAGCTTCACAAGAGAGCCACGCATCCGCAACGTCTCATGGCGAGGGAGTCCCCTGCCCGGATGGCGATGAGGACGGACCATGTGACAACAGTTGCCCGTGCCTTTGTTGCCCGGGACACATTCTCGCACTTTGCATATTTGCGGCTACCTTCGTCAGGATCGACACCAATACGACGAAGCACGAATTCTTTTCTTTCGATGCCCCCCTTCCTTCCGGAATCCACCGAGGCATCTTCCGTCCACCGCGAGCCTAGCCCTTTCATATAAAGAAGGTTTGCCCTTCGTTCGATCAATTCGGCGAAGCCGGCGATCTGTCGACACAAGATGAGACGGTCCCGCATGGCTCGTGATGCGTGATGGCGTTGATATGAGGATTATATAAAATGAATGACATAAACCTGGTAACGACCTGCATCTCCTGGTCGGTTGCAATAATCTTGTTTCTGATCGCCGTGCCCCCGGATACCTCCGCGAATCCCGAAATCGAGATCACCTGGCAGGATATCGTCAAACTCGTCGATGATCATCCGCAAATCGGCGCAGGCCGACACGAGATAGCGGCAGCACATGCTGCGGCAGACGCGGCCGGGGCCGTACCCAATCCGAGCGTGGAGGCCACCGCAGCTTACGGTCGGGCGATATACAACTCCGCGTCGAGGGTCGAGTGGGGGGTCGCTCTTTCGATCCCGCTGGGCTGGATCGCGCAACGCAGCTCCAGGGTAGACGCCGCCCACGCCCGGGTGGATGTTGCGGATGCGCAAACCGAAGCGCTGCGCCGTGGAGTCCTCAAGCAACTTCGCGTTTTGTTCTGGACCCTCATCTACTCGCAGGAGCGAGTCGCCGCCCTGGGTGAACTCAATGACCAGATGGCCACACTATCGACAACCGTCAGGCGGCGAGTTGAGGAGGGTGAGGTACGTCCTGTCGAGGCAACGCGTGTGGAGGTGGAGGCAGAGAAGATCGCCGGTGAGCTCGAAACAGCCAGGTTGGCAATGATTTCCAATCGCGCTGCGCTCGCAATATGGTTTGGTTCCGATAACGGCGAGCACCTCGTGGCAGTAGCCGACCTAAACCAGCTGCCAGTCCCGGTAACGCTGGAAACAGCCAGAAAAAGGGCTGCAAAGCACCCGGATCTGGATGCCGCCAGGGCACGCGTCAACGCACTCGAGGCCGACGTCACTGTTGAACGCAGGGCACGGGCACCGTCCCTTGCCGTCGAAATATTCACGGATCACGAGTTGGACCGCAGAGCTTACGGCGTCGGGTTGGCTTTCGAACTGCCGCTGTGGAACTGGAACACCGGCAATATCCAACGCTCGCAGCACATGTTGGCCGCGCAAAAGAACAAGCTCGAATTCGAGCGGCTCGAGCTCGAGATCCGCGCCGTCGAAGCCCAGTCGCAGTGTCAGGCGGGCGTGATGCTCGCAACCCGCTATAGTGAACGGATCCTGCCGCGAGCGGAGTTCGCTGCCCGGGTGATCGAACGGACCTATCAGCTCGGCGAGGCGACTCTCCTCGAAGTGATCGACGCTCGCCGTACTCTGCTCGAAACCAGGGGACAATTTCTCAGCACACTCGCCCAGGCGCAGATCGACTGCAGTCGCCTGCGCGCAATTGCCGGGGAGGAATCACAATGAATGATCTATTCCACAAGAATCTACTTATCGGCGCGCTGGTCTCGTTGACTCTGGCGGCCTGCTCCGGGGAATCGAGACACGACGACGCCAGGGACCATGAAGGCCATGACAATGAGGGCCACGAGGAGAACGAGGTTTCTGATCTCGACCGGCCTGTTGCAGAGCTCTTCGCCGCTTCCTGCGAGCACAACATCAAGACCCATGAATGCGACGAATGTCGCTATGAAGTAGGTGTTGTCAAGGCTTGCGCGGATCTCTTTGACGGCGGCCTTTTCAAAACCGTGAAGCCGGAAAAGAGATCAGTTTCCGTTCCTCTTGCTCTCACAGGAGAGGTGCAGTTCGACGAACGGCGCGTTACCCATTTGAGCACCCAGACAGAGGGGATCATCAGGAAGGTTCACGTCATGCTCGGTGACAGGGTCGAGCCGGGCCAACCTCTGATCGATCTCGAATCGGTAGCTGTGGGTGATGCAGAGGCTGCTTATCTCGAGGCTCGGGGAATTCTCAAACTCGCTCGACGCAATCATGATCGAGTAGATGCTCTGAGAAAGGAAGCCATTTCATCGGAGAAAGAGCTGCTACTGGCCGGACAGGAGCTGGATGCGGCTCAGATTCGGACAAACGGCGCATTCGGAAAGCTCGTCAGGCTTGGCATGGCCCCGTCGTCTGCTCGCGCTCTGACCCGGGCAAAATCGAGGGGAAGGCTCGTCTTGCGCGCGCCGGCGGCGGGTACGGTGCTCGAAATGCACGCGGTTGCAGGCGAGATTGCAAGGCCGGAGACATCGATTGCGACGATCGGCGAAAACTCTTCGCTGTGGGTCTGGGCCGATCTCTACGAACAGGACGTCGCGCGCGTCACGCGCGGGCAGGCGCAGCAGAGTCTAAAAGCTCAGATCGACGTCAAGGCTTTCCCAGGCGAACACTTTCCAGGGACCGTGGATTTCGTCAGCCCCGCAATGAGCGAGTCGTCTCGCACGGTCAAGCTGCGCATCGCGGTGCCGAATTCAGAAGGGCGCTTGCTGGCCGGAATGTTCGCCGGGGTGAAGATCTTTCTTCCGGGCGACGAGTCGGCACTTACCTTACCGAAAAGCGCCACGCTCGAGGACGATCGTCGGACTTTCGTCTTTGTTCATCACGAGGGTGAATACTACGTGCGACGTCCGGTAGTTACGGGAAGGACCTTTGACGGTCTTGTCGAGGTAACAAATGGCCTCGATGGCAGCGAGGTGGTTGTCGCCGACGGCGCCTTCCTCATGAAATCCGACGTGCTGCGCTCGAAGATGGGCGCAGGCTGTGCACATTGAGGGAAATCAACATGATTGAATTCATCATGCGCCGCCGCCTGATGGTGCTGATCGGCGCAGCCCTGGCCATTGTAATTGGATTGATATCGTGGGTACGCCTTCCCATAGACGCGTTCCCCGATGCCTCCAACCAGCAGGTCATGATTCTTACGGAAACCGAAGGCCTCGGACCTCTGGACATCGAACAGCAGGTGACCTTTCCCATCGAAACCGTCATGGGGGGCCTGCCGCACGTCAAGCTCGTGCGCTCCATGTCAAAGACGTCGCTCTCCCAGGTAGTCGTTATCTTCGAAGATCATGTGGACACCTATTTCGCCAGGCAACTGGTTTTCGAGCGTCTGCAACTGGCAAGGGAACATCTTCCGCCGGGAGTTGAACCGGAAATGGGACCGATCAGCACCGGCCTCGGTGAAGTCTTCCAGTACACCTTGCAAAGTGACCGTCACAATTTGACCGAGCTGCGCACCATGCAGGATTGGCTGGTGGCTCCAAGACTGCGAACGATCCCCGGCGTCAACGAGGTCAACAGTTTTGGCGGATTGGTGCGCCAGATTGAGGTGCGCGTCGATCCCGACCGCCTCCTGAAATACAGCCTGACGCTCGACGAAGTTGTCGAGTCGCTGGAGGCCAACAACGCCAACGCCGGAGGCTCCTTCATTGTTCGAGGCTGGGAGCAGGAGAATATCCGCAACGTGGGGTTGTTCGGCTTTGCGGAAGATATTCGCAACGTCGTTCTGCACGCAAAGGACGGCACTCCCATCACAATTCGCGAGATTGGAGATGTCGTGGAAAGCCACGTGACCCGACTCGGCGGCGTATCACGGGACGGCAAGGGAGAGGTCGTCGCGGGCATGGTAATCATGCTCAAGGGTGAGAACTCAAAGGAGGTCGTGGAGCGTGTCAAGGCCGCGTTGCCTTCGATAGAGCGAGCCTTGCCGCAAGGTGTGGGTTTCAACATCTTCTATGACCGCACCGAACTGGTCGCCGGCGTTATCCGCACTGTCGGCGGTGCGTTGTTGCAGGGCGGATTCTTCGTCGTCCTCGTCCTTTTCCTGCTGATCGGCAACCTGCGCGCGGCAATTACAGCTGCTTTCAGTCTACCCATGACGGCCCTTCTTGCTTTTACATTCATGGAACTCGCTGATCTCAGCGCCAACCTGATGACTCTCGGAGGCCTCGCAATCGCCATCGGCATGGTCGTCGACGGCTCAATCGTCGTCACGGAGAATGTCACCCGGCATTTGCGCGACAATCCCAACGGCGATCGCTCGCGGGTCGTTACCCGAGCGGTTGTGGAAGTCGCCCGGCCCATCGTTTTCTCCATCCTCATCATCGTGCTGGTTTTCGTGCCCTTGTTCACTCTGGAAGGCATGGAAGGCAAGATGTTCAAGCCACTGGCAACGACCATGATCTTTGCCATGTTGGGCTCCCTGATCGCCGCCCTGACTATTGTTCCGGTCGTTCTTTCATACTTGATGAAATCTGGACTGGCGGCCGGGGAATCGCGTGTTTATACCGCCGTGCGCAGGCGATACACTCGCCTGTTGAACGCTGTGCTGGATCACCGAAAGGCCACGCTCATCGCGGCTTTTGCCATGTTCATGGCGGCCCTGGCCTCAATTCCTTTTCTGGGCATGGAGTTCCTGCCGGAATTGGACGAGGGCGCTATTGCCGTCAACGTGGTTCGTTTACCAAACGCCTCGTTGGCGGGTTCGATCAAGACCTCTGACTTCATGGAAAAGGAACTTCTGACCTTCCCGGAGGTCAAGACGGTCGTGTCCAAAACAGGTCGTGCCGAGATCTCGGAAGACCCCATGGGACCGGAACAAACCGATCTGCTCATCATGCTGCATCCTGAATCCAAATGGACGACCGGGCGCGACAAGGAGCAACTTGTCCGGGATATTCAGACAAGACTTGAGCGCATCCCCGGTATCCGCCTGGCCTTCAGCCAGCCCATCGCTCTGCGTGTCAACGAACTGATCTCCGGTGTGAAAAGCGATCTGGCCGTCAAGGTGTTCGGTCGTGACATAGATCTTCTCAAGGAAAAGGCCGACGCTGTCGCGGCTATCCTGCGTGGTATTCCCGGCGCGAAAGACGTGAGCGTCGAGCAGGTAGCCGGGTTCAGCCAGCTGGAGATCATCCCCGATCGGCGGGAGATGGCTCGTTACAATTTGAGCATGGCAGACCTGAACAGACTCGTCGAAACAGCCATTGGCGGCAAAGTTGCCACTGAAATGGTCGATGGACAAATACGGTTCGGCGTCCAGGTGCGTTTTCCGATAAATCGCCGCAACAGTATCGAAGCTATCAATACTCTTTTACTCTCCTCCCCCGACGGAGCCAGGGTGCCGTTGGAGCGGGTGGCAAAAATTCGGCGTGTGGAAGGCCCGGCTCAGATCAGCCGCGAGAACAGTATGCGCCGGGTTGTAGTCGAGGCAAACATTCGCGGACGTGATCTGGGAAGTTTCGTGTCCGAGGCGCAGCGCCGATTGAATGACCTCTCCGATGACCTGCCCTCGGGTTACTGGATCGAATACGGCGGCACCTTCGAGAGCCAGCAGCGCGCCATGAAACGCCTGGGCGTCGTCGTGCCAATGTCCATTCTGTTGATCTTTATCATGCTGATTTTCGCGCTTGGTAATCTGAAATCCTCCGCTCTGGTTCTGATCAACCTGCCGTTTGCGCTGGTGGGAGGAGTTTTATCCATGCTCCTGCTGGGAATTACTCTCAACGTTCCATCCACTGTCGGATTCATCGCCCTGTTCGGGGTGGCGGTTCAAAATGGAACAGTGCTGGTCACATTCATCAATCAGCTTCGTGGGAGCGGAAGGCCGATGCGTGAAGCCATCGTTGAGGCATGCGGTTTGCGCTTTCGCGCGCTCTTGATGACCGCTGCGACTACGGTGCTTGGATTGGCACCCATGGTTTACGCGGTCGGCCCCGGCGCCGAAATTCAACGGCCGCTTGTTGTCGTTGTCATCGGCGGTCTCATCACGGCGACCTTGCTGACTTTGTTTGTATTGCCGTCTTTGTACCTGCTGTTTGCGCCCAGGATTGCTGTTGAAACATCTGACTGATCTATCATTGGAAAAACAGTTATTGGTTGCTCCGCGAGCTACAAGAATTCAGAATGGTTTTCCTTCAGCCAGGCGAGGACTTCACGACGCAGATCCTTGGCGAACTGGAGAAGTTCCTTCGCATCTTTTTCTGAAGCGCCACCTATATAATCGTATTCGACAACATTCCGTTTCTTGCGGCACGAATCGAGGTAGTTCGCATCTCCCTGCTTCTCGTCTCCCAGAATCAAAGGCATAGCCATCAATGTTCGGTAGTGCTGGAGTCCATGCACTGGCCGGTATCCTTCGGCTCGAAGGAGCACAGTGCACAATTTCAATGCTGCGTTGTATGCGATGCCGAACTGCCAGTCCGGGGAGATTGACCCTGTTGCGTCCTTGAGATCGCGGTCGACAATTGCCAGGAGATTGGCGACCTCCTTCTTGCTTGTCGGCTCGGGCCTCAGCCAGGCGTTACTTTCCCATTGCTTCAAAGTCATCTTCAGTCCCTATGATGAACAACCTGGGTCCATCGAGTACATTTGTGACAAAGTGGTCTTCCGACTTCACTCTCTTGCGGTACTCATCCTCCGTCATTACATGTGGATTGATTTCCCGTCCGATTTTTTCGGAAGTGCCTGAAAGAAGAGATGTCAGTTTACGCAATCCGATTTCACCGATGACCATGAGATCAACATCACTGTGACCAACTTCCCTGGATTGAGCAACCGAGCCAAAAACGAACGCAATGGCGATATCCGCCTTTGCAAGTGCCACAGCCAGGACTTCAACGAGGCCAATCGTCCTGATGACAAGTTGGTGGATGACGGGATAGAGAGGATGGTCTCGGTTTGCTCTGAAGTAGACTCTGTTGCCGCTACGGCGATCAGAAACCAACTCGAGGCGCAGTAGTTTGCGCAACTCTTGTCGCAGGCTGGCTTCGGCAAATTCCGACTGCCTCGCCAACTCCCGAACATGTATTTCAGTTTCCCCAAGACCGAAGAGAAGCTGAAAAATACTAGCCCGAACGCGTGAGGAAAGTATCTGCGCCAGAGTATTCATCTTGCGCGCATATACCACGCATTTGCGTGGTTTGGCAACGCATTATTTCGGGATCTACTCACACGGGGGAAGGCATGGTGGAGAAACTCAAACTGGCGACCTTTTCTCCCTGAATAGTGAATAAGTCATACCACTTATTACCTCTTCAGGTATTTATGTTGATGACTTTTGTGCAAAACCCATTTACCTCGCTGCCCGCTTCCTGGATCCCGCCCTCGAGCCTTCGGCATAGAGCCATATCTTTGAACCGAGATGAACAGCGTCAGCCAAGTATCAGTGGCCGCCTATTCCGGGGCGAGTCAGCGCAAAGTCGTATCGAACGGGATCTTCCGCTGAGTACCTGGCAAAGGCATCTGTGACTTCGAGAGCGGTCCGCATGTTCGCGTTCTTGCGTCTGGTCAGGCCGTGCTCAATGGCGATGCGGTGCATGTGGATATCCAGGGGGACTATCAGCATGGATTTGTCAATCTGATCCCATCCACCCGGATCCACATCATCTCTTCTCACCATCCATCGCAACATCAGGTTGAGCCGTTTGCAGGCGCTGCCCTTTTTGGGATCCGGAATCAAGCTCGTTTTCATATTGCCGACAGGCGCGGTCAACTCGGTCGCAAAATGGCCAAGCGCGCTTTTCACAGTCTTGTCTCTTCGGTCGATTCCGCGGGCGAAGCAATTGCCCAGTGAGCCGTGTTTCTCGACCGCACGCTCGATGCCGAAGAGGAGATCGGCCACCTCGTCGCCGGTTGTAAAACGGTGCTTGAAGTTGCGAAAGTGACGCTTCATCTTTGGTCTTGAAGTTGTTCGGACATAGCGCAGGGGAGAACCGATCGCCTCTAGCACGATCGATACGCTCCTCAAGATCTGTTGAACTCGACCATAAGCGAGGGATGATGCGATGAGCGCCACGATCTCCCGATCGCGAAGATCGTCATATGCGTAAAGAAATTCTAGCGGATCCGGATGAACGAACCTGCGATGGTTGTATCTTGCATACAGTTCCTCAAAAACGCTGTGTGGCGGACGCAGTACTGAGTTGTTGTTATCCGTCAATTTGATTTCGCGTGGACACCAGCCTGGCGGCAACGGCAGCGCCCAGATCTCTGCAAGTCGCCAGGTCTTCCTCGGCCGGAACGTATTTCACTCGCAATCCCTCCTGGACCAGATTCACTTTCATCTCTTGCATGATCTGATCCAGATGCTTCACCGCCTCGCCGCTCCAGCCGTAGGAGCCGAAGGTCGCGCCGATGAGATTTTGGGGCTTGAGACCCTTCAGGTAGTTCATCACGTCCGCAACAGTTGGGTAAATCTGGTTATTGATGGTCGGCGAGCCCACCAGCAGCGCGCCGGCATCCAGCAGCTCGGTAATGACGTCGCTCCGGTGGGATCCGCCGAGAGGCATGAGCTTGACCGAGGCGCCGTTTTCGGTGAGGCCGTCCCCCACCGCCCGCGCCATTTTGGCTGTGCTCTCCCACATCGAGTCGAAGACCACCACGGCCTTGTTCGTCGGTTTCTGCTCGGCCCAGCCCGAGTACCACTCCACGACCTGATTCAGATCCCGCCTCCAGATCGGCCCGTGATCCGGCGCGATGATCTTCATGTCCAGATTGAAGGAAGGAAGCTTCTCGAGGAACTTCGTCACGATTGGAGAAAGATGCAAGATGATGTTCGCGTAGTACTTGGCGCCCTCGTACTTCAATACCGACAGGTCGATCTCGTCGGCGAAGCGCTCGCTCGAAGCTATGTGCATGCCGAAAACGTCGTTGGTGAAAAGGACGCCCTCGTCCTCGAGGTACGTGAACATGCTGTCGGGCCAGTGGAGCATCCGGGCCTCCACGAAGCTCAGAGTCTTGTTGCCCAGGTCTATCTTGTCGCCGGTCTTCACCACCTCAATTTCCTGATCCCAGTGAAAGTGCATCCCCAGGGCTTTTTGTCCCATCGGGGACGCGAAAACCCGGCTGGGGTTCATCGCTTGTATCGCCTGCGGGAGATAGCCCGTGTGATCCATTTCCGAGTGGTTGGAGATTATGAAGTCGATCTTGCTCGGATCGATGACCGAAGAGATCCTGGCCATCATCTCCTCGCCAAAACTCGCCTTCACCGTGTCAATCAAGGTCACCTTGTCCGCGATCACCAGAAACGCGTTGTACGTGGTTCCGCGGGAGGTGAGGTACCCGTGAAAGCTGCGCACCCCCCAATCGATCGCGCCCACCCAGTAGACGCTATCGGAGATCTTGACCGCCCTGAACGACGAGTCCATCACGCGCCCCCCGTCAACTCGGGCGGCAGGGTGAATGCGCGCTTGCCCATCTCCTGGTCGAGCATGAACAGGCCGCCCTCCTTCTTGTCGACGAGCTTCAACTTCTGCACCACTTCATCCGCCGACGCCTCCTCCTCCACCTGCTCCGCGACAAACCACTGAAGGAAGTTGGCCGTAGCGTGGTCGCTCAGCGACAGCGCGAGGTCCATCAGTTTGTTTATCAGCCCGGAGACAAGCACCTCGTGATTGTAAACATGTTCGGCCACCGCGGTGGGCGAATCCCATTCCAGCTGCGGTGCTTCAATAGCGGAGAGCACCACCCTGCCGCCGCGATCGTTAATGTAACCAAAGAACTTGTGAGCGTGCGTCATCTCCTCCAGCGCCTGCGCGCGCATCCAGTGGGCAAAACCACTCAAACTCACGGAATCGAAGTACGCCGACATCGAGTAGTACAGGTACGATGAATATATCTCGGCGTTTATCTGGCCGTTTATGGCCTCTTCTATTTTCTTGTCCAACATTGCATGTTCCTCCTCAAAGAAACCGTTGATGGAATCGTGCTAAAAAACAAACTGCTGTGCGTGAAAACTAGTTTTCAACGAGCACGTGGTCGTCGTACTCAATTTCGAATCTGAGCTTGTGCTTCGCCTCTTCGTTGGCCAGGCCGATCATGGTCTCCTTCAGCTCGGCGTCATCGGTGGCCGCCGCCAGGTCCATGTAGAGCCTGTAGGCCTGCTTCTCCTGTTTGATGGCGAAGAGGAGCACGTCCTGATAGCTGGGGTTGTCATCCAGCACCACATCGTTGGTATAGTCGGAGATCTTGAGATCCTGTATTTTCTGCTCCGCGTCGATGAGCTTCCTGCCGCCCTTCACCCTCTGGAGCTTTGTCTTGTGGCCACGCTCCTCGTTTGCGTATTCCAGGAAGGTCTTCTTTGTCGCTTCGTTTTTCACCTTGCCGGCGAGATCCGTGTAGAGATCGACCGCGTCCTGCTCCATCTGGATGGCATAATCTAATATCTCATTAACGGTATTGAGTTCATTCATCTGATCCTCCTTATTAAAGCCGGCTTCCATCAACTTCCCCTTCCCCTCACAGGGGAAGGCCGGGATGGGGTTAAAGCCGTACTGGTTGCTCACACTTCGCTGAAGCCGTCCTTGCCGACACCACACAAGGGGCATACCCAATCCTCGGGAATATCCTCGAACTTGGTCCCCGGCTCGACTCCACTCGCCGGGTGACCCTTTTCCTCGTCGTAGACCCAACCGCATGCATCGCATTCGTACTTTTTCATTTTGAAATCTCCATTTTTTGCCCGTGCTTAACGATCTACATGAGCGTTGAGTGCTTGCCAAATGTTTTTGCAACACGTGTGCCAAAACATCAGATGAGCGCCACCCCAATTAAAATCGAGTTCATGGTGTCATCTCATATGACAATCGCTCGATCACCCGTTTGTATTGGGCGATCATCTCCAGTGTGACTTCCCTTGCGGAAACAATTCTTTCCACGCTGCTCCCCACCTGCCCGATCTCCAGCTCGCCCTGTTCGAGATCGCCCTCGAAGATCCCCATTCTCGATCGCCCCACGCCTCGAATCCGCGCGAGTTCCCCGTCGGTGGCGCCATCTCGCTGCGCGCTAATGACCGACTTCACGTATTCGTTGGCTATCGCCCGTGTCGGCATGTAAGAGCGCAGGTACAGGGGTATGTCTCCCTGCTCGGATCGCAGGACGGCCTCCTTGTACGCGTCGTGGGCGCTGGACTCCTCGGTGAGCGCGTAGCGGGTCCCCACCTGAACACCTTCCGCGCCGAGCGCAAGGGCTGCAGTCATCCCGCGTCCGTCCGCAATACCGCCTGCAGCGATGACCGGAATCTTCACTGCGTCCACAACCGACGGCCACAGAACCATGCTGGTTATCTCCTGCAACCCGTTGTGCCCACCCGCCTCGGTGCCCTCCGCAACGACCGCGTCACACCCGGCTGATTCCGCCTTGCGAGCGAGCTTGTCGCTGGGCACCACGTGCGCCACCTTCACGCCTGCCGCTTTCAACCGATCGGTGTACACGCCGGGCCCACCGGCGGAAGTGAAGACTACTGGCACCCTGTGATGCAGGCACACATCGATCAGATCGCCGGCTCTTTTATTGGAAACGGGAATGTTCACGCCGAAGGGCTTTTCACACGCCGCCCCGAGTTTCACGATGTGTTCCTCCAGCAGTCCCGAGTCCATCGAGCCGGCCCCGATGAGCCCCAGGGCCCCTGCGTTGGAGACCGCCGCCGCCAGCCTCCACCCCGACGCCCACACCATTCCGCCTTGCACGATTGGATAGTCGATTCCGAGAAGCTCGGTTACGCGGGTGACCGGACTTCCCTGTCTCGTACTAACCACCGTCGAAACTGGAACGACCTTTTTCCTCGAACCAGGCCTCCGGGTCCCTCAAATAGAAGAGGGAATCCTGTATGGAGAGCAGGTGCTCGCGCTCGATTTTCGCGAGGAACTCGAAGAATATTTTCTCCTTCGGGTTATCGCAAACCTGCGCCAACTCCTTGTAAAACTTGGATCCATCCGCCTCCCCCTTCGCGGCTTTCTCCAGAGCCGCAATATCATCATCGTCGTGCGAGGCAGAGGTGTCCTTTTCTTCCATGAGCTCGTTGACCCGCCCGAGGATTTCGGTGCCCGCCACCTCTATCGGTAGGTCGTCCGGCCATGAGCCGTCTGCAGTGAGCTTGCGATGCAACCCCTCGATGCGCACCATATGCTCCTTTTCGTCCGCTGCCAGAGTTTCGAAGAGCAACTTCGCCACCGGGTTTTTGGACCGACGCGCTTGCCCCAGATAGTATTCCATTTCCGTGTGCTCGTTTGTTATAGCCAACTCTATAGACGATATTCTATCCATCGTTTCCTCCTTGTACTTTACCCAATCTGTTTCCGCTGAAATCCAGAAGTCGGGACATACCACGGCAAGAGCAAACACCGTGCCACCCATTATTCCCTGGATCTCCACAAAAGTGTCTCACCAACTGTCTCAAAACAGAGAATACAATGATACATTCCTGACGAAAATAGCCAACGGGGGGCGTTCCGCGGTTGGCTTGGGATTTGCTAGGCATTATTGTGAGATCCAATTCAAGAAAGGGTGAAGTGTCATGCAAATCGAAGAAGCGATAATAACGGCAATCGAGTATGAGATCAGAATTCGCGAGCACTACGTGGAATCCCAGGACGCCGCGAAAGATCCCGTCGCCCGCCGGGTATTCGGACTCATGGCCAGCGAGGAAAACGATCACGTCAAGTACCTGGAGAAGAAGCTCAAGGACTGGAAGGAAGGCAACAAGCTCTCGGCGGAAGATCTCGAAACTACGCTACCCTCCCTCGACTGGATCGAAAAGGAAGTCGGCAAACTGGCGAGCGGCGACGTGAAAGAAACTGCGACTGCCGAGCTCGGAGCCCTGGAAACGGCCGCAGCGATCGAGTCCGAGACCAGCCGGTTCTACGCCGGGCTGGTGGAGAAGCTTCCCGACGAGGCAAAAAGCTTCTTCGAGCGTTTTGTCGAGATCGAATCCGGACACCTGGCGCTGGTCAACGCAGAGCTCGATGCGATCAAGGGTAGCGGCTACTGGTTCGATATCCCCGAATTCGATGTCGAGACGGGATAACCGACCCCACCCCCGGCCCCTCCCCATTGCGGGGAGGGGAGATCGAATACTGTCTTGAAGCCCTCGGGGCTTGGCCGAAAGAATCCTGACCGCGCCCTCATCAGGGCGCGGCGCATCAAACAGGCTAACTGAAATCGTCGAACATGATGTTCTTCTTTTCGACACCCAGATTCACCAGCATCTTCGTGACCGCAGAGTTCATGGCGGGCGGTCCGCAAAGGTAGTACTCAATGTCTTCCGGCGCCGGGTGGTTCTTCAGATAATTGTCATGGAGGACGCGGTGGATCAATCCCGTTTCGCCTGTCCATTTGTCCTCGCGAACGGAAGCAGAGAGCGCCAGCGTCCAATCGAAGTTGTCATGCTCACGCGCCAGACCATCGAATTCATCCACGTAGAACGCATCCGAGAGACTCCTCGCGCCGTACCAGAAAGTCACCTTCCTCGTCGTCTTCAACCGTCTGAACTGATCGAATATGTGCGAACGCATGGGCGCCATCCCCGCTCCCCCTGCCACAAAGCACATCTCCGCATCCGTATCCGCGGCAAAGAAGTTTCCAAAAGCGCCGAGAACGGTGACCTCGTCACCAGGCTTGAGGCTGAAGATATAGGACGAGGCGATACCCGGGCGGGCGTACAGGGCTTCACGCGGCGGAGCAGCGATGCGCACGTTGAGCATGATGATTCCCTGCTCGCCCGGGTAGTTGGCCAGGGAGTATGTGCGCATGACCGTCCGGGTACAGGTCGAGACATGGTGTAAGAGCTCGCGCCTGTCCCATTCGCCCCGATGCTTTTCGTCGATGTCGAAGTCCCGATAATGAACGGTGTGGGGCGGGCACTCGAGTTGAACATAACTACCTGCGCGGAACTCCAGCTCTTCGTTGTCGGGAAGATCGAGCACGACCTCCTTGATGAAGGTGGCCACGTTGCGAATAGAACGCACCTTGCAACGTAACTTCTTCGCCCTGAACACCTCGGGCGGCAACTCGATTTTTATGTTCTGCTCGACCCTGACCTGGCACGACAGGCGCATCCCCTCCCGAACAAGATCGCCGATGATATGCGCCTGCTCGCCAGGGTTTATTTCACCCCCGCCTTGCAGCACCTTGACCCTGCACAAACCGCAGTATCCATGCCCGCCGCAGGCAGAGGGAATGGAGATATCTTGCGCGGACAGCGCCTGAAATAGAGACCCACCCCCGGCCACGTCGAAACTGTAATGGGGATGACCGGCTATCTCGATTCTTACCTTGTCGTTTTTCATTACCGAATCTTGAACCCGAGCCTGTTAAGGGGCGGTTTTCTCGGCGGCCTGTTCGAAGACGGCCAGGTTTGCGGCGAGGGCTTTTGCTGGCAATGCATCGCGCAGGGCCTGCTCGACTACCCGAGCGCTCACACCCTCGATAACACCCGTCGACGCCAATCGTCCCAGAAGAGCCACGTTCTGCATCCTCGGATCATCGATGTCGGCGAGTTGAACGCGCTCCACCTTGCCGCCCCTGGTCTTCACCGTTTCTTCCAGCGCGTCCGCCTCGGGGTAGCTCGTCTTTCCCATCCGAACGTGGATGGGTTGATAGATCGTGTCGTAGTAGATCACGGTGCCGCTCTTTGCGAGCATGGCATCGGCGGCCCGGAGGGCTTCGAGGCGCTCGAGGGCGATCACCAGATCGGCGCTTCCGTCGGGCACCCGCGGGGTCCGCACCCCATCCCCAAGTCTCAGGTGGGAGACAACAATTCCCCCGCGCTGAGCCAGCCCGTGGGTGTCGCACCCCATGATATTGTGACCGGCTTCGAGGCACGCCCGAGACAGGACCTCCGAGAGCATGCCGATGCCCTGGCCCCCCACTCCGCACATATAAATGTTGAACGAACTCATTTGTCACCTCCGGGCTTTGGACGCCACAGTGCCTGAACCGGGCAGGTCTGCAGGCAAGAACCATCTCCTATGCAAAGCTCCTCGCTGACCGTCACCGAGCCGTCCTCGTTTTTCTGGAACGACGGGCAACCGAATTCGGCGACGCACTCGTAAATTCGCTCGCACTTCTCCTGGTCGACCCGCACGTTCGGCATCTTCAAGTCCGGCATATCCTTGCGCTGCTTGCGCGTGAACTTGAGCATGCACGGGTGCCGCGCGATCACCAGGGCGAACCCCTTGTGGGCGTTGGCGTCCCTGATGTGTTGTGTGAGCGTCGCCTGCTGGTAGGTGTCCGTTTCCCTGATGAACTTCACCCCGAGGGCCTCCAGCAACGGGACGAAGGGGATCTTGTCCCCGACCTCGCCGGACCCGAACCGGGGCTGGTGACCGGTCATGGCCGTGGTGCCGTTGTCCATCAACACCAGCGTGATGTTGTGATCGTGGTTGGCGGCGTTGACGATTCCCGGCAGCCCCGCGTGGATCAGGGTGGAGTCGCCGATGAAGGTGAGCACCTTCCTCGTGTCGTTTCCAATAGACAACCCCGAGGCGGTGGAGACGCCGTGTCCCATGGAGAACAGCACCTCTCCCATGTTGTACGGAGGCATGAAGCCCAGGGAGTGGCAGCCGATGTCGGCCACGGTTATGACGTCGTCCTCCAGGGCCTTGCGAATGGCGTGGAAGGCCGATCTGTGACCGCAGCCGGGGCACATCTGGGGAAGTCGCACAGAGATCTCCTTCGAGGGGACAATCTCGGCGGGGGCATCAAAAATCGATGGCCAGACATCGGACAGGATCTTCATCGTCCTTCTGGGCCCCAGCTCTCCCATGAAGTCCTCGCGGTCCTTCCGGGAGAGGATCTTGCAATCGGCGCCGGCATCCCATGCGGCCACCTTGATCTCGTTCTCCAGCACCTGATCCAGCTCCTCGAGAACCATCACCTCGTCGCGGTCGGCCAGAAAGTCGGTGATCATCTTGCGAGGAAGGGGGTAGGTCATCCCGAGCTTGAGCAGATCCACGGATGCCTTCGATTCTTCGAGATTCTCCAGCACCGACATGGCCACAAGCGCCGAGGAGATCACGCCGAGCCTCTTCCCGTCGATGGGCTTCGAGCCGTTTGGCGCGACAACGAAGTTCAGCTTGCACTCGTTGCCCAGCTCCTCGAAGTCAGCCAGCTTGGCCAGAGCCTTTCGCTTGAGCGGAAAGACGGTGCTGACGATGGGGACGTAAGGCCCGGCGGCAGCGTCGAACCTGGGGGTCCAGTCCGGGGCGCCGGTCTCGATGCCGTTGAATTTCACGACTTCCCGCGCGTGGCACACATGGGTCGTCAAACGCAGAAAGATCGGGATCCGCCGCTCCTTTGAAAGCCTGACCGCCTCCCGGTACATGTCGTATGCCTCCTGGGGATTGGCCGGCTCCAGCATCGGGATGTACGACATCCTGGCAAACCATCGGTTGTCCTGTTCGTTCTGGGACGAGTTCGCTCCCGGGTCATCGCCGAGAATGATCACCATGCCGCCGACAAGCTCCATCAGCGCCAGCTGTATGAGGGAGTCAGACGCCACGTTCAGCCCCACCGACTTGAAGAAGACAGTGGACAGATGCCCGTTCAGCGAAGCTCCCGCCGCAATCTCCAGGGCCACCTTTTCGTTGGTGGAGTACTCGAAGTAGTAATCGCGCTTGTCCCTGTCGACCGAATCGAGGGCCGCCGCGATCTCGGGCGTCGGAGACCCGGGGAAGGTGGTGATCACCCTGGTCCCGGTGTCGATCATCGCCCTGGCGACCGCGTAGTTGCCCATGATCAGGTCAGACCATGATTCTCGCTTCACCAACATGTCCTTTAACTTGGCCATTTTCACACTCTCTTTGCAGCTAGAAAGGAGCGAACCCGCCGCCCGACCAGTAATCCTCCTTGAGCGATTCTTGTTGGGTGAGCAGGGCACGGTAGTGGCCCGCCTCCCAGTCGGCGAGCTCCGAATAGAACACCTTGATAACAATATCCTCCGATTCGGCCGCCCTTTCCGAGTAATACTTCTGGGCGTCGAGCTCGAGCTGCGCGCCGACCGACAACGCGGTCATCTCGAAATGGGCATCCTTCAGACGGGACCGGATTTGATCGGAGAAGATCGGATTCGGCCCCGAGAGATCCATCTGGTTGCCGAGCTTGAGGTTCTTGTCGGGCCTGCCGGTGTCGAGCACGGACCGGTATTGCTTTTGCAGAAACTCTGCGTGGCCGGCCTCTTCTGCGGCCAGTTGCTCGAAGACCTCCTGTCCCCTGGGATCCTGGCACGTCCGAGCAGCCATCAGGTAGAAATGCTGACCTTCTCGCTCGGCCCGTATCGCCTTCAACAGGCCATCGGCCACTTTCTCTATCGGTTCTTTCGACATGGTGCACCCCTGTTACGTTCAGGCTCGGTTTCAGGACGGTTCGCCTTTACGCAATCAGCGTGCCACTGCCCTGTCACTTGTGTCTATCAGTCATTTCAACGTTCTGTCGCAGCGAATCGGCTTGTACATCCACTTGTTGAGACATGGTCTGTCTCATTGCATTGTCTCGTTTTTCCGGTACCCGAGACATGATAGGTAGTAATGTATGGGAACGTCTTGAGTATTCTGAAGACCCATCCTGGCATGTTGTATGCAAATGCCTGACAATTGTATCAGAACTGTCTTCGCCTGGCTTTAAAAGGGAATCGAAATGAACAATAACAATCTCGATACATCGCCCATCTCGATCTATGAAGAAATTTTTCCGGGTGACACCAATCCGTACGGAACAGCTTTCGGCGGCAAGATCCTGGCTCTGGTCGACAGGGCGGCAGGCCTGGCTGCCGCGCGTTTTGCACGCTGCAATTTCGTCACCGCCTCTCTGGATACGCTCGAGTTTCGGGCTCCCGTCAAGAAGGGTGAAATCGCTGAAGTGGAAGCGCAGGTGGTCTACGTCTCCACTCACACCTGTGGGGTAAAGGTGCGGGTCTTTGCCCTGGACAAGACCCAATGGAATCGCCGCCCCTGTTGCGTCGGGACTGTGTTCATGGTGGCGATCGACGCCGACAGCAAACCCCGGCGGATACCGAGTTTCGAGCCGAGCACAGATAAAGAGAAAAAAGATTGGGATGAGACCCTGAAAATCCACCAGAGAATGCTGGAACACAGATAAGAGGCAATGCGATGGCCAAAGCCGGAAGGATGCTCTTTGTCGTGATGCTGGTCATGGTCGCTTTCACGGGCAACAGCAACGCTCAAGAGCAATCGTACGCCGATCAGGTAATCTTCGGTATCAAGGTACAGGCAGGCGCGCGCTACGACGACGTGAGGATGTGCGTGGCAAGCCCTCCGGGAGCAAAGGGGGGGATGGCGCTGGAGATCTCGTTTTTCACCGAAATCGGAGTCACCGAACAAATCAGCGTCCTGGTAAATGTGCCGCTCATGAGACCGATTCTCTTTGCTGCGGCTTTCAAGATGTTGCAGTTCGAGCCCGAAGTGGCACTGCTCTTCAGGCATCCACAAGAAGGGGACGTCGATATCATTGTGGGCCCGAGCCTCGGAATCGTTCTGCACTACGGACCGGATTACGAATCGGGACCCTCCGGTGAAGAGCGGGGACCGTCTTTCTGGGCACTGGGGCCTCGGATTGGAGGCTACTTTGGTCTCGACTTCAAACGGCCGGGCAAAACCTTCAATTTCCAGCTCGGCGTCAGCCCCTACGTGACGCCTCTGTTTTCGGTCGACGACCCGGACAACCATGACGGCTTCGTCGCAGGCGGCACCCTCGATGGTTCGTTCCGTTTTGCAAAGTAGAAATGATCCATGCTCAATTCAACTACAAGGAGGTCTGGCGTGAAAAAAACGATCATGATTATCGCGTTGACGGCGCTGTCGGCGCTGTCGCTTGCATTGGCGGGTTGCGCCTCGGCCGGGGGGAGCACCGATCCTATCGAGGTGAACAAGACGGACGAGGGAAAGATCTCGTTCTCGAAGACCGTCCATCCCATCTTGATGGATCACTGCATTCGCTGTCACGGGGAGGACGCAGACGGAGATCTGAGCATCCTCACCTACGAGGACGTGGTGAAGGGCGGCAAGACCGCCGGTTTCATCAAGCCGGGCGATCCCGAGGGCAGCAAGATAATAACGTCAGTAGAGAAGACGGCTGTGCCCAACATGCCGCCGAAAATATTCCCGGCCCTCACGGAGGATCGGATCCAGGCTCTCAAGCAATGGATCGAGGAAGGCGCGGAAAACAATTGACTCCCCAATGAATGCCTACCAATAAGATGGACAATAAGGTAAAGATAAACAGAGAGGTACCTGATGGGGCAGATCGCAGGCAGTATTACCGAGCTCGTGGGCCGGACACCTATCTTGCGTTTGAACCGCGTGACAGGCGAGCTCAAGGCAGACGTTCTTGTAAAAGTTGAGTCATTCAATCCGTGTTCGAGTGTCAAGGACAGAATCGGTCTGGCAATGATCGAGGCGGCCGAGCGCGACGGGCTCATCGGGGAAGATACAGTGATCGTGGAGCCGACCAGCGGCAACACTGGAATCGCCCTCGCTTTCATCTGCGCGGCCCGGGGATACCGGCTCGTTCTGACCATGCCGGACACGATGAGCATCGAACGCCGCAAGCTCCTTGTGGCATTCGGCGCGAAGATCGTGCTCACCCCGGGCGCGCAGGGCATGAAGGGGGCGATCGACAAGGCCACGGAGCTCGTCGAGACAAACGACTCTTACATAATGCCACAGCAGTTTTCTAACCCTGCCAATCCCGAGGTCCATCGCCGAACCACTGCGCAGGAGATCTGGGCGGACACCGATGGCAATGTGGACATCCTGGTCGCCGGTGTGGGAACCGGAGGAACGATCACCGGGGTGGCCGAGGCGCTCAAGGAGCGCAAGCCCGATTTCCGGGCGGTCGCGGTGGAGCCGGTCGAATCGCCGGTGCTCTCCGGCGGACAGCCCGGCCCCCACAAGATCCAGGGCATCGGCGCGGGATTTGTGCCCGAGGTGTTGAACACGGACATCCTGGACGAGATCATCAAGGTGCGACATGAGGACGCCGGCAAGATGGCCCGCCGGCTCGCCAGGGAAGAGGGCATCCTCGCCGGTATCTCGTCCGGAGCAAATGTCTGGGCCGCGCTCGAGCTCGCGAGGCGACCCCAAAACGAGGGAAAGATGATCGTCGCGATCGTACCGGACACGGGCGAGCGCTATCTCTCCACATGGCTATTCGAGGACGGTGATGAGTGAAATCGATCTGAAGGGAGTTGTCGCCGAACTCTGCAGCCAGTGCAACGGTGAGTCCCGATGGCTTTTGCGGGGAGACCGAAGAGCAGACCTGCCTTCGAGGAACGTGCTCATCGGCATGGTGGAAGATCTCCGATCGGTCCTCTTTCCCGGGTACTTCGGAACATCCGAACTGAGCGCGCAGAGCCTGCAGTTCCACCTCGGGGCGACCCTCGACCGGGTGCTCCGGACTCTGCAGGAACAGATTCGGCGGGGTCTGTGCTTTGTCTGCCCGCAGGACACTCCTTACCGCTGCACCGAATGCGAAGACGAGTCCATGAGCATCACGCATACATTTCTCTCCCGCTTGCCGCGCATCCGCGCTCTCCTTTCCACCGACGTCGCGGCGGCCTACGAGGGCGACCCGGCGGCCACAAGCGCCGGTGAAGCGATCTTCTGCTATCCGGGCATCCAGGCGATCGCGAACTATCGACTGGCCCACGAGCTGTATCTCCTGGAGGTGCCGCTCATCCCGCGGATCATCACCGAGCACGCCCACAGCATCACCGGAATCGATATCCATCCGGGGGCCACCATCGGCGAGAAGTTCTTCATCGATCACGGCACCGGAGTGGTAATCGGCGAGACCTGCGAGATCGGCGACCGCGTGCGTATCTACCAGGGCGTCACGCTGGGCGCCAAGAGCCTGCCACTCGACGAGAACGGCAACCCGATAAAGGGCATCCGGCGCCATCCTGTTGTGGAAGACGATGTCGTTATATACTCGGGCGCGACGATTCTCGGAAGGGTGACCATCGGTCGTGGATCGGTGATCGGGGGCAACGTGTGGCTGACCCGAAGCGTGTCTCCTGAAAGCCGCATTACTCAGGCCCAGGTCCGGCAGGATCGATTCGAGCGTGGAGGCGGAATATAATTGGGCAAGGTACTTTCCTTTCTGAAGACAAAGACGTTCAGGCTTCTCGCCCTTGGAGCGCTTGGCGGGGCGCTGGGGCTTATGGCCTTTGGTCAAACAATAGTTCTCACGTCGACCACGGAGTTTTGCATCTCCTGTCATGAGATGCAGCTCGTCGCCGAGCAGGGCTGGATGAAGTCCCCACACTATCAAAACGAACACGGCGTAGTAGCGAAGTGCTCGGACTGCCACATCGAACCCGACATTCTTCCCATGATTCGCACCAAAACCCGTGACGGCATGACAGACATCTGGGCCCATCTTTTTGGGGAGGCGGATCCATATGAGATGGATTGGGAGGCGCTAAAAGAGAGCGCCCGCGAGCACTCTGACGACAGCGCGTGCAGAAGATGCCACGACAATCTCACTCCGAGTGGCGGGTCGATCAAAATGATTATCGCCCACCGGGCGTACCAGCGCATGGATGGAAAAAGGAAGTGCGTAGATTGCCACAAGGACGAGTTCCACGGCGAGTTCCATCGTTATCTATTTGACGAAAGAGGGGCGGCCGCTTCAAGGGAGATGAAAAATGAAAAGTAAACTGTTCCTCATGACTCTGGCCGGATTCGTCGCCGCCACGGTGGTCGTTGGGCTGCTCATAGCGTTTGAAAAAGAAGTAAAAAAACAACCCAGGGCTACCGCTGGATCCGCACTCGGAGCTGCGCCTCAACTTGCAAAGGAGATCAAGGTGGTGCGCGGCCTCACCGACCTGGAGCGCGAGTGCATCGCTTGCCACGCCAAGGAAGAACAGGGCAAAGTGCGTGACTGGTCTCACTCCCTGCACGCCCGGTCCAATGTCACTTGCCTCGACTGCCACAAGGCCCTGATCACTGACAAGGACGCCATCGACTGCCCGGGAACCGAGAAGTATGACGACGTGAAGATCACTCCCATCGTCACCCCTGAAGACTGCGCGAGGTGTCATCCTCAAGAGGCCGATCAATTCAAGAAATCGAAACATGCTCGCACGTGGCATATCACTGCAGACAAGATACAAGACCCCTGGCTCAAGGGTATGACAAACGATGTGGAACGGGCCGTTGGCTGCTACGGTTGCCACGGCTCGGACATCTCGGACGGCAAGCTGACTGATCTCAACTGGCCCAACGAGGGTTGCGGACGCAAGAACCCGGATGGTTCTCTCGGCACGTGCACTACTTGCCACACCACGCACCGCTTCTCCATCGCCGAGGCGCGCAAGCCCGAGACTTGCGGTCAATGCCACATGGGACCGGATCATCCGCAGAACGAGATTTACTTCGAGTCCAAACACGGCAAGCGTTACCTGGCCGAGAACAGCGAGTGGAAGTTTGACGTGGCGCCGGATATCTGGGAGCCGGGATCGGACTTCACCGCGCCGACATGCGCAGTCTGTCACATGTCCGGCATCGGCCCGCTCGCCACATCGCACGAGCTTTCCGGCCGGCTCAAGTGGGAGAGCCAGGCTCCCCTGACGATTCTGAACAAGGACAGGGACGGCGACAAGGAAAGAGAAAACATGATCACCGTCTGCCGCCAGTGCCACTCACGCCGCTGGTCTGAAAACTATCTGGCGCGCTATGACAAGGCTATCGAGAACTACAACGAAAACTACTTCAAGCCCGTCAAGACGCGCATGGATGAGCTTTATGAAAAGGACTTGCTGACAAAGTGGCCGGTCTTCGACGAGGAGATCGAGTGGGTATACTATGAGTACTGGCACCACGAAGGACGGCGAGCGCGAATGGGCTCGGCCATGATGGGACCGGATTACTCCTGGTGGCACGGGTTCTACGAACTCAAGAAAACTTACCAGCACTTCATCAGACTGGCGGAAGAGGTCGAGAAAAATGGCCACGGATCACCGGTCTACGTTCCGGGTTCGGGCGGAAAAAATCTCACCAGCGCCAAGATCAAGCCGCTGCCCGAAGCGTGGGATGACGTGAAGCACCTCACCGGCCGGCCATAGTGAGGTTACATTGTGGTCAGTCTGCTTCTTCTATTTTCTTCTGGGATCTCATCTCTCCACCTCCTCGGCCCAGTCGATCAGCTTTTGCCGTAGTTCTTCTTTGGTGGGTAGGTAGAGCTGGTACTCGGAAGCATAGATGTTGCTGTCGGGGAGAGTGATCTCAACCAGGGCGTCTTTTTTCTTTCGGCACAGGATAATGCCTACTGTTGGGTGCTCGTTATCGCGCTTCATGAAACGATCATAATAATTCACGTACATTTGCATCTGACCGAGGTCTTGATGTGTCAGCTCGCCAATTTTGAGATCAATCAGAACATAACAGCTGAGCAGGCGGTTATAGAAAACCAAGTCGACGAAGAAATGCTCCTCCTCAAAGGTGAAGCGCTTCTGGCGAGCTTCGAACAAAAATCCCTTGCCCAACTCCAACAGGAAATGCTCCAGCTTGTCGATGATCGCGGTCTCCAGCTCTCGCTCGGAATAGCGCGTCTCTTCGCGCAACCCCAAAAACTCCAGGACGTAGGGTTCCTTCATGATCTGCTCTGGCTTGGTGACGATTTGCCCCTCCTCGGAGAGATCGTGAATGGCGACCTTGTCTCGGCTCAGCGCCAGGCGTTCATAGAGGCTGCTGTCGAATTGCCGTCGCAACTCTCGCAGCGACCATTCTTGGGTCGTTGCTTCGATTTCGTAAAAGCTGCGTTCTGCTTCATCCTTGATCCCCATCAGAAACAGGTAGTGCGACCAGCTCAAGGTGAAATGTAACTTTGACTGCGCAGACACTGACTGCGTTTTCCGAATAGCGGCCGATTGCCCAGACGGTGTCTGGGTTTTTCCGGACTGGACCAATTGCCCAAACACTGTTTGGGCAATCTGAGGGCTTCGATCCCGGTACACCAGATAGAAACGGCGCATATACTCGAGATTACTCTTGGAAAATCCCTTGCCGAATTCCTCCGTCAAAGAGATGGCAAGCTGCTTCATCAGTGCTTTTCCGTAGAGAGCCTTCTTTTCCCCTTCCTGCTCGTGCTCAACGATAATTCGCCCTACCTCGAAATTCGTGATCACCTGAAGTGTATTTACGGTGCGCGCGGCTGCGTTCCGCGCCGCGGTGATCAACTCTCGGATTTGAGGAAGCAACTTATCCAGCGTTTTGGTTTGCCCATTCATACCCTTGGAGTAAATCTAGTCCAAACTGATCATGGTGACAAATATAGGACGGATAAGGCGTCTTGCAGGGATAACCCCCACCCTGATAAACTTCAACTAACTTGATACAATCTCTTCCACTTCTAGAATCTAGTTTTTCTCGTCCCAGTTTAGCAAGCGTTGCTCGCCTTCGAGCCTGCGAATTTCAGTGATGTCTTGCCCTGCCTCCAGGCAACCGCGATAGGTGCCATCGGTGTCTCTCAGCGCAAAGTACCTGATGTGCAGAAATTTTCCGTGAAGCTGAATCCAGAACTCGGCGGTATTCTTTTTTCCTGCCTTGAACTCGTTCAAGATGCGTTCAACGATATGTACGCTCCCCGGCGGGTGGCAGTTTTGCACCTTGCGCCCGATAACTGCAGGGCTGCGTGGAAAGTGGCGCTCGCCTCCCGAGTAGTAACGAACCTCGTCGTTTTCATCGACGAAAGAGATGTCCAGCGGAAGGTGTGTCAGCATCAGGTTGACCTGCTCCAGTGAAAGCGCCCCTGTATCGAGAGAGAGCAGCGACCCGACGCCGGCTGGAAGAACGACCTCACCGGCCTCATCGGATGTCTCCGGCCAGTCGCTCCCCGGTCTTGCGAAGGCATATCCAAGCTCGTCCTCACCGCGCCTTACTTCCTGCCAATCCTTTTCGGTCAACGTTTCAAAAGACAGCGGGAAGAGCACCTTCTCTTCCTTGTAGATCATCTCGGCCGCAGTGCGCGATAACTCGGCAGCAGCCTGGGGGAGCGCTTGCGCATCTCTCTTGTCCAGGGCCTGACGCACTTTTTTCAGAGAGCCTCGTATCTCATCGTGAATCCCCCACATCACTTTTGGCGGCGCGGTTACCCCGTGTTTCTCGAGAAGTGGAAAGAGCTGGTTTTCCTTTCGCGCATAGTGGTTATCGATGCCTCCAAGCGCTTCTATGGTGCGACCGATTTCATCCATCAAGCCTTCGTCGCTTTCGATTTTTCGAGCGTGCTTGTTCAACTCGTCCAATAGCGTCTCTATGCGCCGGTTGTCCTCCATGTAGGTATGCACCGGGTGCCCCGAAGGCATCTTCAAATCGTCGTGCTCATCGAGCATCTGGCTGAACGCTCCCACGTGCACATCGCAGAGCCGCTGAACCTCCTCTACCGCCAGGCCTTCGCGGATCAACTGTTCCTCCATCTGCGCGATCTCGGAAGTATTGACGTCCCCTACCGCCAGGGCGAACTTCTCCTTTGCTTCATCGAGGTCGCCGCCGTCATGAAGATCTTTGATGACCTGCTTGAGCAACGCCATGCGCTCAGTTTTGCTGAACGAGTCATCCAGATCGAGATCGCCGACGGCTACCGTCTTTCCTGTCTTGCGCTCGATTTCCTTTGAAATATCACCCAGGAACGTTGCGAGGTCGACATCGCCGATCGAGGCGACCAGCTTCAGGTTGGCCACTCGTCCGACTATGGCCCGCATCGCCCTTTTCCCCAGTAGCTTGAACTTCGGATTGTACTGTACGAGGAAATCCTCCAGGAACGGGTGTGCCTTGAGAAGGTCGTTTATTTTCGTTTTCGCCGAGATCTCCATCTTCTTTTTTACCAGTTCTCTCCCAGAACCTCGAAGTGAGCCTGGGGATGCACACAAGCCGGACAGGTTTCGGGCGCCTCGGTTCCCTCGTGCAGGTAACCGCAGTTACGACAAATCCAGAATACCTTGCCGTCTCGTTTGAAGACCCGGCCCGCCTCGATATTCTGTGCGAGATCTTTGTAGCGTTTTTCATGCTGTTTTTCGGCCACGGCGATCGCTTCGAATACTGCGGCTATGACGTCGAGGCCCTCCTCCCGGGCCACCTTGGCAAATCCGGGATACATCTCGGTGTGCTCGAAGTTTTCCCCGGCCGCTGATTCTATCAGGTTCTCGAAAGTGGTGCCGATAACCCCGGCCGGAAAGCCCGCGGTGATTTCCAACTCGCCGCCCTCGAGGAACTTGAAGAGCCGCTTGGCGTGCTCCTTCTCCTGGTCGGCGGTCTCGGCAAAAATCGACGCTATCTGCACGTAGCCGTCCTTTTTGGCCTTGCTGGCAAAGAACGTGTAGCGGTTGCGCGCCTGGGACTCGCCCGCAAACGCGGTGAGCAGGTTTTTCTCTGTCTGGGTACCTTTTACACTTGGCATGGTTCTCCTCATTTTTCGACTATCTTGATTGAGTTATCGTTTTCCCTCAGGAGAGCACAGCGGCGAGCTTCTCGCTCAGTATGGTGACGTGCTGCCTCTCCTCGCGGATGATGGCATCGACTTTTTCTCTGCCGAGCTCCTTCGACATCGAATCCTTGATGCCCTGATAGAAGGCAATCGATTCGAGCTCCATTTTTATCGCCTTGGTCAGAATCACCTCGATAGTGACGTTGTCGGCGAGATCAAAGGCGGAGTTCACATCCCTGGGAAAGACATTGCCGCTCGCGAACGCTCTCAGGTAAAGCGCGGCTTCGCCCTCGGGATCCCCGATCAGCAGGGACAGGATGTCCGGATCCGCCCGCATGTTCTCAAATCCGATTTCATGGCCATCCTCCATGACGGCGAGATCTTCGAGCATCTTTTTTTCGGCCGGGTCTTTCACGATCTGGGCCGCCCGGCGGTAGAACGCAGCGCCGATCTTCTCGATCTGAACAGCGATCTCCAGGACTTCTTCGGCATTGAATGCGGGACTCATTTGTCGCCACTCTTCCAGAGCCCGTGAAGGTTGCAGTACGCGCGAACGACCACCTCCGAGGCGTCGATGAGGAAAGTCGCCTCCGGCACGCTGCCCGGCTCGAGAAACTCGCGATAAGCTTTGCCGCCCGCGACGATCTCGATCCACTCGGTGTAGTGTTCATCCCCCATGGGATGAGCCACGTCACCCACCTTGACCTTGTACCCACCGTCGATCTTCTCGACTACGGGCACGTGCTTCTCCACAGCCGCGTCCACGGTATTCTCCCCGTAGAGTTTCATGGGCTGACCGCAGCACACGAGACTCCCGCCGCCCTCGTGGATCGCCTCCACGATATTGCCGCACAATTCACACTTGAACACTTGCAGTCTTTTGGTACCCATCTTGTCCCTCCTTGATTTATTCCCCGGTTTTTCTGGTGAGCAGCCTGAGAGTATTATTTCCTTGTTTTTTTTACAATTGGCCTATGCGTCCCACTTGCCCGACGTCTTGTGTTTCTCGCACTCCGTTTCGACGAGTTTTCTCAATCGATAGGCCGAATCCCTCAGTATTCCGTAGATGATTCCACAGGAATCGTCGTTTCGATCCCGATCTCCCTCATCGGCAAGGGCCAGCATTTCCCGGGTCAATCGGATTGTTTTCAAGAGGTTTTCATTAAAAGGTTCAGTCACTGTCTTGTTACCTTCCTGAAAGTTCCGTTCATCGCCGGTCGCCAGGATGCATTGCGAATGGCGTGCCATGTTTTTCGATGTGCGGATCGGCAAAGCCGAAGCGAAGATCCGAAAAGGTTTGCGCGGGATCGGGGGACATCTGTCTCACAAGACTGTCTCAACCAAGTGTCTCACTTGGGGGCTAGTGTCCGGAATTCTCTTTTCGCTGATCGAGAAAACGATAGAGCGTGGCTCGCCCGACGCCGAGAAGTTTCGCCGCTTTCAGCTTGTTCCCGCCGGTCTCGGTGAGGGCGTGCTCCACTGCCTCCCGGGTCAGTTTCCTGCGACTCCTTTGTGTCCCTTGCTCCGCAACTCCGAATGCGGGCTCGGGTGGAGCGCTCGAACGGCTTCGATACGTCGGGTCGGGCCCGGTGGGGCTGAAATCGACGGGGTCTCGAACTTCCAGCGGCAAGTGATCAGCCGTGATCTTGTTTTCCTGACAGCGGACAGAGGCGAATTGAAGTGAATTGATGAGCTCGCGCACATTGCCGGGCCAGTTGTAGGATATCAACAACCGCATTGCCTCGTCGTCGATGCGATCGATCTCCTTGCCCGTCTCCGCGCACACCTTTTCGAGCACGCTGGTTGTGATCAACGGGATATCCTTTTTCCGCTCTCGAAGGGGAGGCAACTCCAGGGGAACAACACACAGTCTGTAGTACAGGTCTTCCCTGAATCCGCCCTCCTTCACCATCTTTCGCAAATTCCTGTTCGTGGCGGACACCACCCGGACATCGACATGGATTGACTTCTCACCGCCGACCGGTTCGATCGTCTTTTCCTGGAGCACGCGCAATAATTTGGCCTGAGTGTTCAGGGGCAGATCTCCGATCTCGTCGAGAAATATGGTGCCGCCGTCGGCAAGCGTGAAGCGCCCCTTCTTGTCGCGAATGGCGCCGGTGAAAGCTCCTCTTACGTGGCCGAAGAGCTCACTTTCCAGAATGTTATCAGGCAGCGCGCCGCAATTCACCGGCACGAACGGGCCGGCCTTCCTCTGGCTCTCCCGGTGTATCGCTCCGGCGACCAGCTCCTTGCCGGTGCCGCTCTCCCCGGTAATCAACACGGCATAATTGGAGGGGCCGACGGCTCGTATGGTTTCAAAGATCTCACCCATCACGCCGGAGGCGCCGATCATTCCGTGAAACTCCCTGTGTTTGTCGATCTGCCATCTCAGGTTGCTCACCTCCGTGAGATCCTTGATTATGGCGATCACGCCCGCCTCTTCCGCGTT
>JAUXHN010000294.1 GCA_030621515.1 Deltaproteobacteria bacterium | reverse complement strand
ACCGTCCGCAGTTCTATATTCGCACGACGGACGTGACGGGGACCATCGAGCTTCCCGAGGACGTGAAGATGGTGATGCCCGGGGACAACGTGGAGATGACGGTAGCGTTGATAGACCCGATTGCCATGGAAGAAGGCATGCGTTTCGCGATTCGCGAGGGTGGCCGTACAGTGGGCGCCGGCGTGGTTGCGTCAATTATTGAGTAGGGAGTTACCGTGGCTGGCAACAGGATAATAGTAACGCTCGAGTGTAAACAGTGCTCCGAGCGAAATTACACGACGACCAAGAATAAACGCACGACGCCTGGAAAACTGGCGTTCAACAAGTACTGTCCCAGGTGCCGGAAGCACACCGAACACCGGGAGACAAAATAATGGGCTCGGGAATGCGCCGTTTTATTGCGAAGGGTGCGTTCCCTGTATAGGCCAGTAGCTCGAATTGGTAGAGCGCCGGATTCCAAATCCGGATGTTGGGGGTTCGAGTCCCTCCTGGCCTGCATGGCATCGGCCGTGGCAAAGAGGCTTCGATGAGCGAGAAAAACGAAGCGGTATCTGCATCGACATTCGGCCTGATGAAGTATGTCCATGTGATGTTCTTCACGGGAGCGCTGGTGGCGGGATGGCTCCTGGTCCAGATAGTCGAAACGATGTGGACCTGGGCAAACCTGGAGTGGACCGCAGTGCCGCCGCCCTCTTACGGGCTGGTTTTGCTGATTGGCGGGGGAATAGGCGCGGGAGTCGCGCTGTACATGTGGAGGCATCCACAGGTGAATCGCCTTGCCATCGAGATAGTCAACGAGCTGTCCAAGGTTACGTGGCCGACGCGCAAGGAGCTATGGGCATCCACGGTAGTAGTGATCATCGTTTCGATCATTGCGTCGATTCTCTTGGGGTTGTTCGATGCTTTCTGGTCCTGGGCCACGACCCTGTTGATGACTTTTAGATAATAGTCGAGAAGAGGGAAGGTTAAGGAAGGCCAAGATCATGGTGGAGCCGATACAGAAGGAAATGAAATACTACGTGGTCACCACCTATTCCGGCTATGAAAACAAGGTCAAGCTTGCGCTCGAGGACCGCATCGCCCAATCCGGGCTCGAAGAGAATTTCGGAGAGATACTGATTCCCACGGAGACTGTCCAGGAGGTCGTGCGCGGCAAGAAGAAGATAAGCGAGAGAAAGTTCTTTCCGGGCTACATATTCTTGCAGATGGTTCTCACCGACGAAAACTGGCATCTGGTGAAGAATACACCCAAGGTGACGAACTTCGTCGGAAACCAGAAACCGGCTCCTGTCACGGATCAGGAAATATCGAAGATTATCAGTCGTATGGAGGCGGGTCAGGAGACGCCCACCCAGATTATCCGTTTCGAGGAAGGTGACAACATTCGGGTGGTGGACGGCGCCTTCGCGGGCTTCAACGGATCGGTTGATGTGGTCAAGGCTGAGAAGCAAAAGGTTGTGGTTCTCGTCAGCATTTTTGGACGAGCGACGCCTGTTGAGTTGGAGTACACGCAGGTCGAGAAGCTCAGCTGAGGCCCGACCGTCTCCCAAGGAGATTTGAGGATGAAAAAAGTAATAGGCCAGATTAAACTTCAGGTTCCCGCCGGCAAGGCCAACCCGTCGCCGCCTATCGGGCCGGCGCTTGGGCAGCATGGCGTGAATATCATGGAATTCTGCAAGGCCTTCAACTCCAAGACTCAGGCGCAGGCCGCCGAGGCGATGCTGATCCCCGTTGTCATCACGATTTACGCGGATCGTAGTTTCAGTTTCATCACCAAGACCCCTCCGGTTGCACGGCTGCTGCTCAAAGAGGCAAATCGCGATAAGGGTTCCAGTGAGCCCAATAAAGACAAGGTGGGCACGGTCACCAGGGATCAGGTAAAGAGCATCGCCGAGTTGAAGATGCCGGACCTCAACACAACGAGTATCGATTCCGCGATGAATACCGTGTCCGGCACGGCCAGATCGATGGGAATCGAAGTAATTGACTGAACAGAGACGCCCCTCGCGGGGGCCGCATTTACCACGCGCCCGTTCTTGAAGAACGGAGGGCATGGGAGGCAAACGCCGAAATGGGAAAGATACCCAAGAGATTGAGAACAGCGATGGAGGGCTACGATCCTCTAAAGCTCTATTCCATCAAGGAAGCCTTCGCGAACGTCAAGGAGACCGCAACCGCCAAATTCGATGAGACCGTCGATGTTGCCATCAAGCTCGGCGTCAACCCCAAGCACGCGGATCAGATGGTTCGCGGCGCGGTCGTTTTGCCCCACGGTCTCGGGAAGACCATACGAGTTCTCGTTTTCGCGACCGGCGAGAAAGAGAAGGAGGCGCTGGAGGCCGGCGCCGATCATGTCGGCGCGGAGGACATGATCGAAAAAATCAAGGAAGGTTGGCTCGATTTCGACACCGCTATCGCCATTCCCCCGATGATGGCCAAGGTGGGCAAGATCGGTCGTATCCTCGGCACCAGGGGGCTCATGCCCAACCCGAAAACCGGCACGGTGACCATGGATATCGAGAATGCGGTCAAGCAGGCCAAGGCGGGCAAGGTTCAATACCGCGTCGAGAAGGCGGGTATCATCCACGCGCCGTTGGGCAAGGCATCATTCGATGTCGACAAGCTCGCCGCGAATTTCGAGGCCCTGATGGAGGCGGTCGTCAAGGCCAGGCCCGCAGTGGCGAAGGGCGTCTATCTAAAGGGGATCACTGTTTCCTCTACAATGGGCGTCGGAGTGAAAATAGATCCTCAGGTCATCAGCGAGAAGAAATAGGAGGCTTTCATGAAACGAGAGCAAAAGCGAGAGCAGGTCGCTGAAATCCAGGATCGTTTTGCCAGGATGTCCGGCGCGCTGCTCACCGATTTTCGCGGGCTCAATGTAGCGAGCATGACAGCCCTTCGCGATGAGTTCCGCAAGGTCGGGGTGGAGTATAAGGTAGTAAAGAACACGTTGTTCGGCCTGGCGGTCAAGGATCAGCCGTACGTCGATGCCCTTTCGACGCATCTCACCGGCCCGACAGCAGTGGCGTGGTCCTACGACGATCCCGCTGCCCCGGCCAGGGTTGCCGTCGGGTTTGCCAAGAGTAACAACAACCTGAAGATCAAATGTGCGGTGCTCGATGGCAAGGTGCTCGAGGGAAGCAGCGTGGTCGAGCTCTCCAAGATGGCGAGCAAGGAAGAGATCCAGTCCCAGCTGCTGGCGACCTTCATGGCGCCCGCGCAGGGATTTGTCAGGCTGATGGCTGCGGCGCCGACCAATTTCGTTTACCTCCTCGATGCGCGTCATCGGGAGCTTGAATAGCAGTGGTATGCTCGCCCTCTCATTGGGCGAACAAACGTTACAAAAACCGGGCCCGAGGCGGGCCTTGTGAAATGGGAGTTAAAAATGTCTGAGATTAGTCATGAGCAAGTGGTCGATTACCTGAGCAACCTTTCCGTGATGGACATCGTCAACCTGACCAAAGACCTCGAGGAGAAGTGGGGTGTTTCCGCTGCTCCGGTGGCTCTGGCGGGTGTGGCAGCCGGTGGCGATGCCGGCGCGGCGGAAGCTGAGGAGCAGACCGAGTTCGACGTCGAGCTCACCTCTTTCGGTGAGAAGAAGATCAACGTCATCAAGGCTATCCGAGAGATCACCAGCCTTGGTCTGAAAGAAGCCAAGGCAGTCGTCGACGCCGCTCCCAAGATTGTGAAAGAGGGCGTGACCAAGGAAGAAGCCGAGGAGACCAAGAAGAAGCTCGAGGAGGCTGGCGCTACCGTTACAGTGAAATAGAACAGATGTTCCTTCACAGTATCTTGCGTCGAGAACAATCGGCCGTATGCCCGTTGGAGATCATCTCCATGAAGATGGGAGCGGTCTGTTCTGAATTCGAGGATTCGTGTGGGGGAGAGTTTCTCCAGGCACTTCTGAACGGGAGCTAACGCCCATGGCATCATCAGTCCAGATCAGCCAAAGGTATCGGGAGTCGTTCGGCAAGATAGACAAGGTCGTCGACATCCCACATTTGATCGAGATACAGAAGATTTCTTACGACAAGTTTCTGCAGGCTGCGGTGGCGCAGGAAGACAGGGAACACATCGGGTTGCACGGAGTCTTCAGCAGTGTTTTCCCCATAAGGGATTTCAAGGGAACAAGTGAGCTCGCCTATCTGGGGTACGTGCTCGAAAAGCCCAAGTACGACGTGGACGAGTGCCGGCAACGGGGGATGAGCTACGCGGCGCCGGTCAAGGTGACGATACAGCTCATCATCTACGATGCCGCCGCCGAGGAGGGCAAGGAGCCCGTCGTTCGCGACATCAAGGAGCAGGAGGTCTTCTTCGGGGAGATCCCGCTGATGACCGACAGCGGTACCTTCATCATCAACGGCACAGAGCGTGTGGTGGTGAGCCAGCTTCATCGCTCTCCGGGTGTGTTCTTCGATCACGACAAGGGAAAGACCCATTCGTCGGGCA
>JAUXHN010000247.1 GCA_030621515.1 Deltaproteobacteria bacterium | reverse complement strand
TCGTCGCCACGGTGACGGTGCTGTGCTGGGGGATCGATCCGGACAAGGCGGTCTGGCGCCAGCGCCACTGCCTGTTGGAGAACCTCCGCTGGGTCGGGGCGTCGGAGACGATCACCCCTTCGACAGTGGACATTCCAGGTCTCTATCCCGGCGAACTGGACGGCGAGCCGATAATCAAACTCGATCACCCGGGAACAAATGTGCTGCTCGTGGTTCTCGAGGGGATCTCCGGTGCCTATCTCGAGAGCGTCGCGCGGGCCCAGGGGATCGAGCTGCCGAAACCGCGCCTCCCGGCTCTCGACAAGCGCGCCGCGAAACACTTATCATATATCAACTTCATCAATCATCAGCGCCAGACCAGCCGTGGGCTGTACTCGCTGGTCTGCGGCGACCTCCCCGAACTGATCACCCGGGCGCCCAAGATGTCCGAGTTCGGCTTCGGCACCGGCGAGCTCGACTGCTTGCCGTCGATCCTGCGCGCGGAGGGCTACGAGACAGTGTTCGTGCAGTCGGCGCCGCTCGGGTTCATGGGGAAGGACAAGTTCATGCCCCGCGCCGGGTTCGCGCGCGTGCACGGAGTCGAATGGTTCGAGTGGGGGCAGAGCCGGAGCAAGTGGGGGGTCGACGATAAGTCGTTCTTCGCCCAGGTCCAGCCGCTGATCGAGCAATTGAGGAGCGCCGACAAGCCGTTCTTCATGACCCTGCTCACGGCGGGGACCCATCACCCGTTCATGGTCCCCGAGAACTTCGTGAGCGACAACGAGAGCGGCTCGTTTGCGCACGCCGTGGATTACCTCGACCTGGCGCTCAAACCGTTCCTCGAGTATCTCGAGCGCTCCGGCGTGCTCGACGACACGCTGGTGATGATCGCCTCCGACGAATCGTTCGGCATCGACGGGACGGACGACGGCGACTCGCTGATGATCGCCCAGGCGTTCGGCACGCTCACCGTGATGGTCCCCGGCGGCACCCGGCTTCAGATAGATGAGCCTTTCATGCAGCTCGACGTGCCCCTGTCGGTGGTCGATTACCTGGGATATGGTGAGAGGCGGAGAGGGCTTGGCGGACGGAGTGTCTTCCGGACGTACAGCAAACCGCGCGTGCTGCCTTTCGCAAACACGTACATGCGGATGAGCGCGGTGATCACGCCGCAGCGCGAGCTGTTCGCCTGCGCCGAGGATTTTTCGAACTGCCGAAGGTACCGGCTGCGCCCGGACCGGCTGTTCGCTCCGGCAATGGAACGCCGGTACGCCGCTCCCGACGATGTGCGGTTTATTAAACAGATAGTGGCCCGGAGTTTGTACTCCGCCGAGCACTCCCGGCAGACGCAGTGGCAGCTGATCGAAACCGGTGTGGAGATCCAGATCGTGGAGTACGAGCCCGGCAAGCGAATAGACGTCTTCTCAGGCCAGTTCCTGTCGGTTGCGGCGGGAAGCCGGATCGATGTGGAGATCGACTTCGAGGTGCTCGGCGAGCCTGACATGGTGAAGGTGCGCCATGGGCTCTACGCCGTGCCGGCGGATGAGATACCGTCAGCGCTGGACTACGCCCGGGATCGCGAGTCGAGCGAAGAGCGCGCCGATCTCGGAATAAAGGGGGAGAGCACCCTGGGGATGCGGCCGCGACTAAAGTATCAGACGGAGCGACTCCACCGGGTGACGAAGACGATGAGCCCCGGGGATCGCTTTGCGATCAAGTACAGCTACGGCGTCGACGAAGATCTGGAATATCTGAATTGCGCCCTGTTCGTCTGGATCAAGGAAGGGCCGGCTCCTCGGCTGCTGTTCCACAAGGCTTCCCTCGCGATCGGCGTGCTCGGGGCCGACGAGAAAACCGGGAAGCAGGTCGAGCTGTTCGAGATCGAGAGAGGTAACTCCACGTCAACCGCAGATTGAGCCGGCGGCGCGGTGTTACAGGGGACAGACCAGCTCCTCGCAGTTGAAACCCATGCCGTCCCAGCCGGGCGTACAGGCCTGATACTCGCCGGGGCAATCATCGTCTTCCCAGCACGGATCGTCGTCGTAGTGGCAGAATTTTCCCATCAGGACGGGTGGATCCGAAGGACCGCAGGGATCCGTGTGGGGAATGCAGTAACCGCCGGAAGTCCACGTACAATTCGAGTGGATCTTGCACTCGGCGTAGACACAACGGCTCATGGGCTCGCCCCAGGCTCCCGCAGGTATGCAGATCTGGTTGACCGGATCGGAACAATCCGCGTCGTCGTCGCACTCGGGGCACACACACTGGTTGTAGACGGCGGTTGGGCCCCAATAGGTCGTCACCAGGAAACACCCGCATCCTGCAGGACATTCGGTCGAGTTTTCGCACTCGTCCATCTGGGGTGACTCGCTGGGTCCGTCCACCGGGTCCGGCGGCGCGATACAGGTCAGATATCCACCCGGATCGTCCGGCACGGGCTCGCAGGTCCCCTGTGGGCAATCTTCATCGGTCTGGCAATCGCCCACGGGGTAATCGTCCGTGTCCCAGCCCGAGTCTGTATCCGAGTCTGTATCCGAGTCCGAGTCCGTATCCGAGTCGGTATCCGAGTCTGTATCCGAGTCCGTGTCCGGTCCGCTGTCACCGCCGCCGCCCTCGGGCGCCACTTTCCTGCACCCGACCGTCGATGCCGACACTATCGATAGAATGATAGTGACCCCAAAAACGATTCGCATGTTGCCTGACCGATCACGCATGTTTTTCCCTGATTGTGACAACCATACAAAAATGGTTCATCCGGATCCAGCCGTGTTCACATGAACCGTCTCTCTGAAACTGACGATCCTACCCACGTACCGCGCCCTGATGAGGGCGCGGTCAGGATGACCTATGCTCCGGTGCCCCCCGGGGTCGCTACCGGTCAAGCCCGGAGGGCTTTCCGGTTGACCAAGAAACCTTTCGCGGATAGTCGATCCGCATGAAGCAGCGACATTCGTTCACGAACCTCCTGTATCACATGGTCTTTCGCACCAAGTTAAGGGAGCACTTCATCACCACACCCGAGGTCGAACACGCGCTTTTCGGCTTCCTCGAAGTCGAGCCACGACGGGCTAAAGGCGAATATTCGCAACCAACGAGAACACCACGAGGAACGAACTACCATCGCCGAGTGGGAGCCCGAGGAGTGAAGCCCGCAGGGCTTGGCCGTTCGGTACGCAGAGATCATTCGGCACCAGGCCATCCTGACCGCGCCCTGATGAGGGCGCGGTGAAAAGACCGGTCAGCACGGCTGGATCCGGATGAACCAAAAAAATGCCGCCTTCACCACGACAAAAAAGATTGGTAACGTCTCTTCCTTGATCGACGGTCAATCCACATGAGGATATTGATGAAACCAAACAAACTGGAAAGATCGACATTTACCCCCCGTCGAATCGTGGCCGTCGTTCTGATCGCCGCGGGCGCTTTCGCCTGGGCAGGGCAGGCGACAGGCCAGGACCTGACGATCCCGGACATTTTTAAAGGAGCTTCAGATGAACGGGGGATAAAAGGAGCTTCAGATGAACGGGGGATAGATCTGTGCAACCTCTCCCTTCCTCCCGGGCTACACACTCTGACCGGCATCATCGGCGAACGGCTGGACCGCAGCCTCGTGGTGCAGGTCTTGCAAGACGGTAAACCGGTGGCGAACGAAACAATCTCGTTCATGATCCTGGTCGCGCCTTCAAAGGCCGAGGGACAGTCCCTTTCCAGGGAAACCGCTGTCACCGACGCCGAGGGTGTGGCATCGACGGAGTTTGTCGTCGGCTCCAAAAAGGGAAGCTACGTGGTCGCCGCGTTCCTGGGGGACAGCATCACCGCCGAGCCGGTCCGGTTCAACATCGATGCAAGGACGGGAACGTGGGTCATGTTCCTGGTCTTCGGGCTTCTGGGTGGGCTCGGAATCTTCCTCATGGGAATGGAGCTGTCCGGAGACGGTCTCAAGAAGGCCGCGGGCGATCGCATGAGGGGGATCCTGTCCGCACTCACCTCAAAGCGCGTGCTCGCCCTCATCATCGGTGTGGTGGCCACGGCGGTTCTGCAGAGCTCCAGCGCGACGACGGTGATGCTCGTGGGGTTTGTCTCGGCCACCATTATGAACCTCACCCAGGCCATCGGCGTGACCATCGGCGCCAAGATCGGCACCACGGTCACCGCCCAGCTGATCGCCTTCAATCTCTCCGAGTACTCCCTCATGCTCGTCGCGCTCGGTTTCCTTTTGCGTGTGGCCGCCAAGAAGAAGAGCCTCAAGCAGGCCGGGAGCATCATCCTGGGTTTCGGGCTGATATTCTTCGGCCTCGGCGTGATGGGCTCGTCCATGCGCCCCCTGAGGAGCGTCCCCGAGTTCTCCGAGATGCTGGTCAGCCTGGGCGAGCGACCACTCATGGGGATACTGGTCGCCGTGGCGTTCACCGCCATCGTCCAGTCGAGCGCCGCGACCATCGGCCTGGCCATCGCCCTTTGCGCCAGCGGCTTGCTATCCCTGGAGGCCGCCCTGCCCCTGGCATGGGGCGCCCACGTGGGAACTTGCGCAACGGCGTTGCTCTCCTCTCTGGGAACGGGGCGCGAGGGCAAACAAGTGGCGGTCTCACATCTGATCATCAGCGTCATCGGGGTGGTTATCGCGTTCCCGTTCCTCGGTTACTTCGTGGACGGGGCGCGGTGGGTGACCGCGCTGATGGGATCCACCTCCGTTGCTCGCGAGCTGGCCAACGGCCACATGCTATTCACTGTCGCCACGGGGATCCTGCTGCTGCCGTTCATCCGACAGGTGGAGTGGCTCACCCTCAAGATCGTTCCACCGGCAAAAGTCGAGCCGCCCTTTGGGCCCAAGTATCTGGTCGATACCGCGCTCGAGGTTCCGGTTCTCGCACTGGATCTGGCGCATCGGGAGATCCTTCGGTTGGCCGGGATTGTGAGGGGAATGATGGAGGCTTCCATGGAAGTGCTCTCCGTGCCCGACGAGGAAGCCGTTGAAAAGATCGCCGCGCAGGACGACAAGGTGGATATTCTCGAAAAGGCCATCCGACCATTCCTCGCGAGAGTGGCGAGCGAGGGTCTCGATCCGGAGCTGTCCTCACGGGAGCACGCTTTCATCTACATAGTTCAGGACCTGGAGGGCATCGGGGATATTCTCACCAAGGAGATTGCCCCCGTGGGTACCAAGCTGGCCGCAAAAGGAGTTTCCTTCTCCGGCGAGGGACTCGACGAGCTGCGGCAATACCACGATAAGTTGATGGCCAAATATGATCGGGTCCTCGGGGCGGTTGAGAATCTGGACCGCCAGAAAGCCGAAGAGACCCTTCAGCTGGGATTCAAGGAGAGGATGATGGAGCGCAAGATGCGCCGGGCCCATCTGGAGCGGCTTCACAGCGATCGCAAGGACTCCGTGGAGACGAGCTCATGGCATCTGAGCGTTCTCAACAATTTAAGAGCGATGGGTGAAAAGCTGGACAATATCGCCCGCACTGTTCTCGAGGAGCTGTAACATGGCAAAAAAACACCCCCTTGGCACCATCCGACTCCTGCAGGAGCTCGATGACAAGCAGCTGCAACTGATCGAGGACGCGGGCGAATTTCGCGAGTACGAGGTGGGCGAAACGATCTTCGACGAGGGAAAAGAAGGCACCCACATCTACTGCATCCTCGACGGGCGCGTCGAGATCTCCCTCAAATTGGGTGAAGCGACCGATCAAGCTCCGGTACATACGGGAACGCCCGGATCCGTCTTCGGGGAGTTCATCCTCTTCGAGAAGACCACGCGATCCGCCACCGCCCGCGCGGTCAAACCCGTCAGGATATTTGCGATTACCGCCGTGGCCTTGCGCGAGATCTTCGCCGCCCATCCAGAGATCGGCTACCCCGTCATGGACAACCTGTGCCGCATCC
>JAUXHN010000226.1 GCA_030621515.1 Deltaproteobacteria bacterium | reverse complement strand
TCAAGAAGAAGGCGACGGTCAAGAAGAAGGCGACGGCCAAGAAAAAGGCGACGGTCAAGAAGAAGGCGACGGTCAAGAAAAAGACGCCGGTCAAGAAGAAGACGACGGTCAAGAAAAAGGCGACGGTCAAGAAGAAGGCGACGGTCAAGAAAAAGGCGCAGGCCAAGAAGAAGTAAGGGTTCGCGCAAGAATAAGTTCCCGGATTTGCGGCGTCGAGGCGTCCGTCCGGCAAGGCACGACGACGAAGGACTGGTAGCGCCAATTCGAGGAGGAGTCACGCAGCCGGGCGGGATGGATCGACGGTGCAAAATGGGAAGTTATTTTTTCGCGAGCCCCAAGCTGGTTGCTTCAAAATGAACGACTCCTGGAATAGAAGGAGATTTCTCAATAGGTTGGCCGCTGGATGTGTGGGGATCGCCGGTGCTACGGCGGCGGGTATCTTGCTGCGCGACGAAGGGCGAGACGAACCGCTTTCCGATCCAAAAGCGGTTCAAGTGCGCAACTTCCGGGCGCACATGGGAAGCTCCGATGAAAAACTGGTGATCGCCAACGGCGATCCTTCTGGTGCGACACGAGCGGCCATCGAAGCTCTCGGGGGTATGGAGCATTTTGTTCGGCCCGGAGAATCGGTAGTTATCAAACCTAACATTGGATGGGATCGGACACCTGTCCAGGCGGCCAACACCAATCCTCTGGTCATCAGCGCGCTGGTGAAGATGTGCCTCGACGCGGGCGCCGCGACCGTCATTGTGACTGACCATAGTTGCAACGAACCGCGCAGGTGTTTTACCCGTTCGGGAATCTGGAAGGAGGCCTCGAACGCCGGGGCCGTCGTGGTGCTACCAGCCGGGCATCGATTCAAAACCCATGATCTCGGAGGGATGGTTCTCGGCAAAATGCCCGTGCTGACGGCGGCTGTCAGGGCCGATCGCTTCATCAACGTGCCGGTGGCCAAGCATCACGGGATGTCCGGTTTCACCGGCGCCATGAAAAATCTGTACGGTGTTCTCGGCGGCAGGCGGAACAGATTGCATCAGAGGCTGGATGATTCAATCGCTGATCTGGCGGATTTTATTCGCCCCACGCTCACGGTCATGGACGCCACGCGGGTGCTCATGAGAAACGGCCCGCAGGGTGGGAATCTGGGAGACGTCAGGTCGGTGGATCAGGTGATCGCCTCCACGGATCAGGTGGCGGTGGATGCATACGGATGTGGTTTGATCGGGCTGAAACCAGCAGATTTACCATATCTCGCCTTTGCTCAGGAGAGAGGTCTGGGTACCGCGGATCTGAGCAGAATCCCACGGGAAGAGGTTTCGTGATGGCCAGGGTGGAGAAAACAGAAAAGGCTTCCGGTATCTGGACTCGCCTCCGATGGGCCCGGCGGGTGACCCAATCCGTCTTCCTTCTCCTCTTTCTGTTTCTGATTCTCGCCACCACCGCTCTGACCGGGGCGCGGATCGATGCGGCCACCTCCGGATCGGTGCCCTATCCGGTGGAGGCCTTCCTGGATATCGATCCTCTCATCGGCTTGATAGTCGCCCTGTCCACCGGGACTGTCCCCGGTGCGCTCATTTTCGGGCTCGTGGTGCTGGGCAGCGCCGCGTTCCTCGGCCGGGGATTTTGCGGCTGGATCTGCCCCATGGGAACGATGAACCATGCGGTCGGCCAGATTCGCCAACCCAGGCAAGGAAAAGCTCGCATCGACAGGAATTCGCCGCGCCCGTATAACAAAATAAAGTACGTGATCCTGATCGGCGTTCTGGTGGCGGCCCTGTTCGGATCGGCAATCGGCGGTCTGTTCGATCCGATTTCCCTTGCCACGCGGGGGATCTCACTCACCCTGCTTCCATGGCTCAACTGGATCATCGGCGGCGCCATCGACTTCTTCGCGGAGTCCAACGTGTCGGCGCTGCAGCATATTTCGGATGTAACCTACGACGCAGTTGACGGAGTTGTCGTGTACCAGCGCGGTTTCCTGGTCGGCGGCGGAGCGCTGATTTCCGTGTTGTTTATCGTGGTGCTGGCAGCCAATCGGTGGATTCCCAGGTTCTGGTGCAGATCCCTTTGTCCGCTGGGGGCGTTGCTCGGTGTCTCGGGACGTTTCGGCGCACTGGCGCTTCACAAGGACCACGACCTTTGCAACCAGTGCGGCAAATGCCAGCTCGATTGTTCCGGCGCCGCAGCCCCTCGCCCAGGGGACAGGTGGCAGCGAGCCGAGTGCGATCTCTGCATGAACTGCGTCACGGTCTGTGATCAAGGGGCTCTCTCCTTTCGCCTTGCCGGCGAGAAAAGCGACGAGCAGGCTCTTCCCGATCTCAAGAGAAGAACGGTGATCGCAGGAGCGGTGATCGGCGCCGTGGCGATTCCGGCGATGCGGACGGGGGCGCTCGGTTCCGTCGAGGGCCGGCCCGATCCGGCGCGCATCAGACCCCCGGGCGCTGTCGACGAGAAGGCGTTTATCGAGCGCTGTATTCGGTGTGGCCAGTGCATGAAGATCTGTCCGAACAACGCGTTGCATCCAGCCCTCGATGAGGCCGGGATCGAGGGCCTGTGGACACCCGTCCTCGTGCCCTCAACCGGTTACTGCGAACCCACATGCACGCTTTGCACCCAGGTCTGCCCGACCGGCGCGATCCGCCGTGTAACCGAAGATCAGAAGATCGGCAAGAACGGCGCCCGGATGGTGAGTATTGGCACAGCCTTCTTCGATCGCGGTCGCTGTCTCCCCTGGGCCATGGGAACCCCGTGCACCGTCTGCGAGGAGTTCTGCCCCACATCGCCCAAGGCCATCTGGATGAAGGAGGAAGAAGTGGAGGTGTCAGGTCGACGAGTGAAGCTCAAGTTGCCCTACCTGGATCCATCGCAATGCAACGGCTGTGGGGCTTGCGAGTATGTCTGCCCGGTCCACGACAAGGCGGCCATACGGGTCACCTGCGCGGGCGAATCCCGCTCGAGGACCAACCAGCTCCTTCTGGGCAAACCGGCAAGAAAAAAAGAACAATCCTGACGTTGCCGGCCATAAAAAAACCCCGGACGACTAGTCCGAGGCTTTTGGAGCGGGAGACGAGATTTGACCTTATGTGCACGAGTACAGCGAGCTGTACGAGTGCATTGAAGGCACACGAGCGATAGCGAGTGGCACTCGCGACGTTTTTCCCATAAAAAAACCCCGGACGACTAGTCCGAGGCTTTTGGAGCGGGAGACGAGATTTGAACTCGCGACGTCAACCTTGGCAAGGTTGCACTCTACCACTGAGTTACTCCCGCGAGGCGATCGCGTTGTTATCGGTCTTTATTGGGGCTGTCAAGGATCGACGCGTATCTGTTTTGTGTTCGTTCTGCCTACGTGATAAAAAGCGGAAATGGATCTCTCCACCACGAGGCGAAAGGCATGGTGCACATGTCCCAGGGGGCATGCCTTTCTGGTTCAGTATCTTGTCGCGGTAGACATCGACGACGCGCCGAAGAACCTGGAGGCACTCGTAGAGGGCGGGACACAGCTTGTCCGATGCCCCAGCTGCGGCGCAGTATGGCCGCTCGCGGAGCCGATTGTCGTTGACAACCCTCGGCGAGAACGACTGGTCGTTTTCGTGCCGGAGCTGCTCGCACATCGTTGCCTGGAGATCAGAGCTGACATGGCCGGCAAGATCGCCTCCGGGGATCCGGGGGAGATCCCCGGTTACTTCGCGCAGTTCCAGATCGTCGTCGGCGTCAATGCGCTCGAGACGTGGTTGGGCGAAGGGAGCAAGGACAATGACGAAGCCGACCACGGGCCGAGCGTGATGTCCCTTGTTCCGAGGATACACGAAGCGTTCGCGGATCTTAACGAGCCCGAGCGGGTGTCATCTACATCGATACCGCCCGCAGAACCCGGGTTGTACGATGCAGCAGGGAATGATCGACCATCTGGCGACGATTGGCTTCAAGACGACAAGATTGCCGCCGCTCCTCGGGGCGGCCGCAAGGAAACCTTCAAGGAATCCACCGGCTCGGGGAACACCGAAGATGTGGACTTCGTCGACATGATGTCTCTCGGCGATGATGACGATCTTGATGAAGATGTCGACGGAGAATAAGGGAATGGTCGCGGGAACGCGACGGCTATGCGACAGTGGACAACTGCACGCGCGGCAAGTATAGATCCCGCTTCTTCAGGAAGGTTGACATGCGCTTGGGTATTTTCAGTGATGTTCATGGAAACTTGGAGGCCTTGCAGGTCGTGGCGGCAATGTACGCCGACGAGAAGGTTGATCGGCTGCTCTTCGCCGGTGATCTGGTGGGATACGGCGCGAGCCCGAACGAGTGCGTGAACCTCATGAAGGATCTCACCGATGAAGTGGTGCTCGGGAATCACGATGCCGCAGTGAGCGGGCTCATGGACTATTCGTATTATTACGATGCCGCCCGAAGGGTCCTGGATCTCCACAGTGAGATGCTCACCGAGAAGAATAAAGAATGGCTCGGCTCCCTCCCCTACTCGCGCGTTTACCCCGAGCTCGGAATCAGGCTCTGTCACGGATCTCCGGTCGACGAAAAGGAGTTCGACTACATCTTCGCGCTGGAGCAGGCTTACGGGTTGCTCTCCTACTTTGAGCAACTCGACCAGATCACGTTCATCGGGCACTCGCACCTGTGCCGGGTGTTCGCGCTGACGAACCGGACCGTGGATGAAATCTCCGATCGTACCTTCGTCATAGACTCGGAGCGCAAGTACATTATCTCGGTGGGCTCGGTGGGGCAGCCGCGGGATTACGACAACCGGGCGAGCTATACCGTCTTCGACACCGAATCCCGAATCTTCGAGTTCAAGCGCGTGGAGTACGACATAGAAACTTCTGCGAACAAGATCTTCAATGCGGGCATGGAGCGGAACTTCGGAAACCGCCTGTTCATCGGCGTCTAGTCAACTAACACAAAGGTAAGGTCAGCCACATTTGTAAGGGTGTTACCGGTCCTGATCAGACCGCCCAGCGCGTCAAAGAAAGAGTACGAGTCGTTGTTGGCCAGGTATCGGCCGGGATCCATGCCCAGCTTGCGAGCGCGTTGAATCGTTCGAGAGTCGACGACTGCCCCCGCCGCATCCGTCGGACCGTCCTGTCCATCCGTGGCCAGGGTGGCTATCGTAACGCCTTGCGTGCCATCGATGTCGATGGCTGCGGCAAGGGCGAGCTCCTGATTGCGGCCGCCCCGGCCGTCGCCGGTCACGTTGACAGTAGTCTCTCCGAAAAAAACGAGACACGCCGGACGACGTGCCGGGCGCCCCGACTCGACCACAGCCCTGGCCATTGACGCGATCATCGATCCGGCATCACGGGCCAATCCCTGCAGCGGTGGCTCCACGATCATGGCGTTGAAACCGTGTTTGAACGCCGCCTCCGCGGCCGCCTTCGCCGCGTGCCGGCCTGATCGAATGACGATGTTCTGTACGCTGCGGAAACACGGGTCGTCGTCGGTCGGCGTCTCTCGATGATCTCCAGCGGCGCCCCTCTCGAGCCGTTCGATAACGGGGCGCGGAACACGGCTCACAAGGTCGAAGTTGGTGAGCACGTGCATCGCTTCGATGAAGGTCGTCGGGTCCGGCGCGGTCGGGCCGGAGCCGATTGTGTCCGGGGCGTCACCAACCACATCCGAGATGATCAGGGAGATGGTTCGTGCGGGGGAGGCCAGCTGAGCGAGCAGGCCGCCCTTGATCGAGGAGAGGTGCTTTCGAACCGTGTTGATCTGATGGATGGACGCCCCGGATTCGAGCAGGACACGGATGACGGCCTGTTTGTCCTCGAGGGATATGCCGGGCGCCGGAGAGACGAGCAGCGCGGAGCAGCCACCGGATATGACAGTCACGAGGAGATCTTCTCGACCCAGATCCCCCGCGAGGGTCATTATTCGCTCGGTAGCCCGCACGCCTCCCGCCTCCGGAACCGGGTGACTCGCACAGACCAGCTCGATGGGCGAGAGATCCGAGTCAGGGTTGGCATGACCGTGCTTCGCTATAATCAGGCCGCCGTCGACCCTGTCCAGGAGGACATCCCCGACCGTGCGAGCCATGAGGGCCACGGCCTTGCCCGCGCCGACGACCTTGATTCTCTTGATCTCGCGCAGATCGTATTCCCTGTCTTCGACGAAAAGGCTGTGACCGCTGATTGAAAGATTGTCGCGAACCGCTTCGCCAGGATCCACTGATCGAAGAGCGCAGGAGATGAGATCGTCGATGATCTTGCGGTGCTCGGTCATTCTCTGTCCGGTTTTGGAGCTGGATGACAGTATAGCAATGTTGCAGTGTCTCGCTGAATATTCGGAATAGTGTACTGTCAAACCACTGCGAAAGTACCAAATACATTCAGGGGAGGGTGAAACGATGAGTAGAATGCATTTCTTTTTTGTGACCTTGCTAGCGGCGGTCGCTGCCGTCGCCGGATGCTCGAACGGTTCGTCAGGCAGCCTCGACAGTGGAACTACCGACACGGACACCGATACAGACACGGACACCGATACCGATACAGACACCGATACAGACACCGACACGGATACCGATACAGACACGGATACAGACACCGACACGGATACCGATACAGACACGGACACGGATACCGACACGGACACAGACACGGATACGGATACGGACACAGATACGGACTCCTGTATTCCGACCTGGACCGAACACACGGTGGATGGGGCATTCGATGGCGCCGATTCAGTGTACGCCGCCGATGTGGACGGAGACGGAGATATGGACGTGCTCGGCGCGGCCATAGTTGATGATGCCATCACCTGGTGGGAGAACACCGCGGGCGACGGTACCACCTGGGTCGAGCACCCGATAAGTGGATTCTTCGACTACGCAAGATCGGTATATGCGGCTGACGTGGACGGAGATGGCGACATGGATGTGCTGGGCGCAGCGGCAGATGCCAATGATATCGTCTGGTGGGAGAACACTGCTGGTGACGGAACCGCCTGGACCGAGCACACGGTGGATGCGTCATTCAATGGCGCCCATTCTGTATACGCGGCGGACGTTGACGGCGACGGCGACATGGATGTGCTGGGTGCGGCATACGGCGACGATGACATCACATGGTGGGAGAACACGACAGGCTACGGGACCGCGTGGACCGAGCATACGGTGGATGGGACATTCGATGAGGCTATATCAGTATACGCCGCTGACGTTGACGGAGACGGTGACCTGGACGTGCTAGGCGCGGCATACGCTGATGATGACATCACATGGTGGGAGAACACTGCGGGTGACGGTACCGCCTGGACCGAGCACACGGTGGATGCGTCATTCGATGGCGCCCATTTTGTATACGCTGCGGATGTTGACGGAGACGGCGACATGGACGTACTCGGCGCGGCGTATCACGACGGTGACATCGCCTGGTGGGAGAACACTGCGGGCGACGG
>JAUXHN010000312.1 GCA_030621515.1 Deltaproteobacteria bacterium | reverse complement strand
GACTCCAGCTCGATACCGAAGTCGATGGACCCGACTATGGGAGGCTGATCGTTGATCTGACCCGCCGCGTTTTTGTCGATCGTGAAGATGGCCCCGCCCTTCGACCAGCCCAGGAGCGCCTCGAACCCGAAATAGGGATCCATGATGCCGTAACGGCGGGAGAGCCTGGTGCCGATGGCCAGCTCATTGAGCCCTCGGCTGATCCCCCCCTTTGTATTGAGGTTGTCGTTTTGGGAACACAACTCGGTACCGCTGGTGTGGCATGCGGCCTTGAGCTCGTCGCCCACGCCGAAACGCCCCTCTGCGTAGATGGTCCAGTTGGGCTTGGTGTCGTCCCTGTCCTGGGCGAGGATTCCCCACCACAGGCCCACCGCCAGGTAGTCGAGACCGCTCCGCTCCGCAGACTTGAACGGAATATTGAACAGGTTTTCCTCTTCTATATCCCCCCATGTGGTCTTCCCAGTCTTCAGTTCCCTGGTGTCGCTGAGAATGAGTGGGACCCTTGTCCTCAGAGAAATGTCCCTGAACAGGCCGATATCCAGCTCCATGTTGAGGATGTGTGTCACCTGGGAATACTTGGCCATGGTCACGTAACCGTAATAGTCCCATTCGTGAGGCCGGGCCGCGTAACTCTCCCTCTTGATCACTCCGGACTTGGAATACCGTTCGTAACCTATGGAGATGTTCAGGTCGAACGGATCTCCGTTGTCCTTATCGAATGCATCGATAACGTCGGTGAACTCGTTGGCTGCGACCGGGCCTGCCCAAACGGCAACCATTATCAGTCCCGCCAGAAATACCGTGATCCTTCTCATCGATTGCTCCTGGCCGCACATACGGCGTCGAACTCCCTCAAGTCGAATGGCCTGTATAGAACCGAAACGTACCAATTTGATCAAACGATGGCAAGAACGGTCATGCGGGTTTTCCTGTCTCGAACATCTTCTCCACGATTCGCTGGGTCTCGATTCGAAGGTTTTCCTTGTCCTTGATTGACTTGCCTTCGCAGGAAATCGGCGTTCCGATGATCAACTGCGCCCTGCCCGGAGTCACCTTCATGGTGTTCTTGGGCACCAGCTGGAAGGTACCGCGAACCGCGACCGGCAGGATGGACACACCCGCCTTGATGGCCATCACGAACGCCCCGGACTTGAATATTTTTATCTCGCCGTCCGGGCTCCGGGTGCCCTCGGGAAAAACGACCAGCGACGGTCCCTTCCTGATCTTTCTCGCGGCGGCATCTATGGACTCCCTGGCCTTTCGCACGCTACCGCGATCCACGGGAACAAACCGGGCGATCCACATGGCCCAGCCAAAAATCGGAATATAAAAAAGGCTGCGCTTCGCGAGAAAGCGAATGAGCGTGGGCATCCTGTTGAACAAAATGGGGATATCCAGCTGACTCTGATGGTTGCTTGCGATCACGTAGCTCTTTTTCCAGTCGATGCCCTCGCCTCCGATAACCTCGACCTTCGCACCTGCAAGCCAGAGAATTTGAGCCGCCCATCCCTTTGCCGCCAGAAACATAAACAACCTGCCCGAGAAATCGACGATCATCGCCACAATACCTATCGCCGCCCATACGATGGTCCACAGAATCAGTGCTGCGCTTCTGAGATTCAATTGGCCTCTCTCGATCGCCTATCATCCGGCTCCAACCTGGTGCACAATATCGTACCACCCGCCACGGCCCCGGGCCATACCGCCACGAACCCTAGAGGGATCATGAGGGCCAGGATCACCGCGGTTCCAAAGCCGACGAGCGCCCAGCGGTTTTGTTTTGCAAATGCGTACCGCTCCTTCCACGTGTACCCCCGCCGGGCCAGCACCCAGTCCACGTAATCCATTCCGAGGAACTTGGCCAGCAGGTAGCCGCCGAACACCAGGTAGAAAAGCTGTCCGATCACGGGAATGATCATGCTCACGATGAGCAGCGGCAGGAGCCAGGCGATCTTGAGCCCCAATCGAGACAGCTCGAGCAAGATCGTGTGCCCCAGATCCTTTAGCAGAAACCCGATGCTGAACGGCCGGGGCGTCCAGGTGCCGATGATCCCCTCCACGCGTTCGGAGATGATGTCGTTGAAAGGCGCCGCACAGAGCATGAAGGCCGCGAGTGAGATCACCACGTTGGCCATGGCCAGAATGACCCACGCCAACACGTGGATCGTGTTCCAGGCGAAGTGTACGATTCCCCACACCCATTGCCAGTCGTACTCCGACGACAGGGGCTCGGCCCAGATCCACGCGACCACAGTGTCCACGGTCGCGCCGAACAAGAACCATCCGCCCAGCAGTATGGTCAATCCGATCAACATTGGGGGGAGATAGAACCTGGCCAGCTGCCGGCCATGATCCACGTATACGAATTTCAGGCCCGAAAACAGGCATCGAAACCCGCCGGCAAAACCGACTGCAGCCCGGTTCTTGATAATCTTGCCTTTTACTTTTTCAATCGATTCCATGGACTGAATTCAAAGGTGCAGGAAAACAACGTCTGCGACAAGATTCTTCCGTTTTTCGTGCTGTGGTGGTAATAAAAATCCCCGAGGATACAAACGAAATGAAACACAGCAAAATACTCGACCTGATAGGGAACACACCCCTCATCTGGCTGGACCGGATCGGGGATGGGCGCATATTCGGCAAGGCGGAGTTTCTCAACCCGGGGGGATCGATCAAGGATCGGGTTGCGGTGGCTCTGATAGAAGACGCGGAGAAACGCGGTCTTCTGAAGCCCGGTGGAACCATCCTGGAAGCCACCTCGGGCAACACCGGCATCGGGCTGGCGTTCGTTGGAACTCGAATGGGATACACGGTCAAGCTGGTTATGCCGGAGAACATGAGTGAGGAACGCAAGAAGGTCATTGCCGCATTCGGCGGAGAAACCATCTTCACCTCTGCGGACGAGTCCCTCGAGGGGGCGCTCAAGAAGGTCTATGAACTCAAGGAGCAGATCCCCGGCTCGTGGGTCGCCCAGCAGTTCGAGAACCCGGCCAACCCGGATGTGCATTACAGGACGACCGGTCCCGAGATCTGGGAGCAGATGGACGGAAAGATCGATTCCTTCGTGGCCGGGGTGGGATCCGGCGGTACCCTCACCGGTGTAGGTCGGTTCCTCAAGGAGCAGGACCCCTCCATCCGCATAGTTGCGGTGGAGCCGAAGAACGTCTCCGCCCTGCTCGGCGATGAACCCGGTCTGCACCAGATCCAGGGCATAGGCGACGGCTTCATTCCCACGGTTCTCGATAAAGCGATTATCAACCACGTGGTTGAAGTGAGTGACGATGAAGCAGTGGACACAACCCGAAGGCTGGCCAGGGAAGGAGGACTTCTCGTGGGCACCTCCGCCGGCGCCAACGTCTGGGTAGCGCTCAAGGAGGCCGCCTTCCTCGGACCCGACGCCCGGGTCGCCACCGTCCTGCCCGACCGCGCCGAGCGCTACTTCTCGACAGCGCTTTTATAAGCCAGATCCCAAGCGTGCCAGACACATTTTTTTGATTGGATAACGAATTTTGGCAACTTCTGCGCCAGGCGTCCGATTAAGGAGGGTGAAAAGGAGCGCACATGGCAAGAAGACCGAGAAGGTGGCGTTTCGACGCCGTATACACAGAAGTCAAGCGAACCGTGGACAGGCAGTTTCTGCTCAAGCCCACTCCCGAGGTGAGAAACCTCGTCGGCGCGTGTCTCGGCAGGGCCCAGGCGATGTTCCCGGTCAAGATCTACTGGGCTGTC
>JAUXHN010000266.1 GCA_030621515.1 Deltaproteobacteria bacterium | reverse complement strand
AGGGAAGGACAACTCATGGCGACACGTCCATCCGATTATGACCCTCCAAAGTTGACGACCATGCAAGATCTAAAGACCAAGTTTAACCGTCGTGACTAGGCCCCGCGCGATGTCCATCGCGACCCAGGCCAAAAATACAAAACTCCGGTTCTTTCGGCCACTGCTTTGTTAAGTGAATAATTGCGAGTTTGTTCGGAATTTGGCAGAATGAATCGAATAGAGTGCAGCCTCATTGCGTTTTTAACGAATATGTGTAGACGCCAGGGGATCTTGTTGTAATAGTGTCTGACATGGATGCCACCGATCGCAAAATAGTCGCGACTTTGCAGGAAAGCGGTCGTATTACCAACGTCGAGCTCGCAAGGCTCAACAATCTGGCGCCGTCTTCCATGCTGGAGAGAGTTCGACGGCTCGAGGAGAGGGGAATCATCGGCGGGTACCGCGCCGAGCTCAACCCCAAGGAGATCGGGTACAACGTGGAGGCGTTTGTGATGATCATCCTCGATCACCACCAGGCTACCGGTATCGAGGATTTTGAGTCGGCGATACGCGAGGTGTCCGAGGTCAAGAGTTGTGCGCACGTGGCGGGAAGGTACGATTACATCGTTCACGTGGCGGTTCGCGACATCGAGCATCTCGGCGATCTGGTCAAGCACAGGCTCGGCTCCCTCGCCGGGGTCGAGAAGCAGGAGACCTTCCTGGTCCTTTCCACCGTGAAGCGTGATGAGGGGTATTCCCTCGAACCATTGTTCAACAACGAATAGAGAACAGAGAGGAACCTCATGTCCAACACATCCGGAGTAGAAAGATATGTTGAACTCGCGAGCAAGGCGGCCGAGCGCCGGGCGCAGGACATCGCAAAAATAAAAAAATGCAAGTTCGACACCATAGCGGTGCACGGCATGTACTCGATGAACGAGTCCCTCAATTTCAATCAGGGATCTATTATCGAGCCGATTTACATGAGCTCAAGCCAGGCCTATCGGGACTCGGACGAGATGGAGGCCGCGCTGGCGTACATGGTTCCCACGTGGTGCTATTCTCGAATCGGCAATCCCTCCATGTACTATTTCGAGCAGACCCTGGCGCTTCTCGAGGGATACGGCGCCGACATAGAGACCTCATGCTGTGCCACGTCGTCGGGGATGGCGGCCATTGCGAGCGCAACGGATCCGTTCCTCGCGGTGGATCCTGACAAGCCCGACCGGAAGATCAACTTCGTGACCACCTGCCAGCTCTACGGCGGAACCTTCCAGCAGTTTGCAATTCGCAAGGCGCAGGAGCGGGGCCTGGATTGTCGCTGGGTCATCGACTCCACGGATCTGGGTGAGTGGGAGTCCAAGATCGATGAGAACACCCGGTTCGTATACGGAGAGATGCCTTCCAACCCGGGGCAGGCGTTCTTCGATCTCGATGCGGTCATCAAGCTCGCCCATTCACGGGGCGCGCCGGTGATCATCGACAACACGGTGGGTTCCCCGGCGCTACTCCGCCCGCTCACTCGCGGGGCGGACATAGTAATTCAGTCGGTCACCAAGTCCCTGACTTCGTCTGGTTTCGGAGTGGCCGGGGCCGTCATCTCCCGCAAGGACATCGTGAGCAACTTCGGTTGCGACGAGATGAAGGCCGACTTCGCCATGTACATCAAGACGCTTCCCAACAGGGACAACGGGCAGAGCATTTCTCCGATGAACTCCATCCTCTCGTTGAACGACATCAGGACCCTGAGGTCCAAGATGGACATGTTCAGCCGCAACACCCTCACGGTCGCCAGGTTCCTGTCGGAGCACAAGGGGATCGAGTCTGTCAGCTACCTGGGCCTCGAGAACCATCCTCTCCACGAGCTGGCCAGCAAGTACATGTTCCTGGTGGACGCGGAGCACGACCCGCAGTACGGCAAGCCCGTCAATCGCTACGGTCACCTGATGTCCCTCAACGTAAAGGGCGGCGCCCAGGCGGCCAGGGACATGTTCGACGGGCTCCAGCGCATCTGGCGCGCCACGGATCTGGGGCGCATCAAGTCGGTCGCGACCATACCGGCGATTTCCACTCACTCGCAGCAGGGCGAAGAGGGGAGAGTGATGGCAAACATCCAACCCAACCTCATCAGGCTCTGTGTCGGCGGTGAGCATCCCGCTGATGTGATCGCCGATCTCGATCAGGCCCTCGAAACCGTCGGCGGCAAGATATCGGTGCAGGTTCCGTACGAGTACTCCATCGGCGGGGCTTCCGGAGCGACCACCGCCAAGTAATGATCAGGTATGGAGTCATGACCAAATACTACAGTACCAACCGTGAAGTTCCGAAAGTGGATCTGGCCCAGGCGCTGCTGCAGGGTCAGGCGGGAGACAAGGGCCTCTTTTTGCCCATCTCGGTGCCCGCCATGCCCCGGGAGCTTCTTTCCAATGCGCGGGACATGTCGTACCCGGATCTGGCGGCGGCCGTGCTCGACCCCTATGCCGACGGCGTATTCTCCAGGGATGCGCTGGAGGAGATCTGTCACGAAGCCTACAACTTCGATGTGCCCCTGGAAAAGGTGACCGGCCAGAGTTGGGTGATGCGCCTGGATCGCGGCCCGACCGCTTCGTTCAAAGATTTCGCGGCCAGATTCATGGGGCTGGCGCTCGGGCGTCTCGTTCGTGAGCGCAACACGGATCTGCTGATTCTCACAGCCACCTCCGGCGATACCGGCTCGGCGGTGGCCCACGCGTTCCTCGGAGTAGAGGGCATCCAGGTGCTGGTGCTTTTCCCGAGGGAGGAGGTGTCCGAAAGGCAGCGCAAGCAGATGACCACCCTCGGCGGGAACGTGTCCACCATCGCCGTTGATGGTAAGTTCGATGAATGTCAGGCGCTGGTGAAACGGGCGTTCGCGGATCCGGATCTGACCGACCTGAACCTGTCCTCCGCCAACTCCATCAACATCGGCCGCCTCTTACCCCAATCGGTGTACTACGTGTATTCCGCGTCACGCCTGGCGGATATCGCGGACGGCGAGGGGGTTGTGTTCTCGGTTCCGTCGGGTAACTTCGGAGACCTGATGGGCGGCGTGCTCGCGTTCAGGGGAGGGCTACCGGTTTCCCGTTTCGTGGTGGCGACCAACTCCAACGACGAGGTGCCCAGGTTCTTCGCCTCCGGGGTTTATGAGAAGATCGATCCATCTCTTGTGTGCATCTCCAATGCCATGAACGTGGGGCATCCATCGAACCTGGCGCGTCTGGTAGCTCTCTACGGGGGTCGGATGGACGAGGTTGGAACGCTGCACTCGGCTCCGGATCTCGAGGCCGTCAACCGAGACTTTTACGGGATCAGCATCAGCGACGACGAGACCCGCGCCACCATCGGTCGGGTGTTTCGGGACTATGGCGTCATGCTGGAGCCTCATGGCGCCGTTGGATGGGCGGGCCTGACCAGATACCTCGAGGAGAATCCAGACGCGGTGTCCAGGACGTCCATCTCTCTGGAGACGGCGCACCCCGCCAAGTTCCCCGAGGAGATAAGGGCCATCACAGGACAGGATCCTGTGCTGCCGCCGAGCCTCGAAGGGCTGGACGAAAGGGAGGAGATCTTCGGTGGGATGGATCTGGACTACGCGCAGTTCAAGAACCATCTGGTTTCGGAGTACCGTTCATGAAGGCGGTGATCGTACTGGGCGACGGGATGTCGGATCACCCGGTCGCCAAACTTGGCGGAAAGACGCCGCTCATGGTTGCAAACACACCTCACATCGACCGGATCGCAAAGATGGGCGTCACCGGTCGGTTTGTGACCATCCCCGAGGGACAGCCGAATGGTTCGGCGGTGGCAAACCTCTCCGTGCTTGGATACGACCCGGCTGTGTGCTTTTCGGGGCGCGGCGTACTCGAGGCGGCCAGCATGAAGGTCGATCTCGGCGTCGGGGATGTGGCCATGCGCTGCAACCTGTTGTGCATCGACTCGCAAGGGAAGATCAAAAACCACTCGGCAGGCCATATTTCAACCGAAGAATCCGTGCAGCTGATCCGGGATCTCGATGAGAAGTTGGGAGGTGCCCTGGGCGACCGCCCAGTGAAGTTCCACCCGGGAGTGAGCTTCAGGCACCTGTTGGTATTGCCGGGGGGATGGGCCAGCAAGGATTTCGACTGTGCTCCGCCCCACGATCACGTGGGTGAGTTCGAGGTCGACCTGATGCCGTGGGCGTTGAACGACGGCGCGGGGGAAACGGTGGACAGGCTCATTGAGGTTCATAAAAATGCCCGCCAGATTCTGACGGATCATCAGGTGAACAGAGCCCGCGTGGACAGGGGCCTGGATCCGGCCAACTGTATGTGGGTCTGGTCTCCCGGGAGTCGACCGAGCATGCGCACCTTCCAGGATCTGCACGGTGTGAGCGGCGCGGTCATTTCGGCGGTGGATCTCATCCAGGGTCTGGGTGTGTATGCCGGGATGGAGAAGATCCTCGTGGAGGGCGCCACCGGTCTTCATGATACCAACTACGAGGGCAAGGCTCAGGCTGCCCTGGAGGCGCTCGAAAAATACGATTTTGTGTACCTTCACGTGGAGGCCACCGACGAAGCCGGCCACGCGCGGGACCTCGATCTCAAGATCAAGTGCATTGAATATCTCGATAATCGTATCGTGCGGCCGTTGCTGGCCGGGATAGAGGAGCGCGATCTCAGGGTCACAGTGGCAGTCCTTCCGGATCATCCAACTCCCGTGGAGACCGGTTGTCACGCCAGCGATCCGGTTCCCGTGGCCATCTGGAGGCCAGGCGCCGAGGCCGACAATGTTCAGGGGTACGACGAGGAGCAAGTGAAGTCCGGCTCCCTCGGCCTTCTCGAGGGAAATCAATTCATTCGCAAGGTCTTAGTGGATTAGGTCCGAATCCCAGATCCCAAGCGTGCCAGACACATTTTTTTTGATTGGATGACGATTTTTGGAAACTTTCGCGCCAAGCGTCCGATTAAGGAGGGTGAATAAGGAGCGCACATGGCAAGAAGACCGAGAAGGTGGCGTCCCGACGCCATATACACAGAAATCAAGCGAACCGTGGACAGGCAGTTTCTGCTCAAGCCCACTCCCGAGGTGAGAAACCTCGTCGGCGCGTGTCTCGGCAGGGCCCAGGCGATGTTCCCGGTCAAGATCTACTGGGCTGTC
>JAUXHN010000189.1 GCA_030621515.1 Deltaproteobacteria bacterium | reverse complement strand
GTCAGTGTTGAGAAGGCCGCAAAGTTTGCCAGGGTACTCGACCACAACGAAAAATTGTTCGTACGATTGGCGCTTCAAGATCAAGTGGTAAAGGCTGGATTGAAACTCAAAGTATCCGTCGGAGATGCCGCCTGAAAGCACGCCCCCCCCCCAGGCAGAGGAGAGCTATCTATCAACTGTCATTACCAGAGCCCTTCGCTCCACCTCGTCTATGAGGTCCACCTCGTCCACTCTCTGAACCTATTTCTTCTTGATGGATCCCTTGAGTAAATCACCGAGGGTTCCCATTCCCGATTTGCTGGCTTTTGCTTTCAGCTCCTGAAGATCCCGGGTGACGGCGGCTTCGTCCTGAGCGTTTTCGTCGACGATCGCCAGCGATATTCTGCGCCTGTCGGGGTCGATTTCGAGCACCTTCACTTTGACCTCGCCGCCCTGCGACACGACTTCCCTGGGGTTGGAGATGCGCTTCTCCTGCGACATCTGCGAGATATGAACCAGTCCCTCGACCCCGGGCCGGAGCTCCACGAAGGCGCCGAACTGAACGATGCGGGTGACCACGCCCTTCATCACACGCCCGGAAGTGATCTCCGAAACGACCTCGGTCCACGGATCCGTTTCGAGGGACTTGAGGCTCAGAGAGATCTTCTTGTCGGAGTGGTTGAGCTCCTTGATCTGCACCCTCACCTTCTGGCCGACATCGAGCACCTCCTTGGGGTCTTCCACGCGCGTGTGGGAGATCTCGGAGACATGAACGAGGCCGTCGATCCCGCCGATATCCACGAAGGCTCCGTACTTCTGCACAGAGGAGACGGTGCCGTCGAAGATGTCGCCCTCCTTCAGCCCGCCCCATGCCTCGGCGGCCGCCTCTTCCGCCTCCTGCTCCAGGATCCGCCGACGACTCACCACCACGTTGCGACCACCCTCCTCGTACTTGATGATCGAAAACGAGTAGGTTTTTTCCAGGTGATCCTCGGGAGTCTCGCAGAACCCGCGCTCGATCTGGGAAACGGGACAAAACGCCCGCACGCCCATAATGCTCACGGAGAACCCGCCCTTGTTGACCTCCTTGACGATCCCTTCCACCGGAATACCGGCGTCGTGCGCCTCCGAGATCTTCTCCATGAGGGCTTCCTTATCCAACCCCCGATCCATGCTGGAGGCGCCGCCTATCGTCCGCGCGCATGTCACCGCGCCGTCCCGACTTCCGGTGGTGAAGACCGTGATCCGATCTCCGATGGCAACGGACAGCTCGCCTTCGACGGTGAGTTCCTCGCGCGGTATCATCCCCTCGGCGCGGGTGCCCAGGTCCAGGAACACATGCTCCGCGCCTATGGACACCACCGTCACTTCTATCTTTTCGCCCGGAGATATTCCGGCGTCCGCCGCAAAGGACTCATCCAGCATTGACTCGAAATCATCCGACATTTGATGCTCTCCAAAATCCGGGCTCCACGACCCTTCCCTGCTCCCGACCGCGCCAAGATAACAGACCGCCCAAAAGGTGCCAGGGTTTTGTTGTCAGGCTCGCCCCCATCCCGCTTGTTTTACCCGATGTTTGTCTGTAGGGTTTTTTTTCATGACCGCAAAAGACCTCATCGGCGCTACCATCGACAACAAGTACCGGATCGAGAAACTTCTCGGAGAGGGCGGTATGGGCGTCGTCTACCAGGCAACCCATCTGCTCATCGGCCGCAAAGTGGCGGTCAAGTTTCTGCACGCATCCCTCGCGAGCAACGAAGAGGTTGTAAAGCGCTTCTACCGCGAGGCCAGGTCCGCCGCTGCCATCGAACACAAGAACATCATCGATGTGCTGGACGTGGGCGTAACCTCAGAGGGAGAGCCCTATCTGGTCATGGAGTTCCTCGAGGGCGAGGGCCTGGCCGACCTCCTGGAACGAGAGCGACATCTGGGCCTGGAGATGGCCCTGGGAATCCTGGAGCCCGCCCTCATCGCCCTGGCCGCCGCTCACGACAAGAGCATCGTCCACCGCGATCTCAAGCCGGAGAACATCTTCCTGGTACACCAGCCCGATGAGGCGCCAACGGTCAAGCTGATCGACTTCGGCATCTCCAAGATCACCTCCGACAGCAACCAGACCAAACTCACCGCGGACGGCTCCATGCTCGGAACCCCGGCATACATGTCTCCGGAGCAGGCGAGAGGCTCGGCGGACGTGGATCACCGGACCGACATATACGCCATGGGCGTGATCCTCTACGAGATGCTCTGCGGCGAAACTCCTTTCACCGGCGAGGGATACAACGAAATTCTGTACAAAGTGCTCACCGGAGAGCCCACGGATCCGATCGATCTCCGCGCGGACTTTCCCGCCAGCGCGTGGCTACCCATAAAACGGGCGCTGTCCAGGGATCCTGCGGATCGCTTTGGGACCGCGAGAGAGCTGCTCGAGGCACTGAGGGAGATCGTCCCCGAGGATGGGCGCCGCAAGGGGATGACCCTGCTCGGAGAGGCGATGGTCAAGGACAATTTCGCTTCCGGTGACATCGGGAAAAACGTCTCTGCCATCGGGGACACGATGATGGCCGCGAATATCCTGGAACAATCCGTGAGGGATCAGGAACCGCCGGGCATCGTCGGTCTGGCAAAGGCGAAACTGCGCGATTTTATCAAGACGGAACTGCGCCCGAGATTCAACGGCCCGAATCGACGTTATTTCAGGGGCGGCGCGGCCGTCACGGCGGTGCTGTTGATGGGCATTTTCGTGATCGGCCTGTGCTCGGGCGATGACGATCTCTCAAACAGCGTATCCATCGCCGTCAAGGGCGTGCCGCGCAAGGCCAAAATTTACTACGAGGACTCGTTCGTGCCGATCAACCCGTTCAAGGTGATGAAAGGTGACACCATCGTTCCCCTGAGAGTCGAGCTGGCGGGGCACGAGACGTTCAGGATCTCGGTGATTCCCTCAAAGGACCAGGTCGTGAAGGTGAAGCTCGTCAGAAAGCTCAAGAAGAAGAAGAAGCCCGCGACCAGGACAACAAAGAAATCACCCGAGAAGAAGGCGTCTGCCCAGAAAGAACCCGCCGGGAACGAGCCCGCCAAGAAAACGAAAAAGAAATCCAAGGGAAAGAAAATACTCAAATCCCTCAAAAACGGCTTCAAGAAGTAGGGTTGGTGTACTCTTCAAGGGACTGATGGATCACTTCCTGTCCCTCCTCTATCACGAGCACGTAGTTCGGGAGCACCGGGGTGTATACAACCTCGTCAAGAGCGGCGTTGGGCCATCGGACAGTCACGGAATCCACGGCGCAGTTGGCGCCGATTCCAATGATGATCAGGTCGTCCCGCTGGAAACCGTTGAGGCCGTACCCCCCCTGCACTTCGCGCATGAAGGTCTCCCCACCCGCCGACACGGTGATCCTCGCGCCCACCGCGTCCCGATTGGCGCCGCCCGCCACACCCGATCCACGCAGGTGGATCATCACCTTGTTGGCGTTCTGTCCCGTGTCGTTTCGAAGGACATGGGCGAAAGTATCCTCCGGCGCCGGCGGGTTGTCGCTCGCGCTCCAGCGCATCAACGACGTGCCCACGATGAGATCGTAGTCGCCGTCCCGATCGTAATCGATCAGGCCCAGTCCGTGGGAGCGGTGGATACGCGCGTGGGCGCCGCTCCCGACCTCCGAGAAGGCGCCGTCCGTCTGTTGCTGGTAGAGCAGACTGTAGGTATCGGGATAGTCCGAAGACGCAATGAGCACATCCAGGCGCCCGTCGTTGTCGAAATCGGCCATGAGCGCACCCAGATCCCCCTCGTTCCAGCCGCCGGCGTGATCTCGCACGAGCCCGGTGGCGTCATTGCCCGGCCGCTCAAACGGGTTCGCCGGGAAGCCGTCGTTGATAAGCAGCTCGGTCATGTCCGAGGCGCCTCCGATGTGCCAGTGTCGCAACTCCACCGCCAGGATATCCATGTCTCCGTCGTTGTCCACGTCGCCGCATACGCTGTTGGAGCTGTTTCCCCCCAGGCGCCACGAATGGTCGTCCGCGCCCGGGGTCCAGGTATTGCCGTCGGGACAAACGATTACCGGGGACTCCACACCGGCGCAATCGGACGCCGTCGGATTGTCCTCGCAGTAACAGAGGAAGAACTGGTCGTCGCTGTAGTCCTCATTCCCGTCGGAGCCGTGACCTGAGGTGAGGGTCAGATCCTCGTAGGACCCGCCGGTGTTTCGGTAGAACGCGTTGAACTGGCGACCGTAACTGTTGGTCATGAGATCGGCCCAACCGTCTCCGTCCACATCGCACGCGGTCACGCCCCAGGTGGGCTTGTGGTTGGTACCCTCGTCCGCATTTGTCGCGGTGAACGAAAACGTGGTCAACCCGGCTGCATCCGTCACATCAGAGAACCCACCCTGCCCGTTTCCGGCGAAGAGCGAGTCCTGCACCGTTGAACTGAGGCTCCCGTAAGTTGCGTAGTGATGCCCGATGAACACGTCGAGCAGGCCGTCCAGGTTGTAGTCCAGGAAGGCGGCGGCGACAATCGGATCGTACTGACCCGACGTGAAGCTCTGCTCGGGTCCGATGTCGAAGTGCCCGGTCCCGTCGTTGAAGAAGATGCTCGTATGGTCCAGCAGAGCGGCGGAGTTGGTCGTGGTCTCGTTCACCATGCTGAAGGCGTCCTTGTCGCCGTCGTTGTCCACGTCGGCCCAAATAATATATGAGGTCGCCCTGCCCTCGGTGCCGTCCCGCGCCGTGAACAATCCCGACTCGAATGTGACCTCCTCGAACCCGGCTCCTCCGGTGTTGCGAAACAGGCGATAGCGATAGGCCGGGTCGGCCGGGTCTTCCCGCTCCGAACTTGCCTTGCTCAGGAAGACATCGGGCCAGTGATCGCCATCGATGTCGACAATGGTCAATATTGTGGCCGTCGCCCGCATGTTGTTCGGATCGAGCTGAAGGTCCGCAGTGACATCGGTGAAGGCCATCGCGTACGGGCCGTCCCCCGACTCGAGACAGATGGGGTCGGGTAGCACGGGACCGGCGTCGACACCGGCATTCTTGTCGTCACACCCGGCAAACACAAGCAACGCGAGCGCCAGGGCCATCGAAATAAATGATCTTTCAGTCATGGAAACCTCCGTTTTTCAACAATATCATAGCATGGCCCGGCGCGCGTATCATTCCTCCGCTCTCTTGCCGGAACCGATTTTAAAAAAAAACACACATCCCTTTTTCACATATAATTACACAATAAATGTCGAAATACGTACGTGCGCGAGGAGGAACTCATGCGTCGTTTTGCAATCCATGCACTCCTGACCTTGATGGCAGGGGCTCTCGTCGGCTCGTGCGCCAAAGTCGAACCCGAGAAGGAACTGGGGACCAACCCCGACGCCTCCGCCGATACGGATGCTGACACAGATTCCGATAATGACACCGACACCGATTCCGATACCGACACCGATCCCCAGGAGTGTGACGAGCCCTCCGATTGCGACGGCGATCCGTGCGTGGACGGCTATTGTTGCGATTCTCCGTGCGACACCGTGTGCGTGGCGTGCGACCTCCCCGAGCTCGAGGGCACCTGCTCGCCGGTATCTGCGGGATCCGATCCCGACGATGACTGCCTTGAAGAAGACCCGTCCAGCTGCGGGACCACAGGCGTCTGCGACGGAGCGGGCGCCTGCTCGTTCTACGATTCCAGCACTCTTTGCGATGACGAAGAGTTCTGCACGACAGACGACGCTTGCGACGGCGCCGGTGGGTGCGAGGGGCTGACCCCCACCGACTGCGATCCCGGGCCCTCCAACCAGTGCTGCGAGGCGGCGTGCGACAGCATTTCCGGCTGTTACACCGATGTGGGGGACTGCGTGGATCAGTGCGACATCAACCAGTTGATCATCGACGCGAGCTGTGTCGGGTGCGGGCCGGCCAACGCGGAGGGCATCTGCACGGGCGCCACGGTGATCAACTGCAACGCCGGCGATCACCTGCTGTGCAACGAGGTCTCCTGCGGGGGCTTAACCCACTACTGCACCAATACGGGCGGGATATGGGAGTGGCGCACCGCAGTGCTCTGCGAGGACGGAGATGATTGTTCCTACAACGACGCCTGCTTCGGCGGTTCCTGCTTCGCCACAATCTACACGTGCACCTCCGACGTGTGCACCGACAGGGATTGCGACGGCACAGGCGGCTGCATCGAGACCCATCTGTCCGACACCACATCCTGCGGCACCGAGACCTGCGCGGTCGATTACTGTTTCGAGGGTACCTTTTTCGATATGGATGATAATTGCACCCGGTACTGCGACGGAGCGGGCATTTGCGAAACGTGCACGTGTACCTCGACAGATACCATCTGCGACGTGGGCGCGACCAACGTGTGCTGCGAACCCGCGTGCTCGGATTCCAGCGGATGCTACACCGTGGCCGGCTCCTGCGGCACCGGAGACATCTGTACCGACCCTTACACCCTCACCGTAGGGAGCGTATGCTCCGGCTGCGGAGCCGAGGCCGCAAACGGCACCTGCGGCGGGGGCGGCACCTTCACTTGCAACGCCACCACCCACAATGCGTGCGAGACTGTCAGCTGCGGCGGATCCCTGCTTTACTGCACCAATCTGGGCGGCACCTGGCAGTGGAGATCCACCGTCGACTGCGACGACAGCCAGGCATGCACTTACGGAGACGAGTGCGGCGGCGGGGTCTGCTCGGGCATCCCAATCGTCTGCACATCCACCGACTGCCTGACAAGTGCTTGCAACGGCACCAGCACCTGTACGCTGGTGTCCCAGCCGACTACCACGGTGTGCGGAACCACTACCTGCACCGCAGACTACTGCAGCAGCGGCTCCTGGCACGACTACCCGGGATCGTGCACCAGCTTCTGCAACGGCGCGGGAGGCTGCGACCTGTGCAGCTGCACCGACACGGTGGAGGTCTGCGACACCGGTCTGGGCAACGAGTGCTGCGTGGCGGGTTGCACTCACACCGGCGGCTGCTACACCTCTGCCGGATCATGTAGCGGTGCGGACGTGTGCACCGACCCGAACCTGCTAATCACCGACAACACCTGCGGCGGCTGTGGGGCAAACGGCGCGGTGGGAGGATGCGGCGGGGGTGTCAATTATACGTGCAACTCAACCGATCACACCGCGTGCGAGGAGATCTCCTGCGGCGGCACCATCTACTACTGCACCAACTACGGCGGAACGTGGGAGTGGCGCGCGAGCAACCCCCTTTGCAATGACGGTGACCTGTGTACCTACGGGGACTACTGTAGCGGCGGAACATGCGAGGGCACCGACATCGTCTGCACCCCCACCGACTGCTTGACCAGCACCTGCAACGGAACCGATACTTGCACCGAGGTGCCATTGGGATCGGGCACCGTCTGCGGAACGACCGCCTGTCCCCCCGACTACTGCAACACCGACACATGGCACGATTATCCTGCCACATGCGACGATACCTGCGACGGCGCGGGCAACTGCAACACCTGCTCCTGCGCCGACTCCACTACCATCTGCGACGTGGGCTCGAGCAACGTGTGCTGCATCGCCCACTGCGATCACATCACGGGCTGCTCCACTTATGCAGGCTCGTGCGGCGGGTCCGACGACTGCACCGATCCAAACCTCCTGATCACTGACGCTTCCTGCGCCGGGTGCGGACCCAACCTGGCCAACGGCGGGTGCGGCGGCGGGTCGTCATACCAGTGCAACGCCACCAACCACACCCCGTGCGAGACCATAACTTGCGGCGGAACCCTTTACTACTGCACCAACGACGGCGGAACGTGGGAGTGGCGAACCACAACGGGATGCAACGACGGGGATCTCTGCACCTACAACGACCAGTGCGGCGGCAGCACCTGCTCGGGGAGCACGGTCTCGTGCATCGACACCGAGTGCGTCGATCGCGCCTGCAACGGCACCTCCACCTGCACCGATACCATCCTGACGGGAGCGAGCTGTGTCGACAGCGATCCGTGCACCTATAACGATCAGTGCAACTCCTCCGGCGTCTGCGTGGGCGGCGGCACCGTCTCGTGCCTGGACGACGATTGCAACGACAGGGCATGCAACGGCACCTCCACCTGCGACGTGACCCCGCTCACCGGAAATACCTGCAGCGACGGGGATCTGTGCACCTTCGGCGACCAGTGCAACTCCTCCGGCGTCTGCGTCAGCGGCCCCTACGTCGATTGCGACGCCCTCGACGACGATTGCCACGACTACTTCTGTGACGGCACGAGCACTTGTGATTGGAGTATCAATCTATTGGACCCGTGCGACGACAGCGACTCCTGCACCACAGGAACGACCTGCGACTTCTTCGGCAACTGCACGGGTGGCTCGTCGGCGGCCATCTGCGGCGACTTCACCTGCGAGTGCGGCGAGACCACCTGCAGCTGCTGGCAGGACTGCGGCGCCTTCTGCGGCGACACCTGCTGCAACGGCGCGGAGGATTCCGTCTCCTGCTGGCAGGACTGCGGCACCAGCTGCGGCGACGGCGCCTGCAACGGCGGCGAGGACACCTGCAACTGCTGGCAGGACTGCGGCACCTTCTGCGGCGACACCTGTTGCAACGGCGCGGAGGATTCCGTCTCCTGCCCGGCCGACTGCGGAATCGTCTGCTCCCTGCCCATGACCCTGGCCACCTGGGATTCGGGCGCGGATGGCTGGACATACGGCGGCAACTGGGGATGGGAGTCAAGCGGCGGTTCACCCGGCGGCTACATGCGGTTCGACGATAGTCCCAATCGATGGAACTACAGCTACGCGCTCACGTCACCACTCATCGACCTCAGCGGCTGCTCCTCGGTCTCGGTGCAGTACGATATCAAGCTCGATGACTGCGAATGGGATAATCCCTGGGAGCTTCACGAGTTTATGTATGTGCAGTGCTCGGGCGACGGCAGCAGCTGGCACACGCTGCACACCTACGAGGACGGCGATGACGACGAGTGGTGGACCACCGACGAGAGCTTCCCATGGGGGGCCCACCCCGACGCCCTCCACGCCGCCTGTCTGACCGCCACCGCGTATGTGAGATTCCTCGCGGATGGAGACGAATCCTGGGCC
>JAUXHN010000027.1 GCA_030621515.1 Deltaproteobacteria bacterium | reverse complement strand
GCGGAACAAGATAGTGTGCCTTTTCAAAGGCATTATATCGTAAGATGAGGTGAGAGACAGCCGAAATTTCGGCTCAGGCAGCTGAAGAGAGCGGCCTATGCGCGTTGGCGCAGTACGATTGAGCTATGAACTGAGAGCCTATGCCTTGTGGGGGAAGCGATGAGAAACGGCCTCAAAGTAATCTGCGGCGGGTTGCTGCCCTTGGTGGCAATCGTCATCGCCGTGAGTAGCCAGACCTGTTCGCCCGGAAAGAAATCAGCGGCGCCCGTCACCTGTGAATTCATGATCGCCTACTCGCCGGACTACGGTCCGATGACAGCGGTTTGGGGCGCCTCCGTCTCCGACGTGTTCGTCGGCGGAAGCGGCGGGCGGATCGCCAGGTTCGATGGCAACAGCTGGAACATCGAAACAGAACTGGATTTCGACGTGGATGTCGAAACCATCTGGGGCAGCTCTGCCGAAGACGTCTATGTTGGCGGGCGTAAGCAATGCCCATCGGGTTGGGAAGTCATGATGGTGCATTTCGACGGGGACGAGTGGTCCGACGTCGAACTTCCCGTGGAGGATTGGGTCATCGATATCTGGGGCTTCGGCCCGGACTCGGTATACGCGATCGTATGGGAACCATACTCGGGGTTAATGGGAACCAACCTCCTGGTCTTCGACGGCTCGGAATGGTCCGTGATGGAGCATTTTCCAGACGAGACGATGGATGCGATCTGGGGAAGCTCCCCGGAATCTCTCTACCTCGCGAGCGAGAGACGACTCCTCAAATACAATGGGGTTGGATGGCTCGAGTGGACCACCAACTCCCTCGACTGGCATTTCCCCGGTCCGCGGGCTATGTGGGGCAGTGGCGAGGACGACGTCTTCGTTGCGGGCGGCGAAGGTCGCGTCTTCCACTTCGACGGTGACTCGTGGTTGGAGACACCGACGCCGATTGAAGAAGATCTCTTCACCCTGTGGGGGAATGGTCCTTCTGACGTGTACGCCGGCGGCCGTTACGGCGCTGTCATACACTACGATGGGAGCTCCTGGGTCGAGCTCGAGACACCGATTACCGACATCATCTTCGGACTGTGGGGTGAGCCGGATCAGGGGGTGTTCGCGGTCTGGGGCGGGGGTGTCGCGCGGCATGACGGTGAACAATGGTGGAACGACACCAGCTTGTTGACGCCGGAGGTCTTCGATGTGTGGAGCGCCGACGGCGAATCCGCACTCGCGTCAGGCAACAACGGGATGGTCATCGACGACGTCACCGGGCTCTGGGAAATCACCAACACCGGCGCGGGCGGGGAGCTGCTGTCCATCGGTGGTGCGTCGCGAAACGACTTCTGGGTCGGCGGGTTCAGCGGAAAGCTGCTCCACTATAGCGGGAGCTCATGGAGCCACGCGAGCTCGTCAGCGATCGACAACGATCTCACGATCTCATCGCTGCGGGGCCTCGGCGACGGCTCGACGGTTGCGACTGGCACTGTGACAGTCTCTATCTGGGCCGGTGACGAGTATATCGGATCTTCGACGCGTGGTGAGCTGCTCGTTCACGAGTCCGGTCAATGGCACAAAGCTCACTCCGAATTGCAGATGGTGATCCGCGAGTGCTGGGGGGAGACGTCCGCCGATATGTGGTGCGTTGGAAACGGCTTCTCCTACTACGACGAAACAGACGGTTTCATTGCTCGATACCACGACGGCGAGTTCGAAGCCGTCGTCACGGGCGGCGAGCCGATGAACAGCATCGTTGGAACCTCCAGTTCGAACATCGTCGCAGTTGGAAACTCGGGCCGTGTAGAGCGATTCAACGGCTCCGCGTGGACGTCCGAAGACAGTGGAACCGATGCCGACCTCGAAGGCATCATCGCCAGTGGCAGCACCAACTACTTCGTCGCTGGCGGCGCGGGTGTGTTGATCCAAAGGGTCGGTGGAAGCTGGGAGCCCGTGCCGTTCACCATGTTCGGGGATCCAGATGCGACAGCCGAGGATTGGTGGTTTTGGTCGCTGAGCGGCGATCCCGTAACCGGCGTCTACGCCATCGCGACCGGCGTGGCTACCGACCACGAGCGGGCGGTTCTCAAGAGCAGCTGCGAACCGTCACCGTAGTGAAGGAAAAAAATAAAAGAAAAATGGGGGACGGACTTCAGAAGTTGCGCAACACCTCGCCAGGCGATGGTTGCCCCTCCTGAAGGCACTATATCTTAAGATGAGATAAGAGACTGCTTCAAACCATAAAAGTATCCTTCGCGGCTTTCCCCGCCGGGCGTTCGGGGAGACCGGCCAGGCGGGGATCTTCGTCCGCGATGAGCCACAACATGCGCGTGTACATGGCTCGAAGCTCCTTACAATGAGGCGAGGGCGCCGCCGGATCGCCCGTGACGGCGATCACCTCTCCGCGACAATCTCCGGCGCACCAGTGCGAAAAAGGACAGTCGCGACAGCGGGTGTAGCGATCTACCCGGTAGCGATCCCGCAATTCGTTGGCGAGGACGCAATCACGCAGCACGTGCTGCAGGGAATCGTCGGCCACGTTTCCCAGGGCGAACCCGGGCGTCACGTGGTTGGGACACGGGTAGACCTCCCCGTCCGCGTCGATGAAGATCACCCGACGCGCTATTCCGCAGCTCACCCTGGACGTGGTGTACCGGCACTGAATCATGGATATGGAAAAGAAGTCCCTCACGAGCAACCGGGAAAACTCGGGCCGGCGCGCCAGAATGTCGAGCAGGTTCTCGAAGGCGGCGTACCGGTCGGGGGCTGCGCCCGGATCGTGATCCCCCGCAGCTCCCGCGTTCCGCAAGGGAATGAAGCGCGCCTCGTTCACACCGAGGTCCGTCGCGAGTTTCAGATAGTTCTCCATGTCCTCTATATTGGAGCTTTGCAGCACCATACTGACGATGGTGTGCACCCCCGCGGCCACGAGTCGAGCGATTCCCTCCACCGCCGTCGCGAACACGCCGTCGCCCCGGCTCGCGTCGTGAGCGTCCGGGCGGTGGCTGTCCAGCGACACCTGCACTTCGACCCTTCGCGCGGCCAGCTCTCCCACCAGTTCATCGTCCAGCAATGTACCGTTCGTGGATATCATGGGCGCACGCACAAAGAGAGGGCCGGCGGCGTCGAGAAACTCGAGCAACCTTTTGGGATCGAGCGTGGGCTCGCCACCAAGAATAATTAGAGAGGCGTCTCTGGACATGACCTGTGCGCCCGCCTCCAGAAAGGAGACGATCTTCGCCACCGGAATCTCCTCGCCCGCCCGGTCTCCGTTGTAACAAAACGGACACGAGAGATTGCAGCGATTCGTCAGGTTCAGGGTGATGTTGGCGATCTCGACGGGTTCGGACATCTGCGTGGGAGGACCGGGGGTTTCGGTCAGAACGCCCCGGTTAACCAGATCCTGCAACAGGGGCTCGGCTTCTTCGGCAACCTGTTGCGCGCTGCGGTTCCACTGTTCGGCGTGCCTCGCGATCACCGCCCCGAGGGTGGCGGCCCCGTCAAACCGCCCGAGTAGGGCGACCAGCTCGTCGTCGATCACCATCCACGTGGCCAGGCCGCCCCAGACCAGCAGGTGGGCCTCGTCACGGACATCGTGCAGGGAGGGTCTTGCGTAATGAAGTACTGGATTGCTCGACGACGACAAGATCTTACTCCGGCTGGTCGGTTTTCACGCGAGTATGCGCGCCGCGAACGACCAGCGCAATCATTACGACAGCGCAGATCCCCGCGATGATCCAGCGTTCGTGCCCGCGAGGCGCCTCGCGAATAACGGCGAGGGCGTTCCAGCCGACATGGAGCGCGACCGGCCACAGGAGGCTCCGAGTGTGAAGGGTTATGGCGCAAAGCACGGTCGAGAGCACGGTCATGGTGACGACCATGGTGTTCCCCGAGGCCAGATGGGCCAGGCCGAACAGGGCGCTGGTCAGGGCCGCCGCCATGATCCTGCTCCTGAGGATCCCGGTGAGACGATCCAGCAATAGCCCCCGGAAAAAGAGCTCCTCCGCCACGGGTACGAAGAGCACCAACAGCATACGGCCCACCAGGGAATCGACAGCGGCCCCGGCGCTGCGATCCGGCCAGAGGGCGGCCATGAGAGCCATCGCAAAGACGACGCTTCCCGCGAGGATCGCACTGGCGAGGATTCGCCTGCCGCCCCGAGCAACGACGAACGACAGGCGGAACCTGGCCACCAGCAAGGCGCTCGCCGCCAGCAACCACAGGCCCGGAAACAACAGATCGGAATATGGGACCGGGGAAAGAAAACCGGAAACGCTGAGCTGCAGGATTCCCAGGTAGGCCGCGAACACGGCGCACATGACCACCAGGCCGAACAGGGGGGACTTTGATCTAGTTGAGAACGGATCCAATGCTAGTAATCGAAGACCTGTAACACGATGGGATTGTAGTCGAGCCCGTCGGCCTCCTCGTCGAATGCCTCGTTGACGGCCGTGACAGTTTCGTCGCTCCAGAAATCCCCGGTGAGGAACAGGTCCAGCAAGCCGTCCCCGCTGAGTTCAACCGCCTGATCCTCGTTCATGTACTCGAACATCTTGTTGTTCCACCGGTGGAAAACCACCTGAACCTCGTTACCGCTCTTGACAAGATAGAAGGTGTTGCGGTGCCAGCCCCAACCTTCGTTGTACGACTGGGCGAAGCTCGCCGTGATATCGTCTTCATTGTCGAATACGCCGTCCTGGCCCGCGCTGGTGACGGTATAATTCCAAAACTTGTGCTCATCCTCATCGCTGAATGGGCTCCTTTCCAGCCGAAATTCCTTTCCCCAGCCGTCGATTCCGTACGTCAGGAGCGCGTACTCCATTCCCTCGGTCAGGGCGTTGGTGGGCAATCCCACCTCGTTCTGCACGTTCGGCAGTATTTCCACACCCTGTCCGACGTTCGCCACCGCAGGAACCACTATCCCGTGGAGAATGGCCACGGTAGCGTCTTGTGGGTTGGCGTAGTCCTGCAGGGTCACTCCTTCCCAGGGGGGATCGGTGGGAAGCGGCTTTACCCCCTCCTCGTCGCAGTGGGGAAGCAACACGAGCATTGCAAGCAGAGCGCATGTCGCCTGCGCGAACCCGAGTGAGCGCCACTCGAATCGGTCTTTCAGCAGGTAGACCAGCGCCAGTACTCCCGTCATTGCCAGGGCGCCGATGATCATCATCTCGGAAGACCCCAGGTTCCCCAGGGACGCAAGCGCCGTGTCGGTCCCCCCGCCCGGAACAACTGCCGCCAGGGACTCGCCCTCCAGCCTGAGAGCCTCGGTCAGATCCAGCTGATGGGCGATCTCGGCGACCGGAATATCCCCGCCATCTCCGACGGGATACGCCTCGGCATACAGAGGTCGCGGATACGCCGAGATGTACCCGGCGTGAAGAAAGGTATCTACTTTGTCAATAATGCTCGCTGCTATGAGTTTCACGACTTCCTCCTATTAAAAGAGTTATCACGTTGTTTGTTGCCAATGGGGTAATGCAAATATTAAACCGTTTGTCCCCGCTATTTGAAAAAACCTCCGCTCCAGAAAAATGAGCAACAATTCCCGCATGTTGGGGACATCTTCCGAACGACTCCCGCGCGGCACACCCGTGACCCGATGGCACACCTCGGTCCCAAAACCTGGCAAAATCTTCGAGGGAGCCGGATCAGTCGACGGTGATGATCTTTGCGACGAGGTCCATGTCGTCCATGGTCCCTACCTGGAGGGCGATGGCGCCGGGGAGATCGGCCTTCTGAGTGAATTCCTTCATCTTCTCGTCGTCGATGAGGCCCGACCCGGCGAACAGCTTCAGCAGCCTGGTGGGAACGGACAACCCCACCTCCGCCGCCCAGATGCGCGACTGGGCTCGCAACAGCTCGTCATCGCCCGCGGCCGCAGTCCTGCACATTGCCACCGCAGTCTCCACGTCCGTCATGGCGAGAGCCAGCTCGAACACGCCGTGCTGCTTGCGCGTGAGCTTGTTCCGAAAAGCCGCCACCGAACACTCGGAGAGGAACCGCGCCGCCGAGGCGACAACCTTGCCCCCGACACCCTCGAGACCCTCTACTTCGTCGGCCATGTCGTTGTAGAAGGCGCCCTTGCTCTTTACGTTTTGACGCATCCGGAACACTCCGATGATGTTCTGCTGGATCTCGGAGGTACCCTCGTAAATGGTGAGGATCCGGACGTCCCGCTTGATCTTCTCCACCTCGTACTCGGCGCAGTAGCCGTATCCGCCAAAAGCCTGGATTGAGCACTCTGCGGTAAAGTTACCCGCCTCCGTGGCAAAGAGCTTGGCTATCGAGCCCTCCACCTGTCGGTCCACATCACTGGTGTCGAGCAGAGCGGCCACGAACTCGATGTAAGCCTTGGACACGGCGAGCCTCACACTCCCGGGAACCAGCAGCTTGTGGGTGTATCCCTGCTTCTCGTACAGGTACGTGCCAAATGCTTTTCGCTCCTTGGAGTAGACAATTGCCTTCTCCAGGGCCGAGACTCCGCAACCGAGGCCGAACGCCGCGACCATGAGCCGGGTGAATCCAAACACCTCGTTGGACTGCTTGATACCCTCGCCCTCTTTCGTTCCAACGATGTTCGTCGCGGGGATCACCACGTCCTCCATGATGACCTGGGAGGTGTTGGACAGGCGGATGCCGTGTTTCTCCTCCTGCTTGCCCGCGCTGAGCCCCTCGGTGCCGGCCTCCACCACGAAGAACGTGGGGCCGTCCGGGGCCTTTGCGAGAATGGTGATCAGGTCGGCGATGGCGCCGTTGGAGATGAACTGCTTCACCCCGTTGAGCCTGTAGTGGGTCACGTTCCCATTGTCATCGATGATCCGATCCGCCCTGGTCTTGAGACTCTCCACGTTGGAACCCGCCTCGGGCTCGGTCACCCCGTAAGCCACCAGGAGCCCCTCGTTGGCGATGCGGGTCATCCAATTTTGCTTCTGCTCGTGGGTGCAGCCGACGCGGAGGGGGTCGGTGCCCAGGGCCACTGCCAGCATTGACGTGGCAATGCCCAGATCCACCCTCGCAAACTCACAGCACAGGCGGTAGATATCGTAGGCTCCGCCGCCCATCCCGTCGTACTTCTCGGGGATGAACACGAGGTGCAGACCCACGTCCGGCCCCATCATCTCTCTCACGAGATCCACGGGGCACACGTCTTCCTTGTCCCACTTCAACCTCTTTTCGAGAGTCATCTCCCGCTGCGCGAACTCCTTGAGGGTGCCGAGTATCATTTCCAGATCTTCTGCCTCTAGTCTTTTTAAATCCATTTTCCTGTATCCTGGTGATTGGACCGCGGGCCGTTTTTCGAAGTGGCAGACTTTATTGGCTGTGTTGCCGTGTTGTCAATTTTAAATGATATAAATCATATTGCACCCGTGACGTCCACGCTGTATATACGCGATTGGCTGGGGGCAACGAGCCCAAAGCGGCTGTATTCGCTCACGGAACGGCACGCGGAAGGGCATAAGGAGATCCCATGCGACGGACGATGTTCAAGTCCAAGATACACCGAGCAACCGTAACCAATGCAGATCTCGACTACGAGGGGAGCGTGACCATCGACTCGAACCTCCTCGAGGCGGCCGACGTACTCCCCAACGAGCATGTGCACATCTGGAATATCACCAGAGGTACCAGGGTAGAGACATACGCCCTGAAAGGCCTTGCGGGATCCGGGGTGGTATGCATCAACGGGGCGGCCGCTCACCAGAACAGTCCTGGCGATCTCGTGATAATCGCAACCTTCGCGGAGTACGACGAATCCGAGCTGGCCGAATACCAACCCGTCATCGTGCTCGTCGACGAGAAGAACCGCATCACCGACCCAGGCCACACGGAGATCCCCGGGCCTCTGAGAGCCGTACCCATATCCTGAACTTTTGGACCAGCTATAGTGTTCGCATTCAAATCTGATAGCCTGTGCCCATGAGAGTCCTCATCACCGGCGGCGCGGGTTTCATCGGTTCCCATCTGGCGGAACGGCTCATCGCACTCGATAACGATGTCGTGTGCCTTGACAACTTCAACAACTTCTACGATCCCGAGATCAAGAACCGGAACATCGAGAAGGCGCTGGCCAGCCGCAGACATACGGTCATGACCGGTGACATTCTGGATCGCGATTTTCTGGATCGGGTCTTCGAGGAATCCTTCGACGCCGTTGTCCACCTGGCAGCCTGGGCAGGGGTTCGACAGTCCATCACACACCCCGAACTCTACACGAATGTCAACATACAAGGGACGTTGAACCTCCTGGAGCACTGCCGCCGGTACAAGATTCCCCGGTTCATCTTCGCCTCCTCGTCGGTTGTTTACCCGGGGCACTCGGACGTCGCCCTCACGGAGGACGAGGTCATGCTGCGTCCCCTCTCCCCGTACGCCGCCACCAAGGTTGCCGGAGAGGCCCTGTGCCACACCTACCATCACCTGTTCGGCATCTCCATGCACGTGCTGCGGTTGTTCACCGTCTACGGGCCGCGTCAACGCCCGGAAATGGCCATCCAGGTATTCGCGAAAAAGATGCTCAAGAACCAACCGGTCAAGGTGTTCGGCAACGGGCGGTCGAGCCGCGACTACACCTTCATCGATGACATTACTGATGGGATGGCCCGCTCAGTGGAACGCTGCGAGGGTTTCAAAGTGATCAATTTGGGAACGTCGAGACCCACTCGTCTCAACAACCTGATAACGATTCTGGGCAAGCGACTGGGCGTTGAGCCGAAACTCGAGTTTTTGTCTTCGCAACCCGGAGACATGAAGGACGGCCTGGCTGATATCTCTGTGGCGAGGGAATTGCTGGACTACGATCCTACGGTAGAGCTGGAGGAGGGCATCGACGCCTTCTGCACCTGGCTCGAGACGTCGAACAACGACCGGGACTGAACCTTACTGCTTTCTGGGGTCTTCCTTCTTGGCGTCTTCCTTCTTGACTTCTTCTTCGTCGTCTTCCGTGGGGCAGTCGAGGCACTCGTGCTTGTCGTACTCGAGCAATCCGTCCGTGTCCATGAACCCGGCGCCCGACTGGCGGGAGAAGTTTGCCGTGATCTTGTACTTGTGACCCTGTCGCCAATCCCAGATTACCGGCGGGAGGTAAACTCCTTCTGGAAGCTCCCTCTCCTTGCCCGCCTCGTCGTTCGCCTGCTCGTCCTCCATCTCCTTGAAGCTCTGGGCGTATCCCACCAGGCGCAGGTATCGCCTGTGCATCGACTCGTTGGGATCGTCCGCAAAGAAGAGGTGGGGCATGAGCGTATGGCAGGTGATCCCCTCAGGGCACACCGGTTTCTGATATATCTTGGCGATGTACGCCGTCACGGTAACGGGTGTGTCCATGGTCTTCGAAACATTTCTGCGAAGACCATAAACCGAATAGCTGCCGTCGCTGTATGTTTCCGGCACGTTGGGTTTGGGAATCTTGGGCACCGGGGGCAGATCCGCCTGGTAGTCGCTGATCTGCTCCACCACCAAAGTTGTCGTTTCTTCTTCCTCGCAAGCAAAGAGGAATACCGCGCACACCAGCCCCGTCAGGCAGAAAAGAACGATTCGTTTCATTTTCACGACTCCTTGCTCAAAAGGTGAATTCGTTTTCTTTTTACAAAATCGTCCGGCAATTTATCACAATCCGGCGAACTTGTAATCCATCTGTGTTAATAAGTTTTCGATCATGACGGTAGCGGTAACAGGTGCAGCCGGCCACGTGGGAGCCAATCTCGTACGAGCCTTGCTCGCGGAGGGGCGTTCCGTGCGTGCGCTGGTGCGTGACGACACCCGGGGCGTGGACGGACTCGACGTTGAAACCATTCGGGCGGACGTGCTCGATCCCGCGGCGCTGCGGGGGGCCTTCGACGGTATGGACGTCGTCTACCATCTCGCGGCGAGGATCACCATTGCGGGGGATCCGGGGGGAAACGTAGCGCGAACGAATATCGAGGGGCCGCGAAATGTGGTCTCGGCGTGCCTCGACGCCCGGGTGAAACGCCTGGTGCATTTCAGCTCGATCCACGCTCTGTCGTCATCCCCGGCGAACGAGTCGATCAATGAACATCGGCCGCTGGCCGCAGAAGATCGCGGTCGACTCCCTATCTACGATCGGACCAAGAGCGACGGACAACGAGAGGTTTTCGCAGGCATCGAACGCGGACTCGACGCGGTGATCATCAACCCCACGGCGATCCTCGGGCCGTACGATTACAAGCAGTCCGCCGCGGGTGCGGCCGTGGTGGGAATAATGCGAGGCGAGCTGCCCGCGCTGGTGGACGGCGGTTTCAACTGGGTTGATGTGCGCGACGTTGTGGAAGGAGCTCTGGCCGCAGAAAAGAAAGGCCGGGCCGGCGAGAGCTATCTCCTTTGCGGCGAGTGGCGATCCGTACGCGATCTCGCCGTGCTGATCGGCGAGGTGACGGGGGTGGCCATACCGCGAATCGTCACTCCCTGGTGGCTGGCGCGCATGGGCGTACCGTTCATTACCTTGTGGAGCGTGCTGACCGGAACGAGCCCGCTCTATACCGCCGACTCACTCCGCGCCCTTCGCAACCACCGGAACGTCAGCTGCGAAAAGGCTCGTAAAGAGCTCGGCTACAGTCACCGTCCCCTGCGCGAGACACTGGAAGTCGCCTGTGAGTGGTATCGGTCCGCCGGAATTGCGTGAAGACTTTGGGATGCGGCTTCCGAAGGTCACTAAGAACGAGCCCGGTTCTCATTATTAATTCATCTGGAATTATGAGAAGATGAATGATTGAGGCAGACAGGCAGGATCGAATGCACTCACTCAAAATTTTTAAAGTGATTCTGGTCGGAAGGCGTCCGGCCTGGTGCGAAAATCTGTCAATGGGATATCTGCGCGCCGCCCTCGAGAGTGCCGGATTCGACGTGGAGATGCTCAGGTTGAACCACGCTCGTGACGTTCACCTGGCAGCTAATACCATTATGACGAGCCGGCCTGGGCTCGTGGGTCTTTCGATTCCAGAGACCAACTCTGCGTTCTTCTCGCTCGCCCTGGGAGAGTTACTCAAAAAGCGAGGATACGACGGCTACATCACTTGCGGCGGCCAATTCGCAACCCTGAACCGCGAGTGGTTGCTGGAGAGGTACGGGTGGCTGGACAGCGTCGTGCGGTTTGCCGGAGAAGCGCCGGTGGTCGATCTGGCCACTCGAATAGCCTCGAGTCGCTCAATCTGCGGCGTGGCCGGTCTATCTACAAGAGAGGGAGACGGAGAGTGTGCCCGGGTGCTCGACAATACTACCAGTAAAATCTGGCCCCACCGGGATGAGCTCTGCGACAGGCTCGGCCACAAGGTAGCCCTCATGCTGTGTGCCCGAGGGTGCAAGGGCAATTGCGCCTATTGCGGTCCGGCCGCCCTCCAAAACCTCGAACGCGACGAGGCTCGAAGACAGGGTGCGACCACAGAGGAAATGAACCGCTGTGGAGTGGGAGGAGTGCGCCGCAGGGATCTCGACGATCTTTGCGATGAAATGGCCTATCTATGGCACGAGCGGGACGTGCGCTACTTCGGCTTCACCGACGAACACTTCCTTCCCTTCGGCGAGGCCGATGCCCTCGGTTATCTCGATCGCTGGAAGCGCGGTCTGAAAAAGAGAAAGGTAGGTTCTTTCGGGCTCGGCGGGCAACTCCGTACAAACCACATCACTGAATCCATTGCTGACCAGCTCGCCGGTATGGGGCTAGTGCGGATGTACGCGGGCGTGGATCTCGGTGTGGCACAGGACGGCAAGAAATTCGGGCGACCCGTCTTTGGAGACAGGGAGGCGGCGGCGATCCGCAAGCTCAACGCCCTGGGCATCGCCACCATCTCAAACGTCATGCTCGTTCACCCCTACTCCAGCGCCAAGTCCATCGAAACGAGCATTACCACCATGGAGAAGATCCCCTGCGGCATGGTCGAAGCGGCTCAGATGTTTGTGTACGCGGGCACCAGGCTTTTTGACTCGATTGCAAAGGAGGGGCGCCTCCACGGCAACCCCCTGCGGTATGACTACGAAATCGACGATCCGGTTGTCAGGCGTTTTGCCGAGATCTTTGCCGCACTGCGTACACAAGCGTTTGGTGTTTTTTCCATCGCCCAGCGAGCTCACGACGCAGCGTGGAATATCTCCCTCGCACGAAAACTCCACCCTGATGTGGACTGCGGGCGTTTTGAAACCCGTATCTCGAGGTTGCGCAATACTATCAATTCTCTATATGTGGAGGCCTACCGCCAGGCTCTCGCCATGGCCCGCAAGGGCAGCGTTCGGGGTGATGAGCAACCCGTCCTGGACCAATACATCCAGCGCACCAGGTTCATCGAAAGGGAACTCACAAGTATCGAGCACTCATTGTCAAAGCTACTCGATGTGCCCTTGTGTGGATCGAGTGTCTTCACCACTGCGGCAGCCTCGCTTTTCTCCCTGTGTCTCCTCACCTCTGTGCCGGGATGTCGACACGTGGATCCCCTCGGCGGCGACGCTGGAGCAACCGACAGCGACACGGACACCAATTCGGACACCGATTCGGACACTGATTCAGACTCGAACGATGAATGTAACTCCACGGAGTTCTACGCCGAACAGGCAGAAATCAAGGACACGGTCAACGAGGCCGTGCCCTGCTTCAACGGTGAAGTCTGTTTCAATCAATTTGGCGTTCCCTCCGCAGAAATCTATGCTGACTCCGACATGCTGGCCGCGTTTCCACAGAGCGAACTCGCCACCCAGATGAGCCAGGACGTGGTAGATGCCCTATCGGATGGAGAATATCCCTGTAATGTCAATACATGTGTGGAAATAGAAGGCGACCTGCAAAATGAAATAGATTTAGTAGATCAAATGGTATTTGAAAACTGCGACGATGAGAACCTTCACCAATTCATCGAATACTACTCCATCATAATCAACGATGACGGAACCGTGGCGGGCATCTCGGCGCAGTGCGACGAGGAGTGGTGCTTTGAAGTGGCCGAATGCATAGAGTCTGCTCTAGAAGGGCTCGTGTTCCCATGTCTTGCCGGCTTCGAGATCCATATGGCAACGATTATCATTCTGTAACTATCATAAGGTTTTCCTCTTCATCATGTGTCAGCCCCCCTTCATCTAAACCTTTGTACAACCTGACCGATCAGGGAGGCGGCCTTCAGGGCGGCGAACATTAGGCTGGTGGCGACCAGCCCGAACACGGGAAGCCACACAATACCCGTGACGAGCGCCCCGAATGCGGCGCCGATGTGATCTGCGCTCTCCATGGTTCCGGCCGCCGGACGCTCGTCATCTCCATGGGCCCTGGCCGCTGCCCTGAGAAAAACCGGGAACGCGACGCCGGTTACCAGCCCCGCCGCGCAGGACCACGCGGCCACGGGTAGCCAATAGTCGTGAAAAGCCACGAGAAACGGCCCGGTGGCCAGCAGGAAGACGAGCGCCAGCACGTCACAGATCATCCCCGCGAAACGACCGCGCGAACCGAGAAAACGCTTGCCCACAAGAGCTCCCACAGCCAGCCCGGCCATGAACAGCGCGATGATCGCCGCGATACCGGAGTACAGAACCCCGGAGGCGGACTGGAACACGTACAACACCATCACCTCGACACCCATCCCCACGGCGCCGGTGGTGGCCAGTGAAAAGATCGTGTCCCCCTGCCCGGCGGATCTTCGCTTGCCCGCAACCACTCTCCAGACGGCCCAGATGAGCAGGGGCACGACGAGCCAGATCCAGGCCGTTCGCTGCGCAAGCCCCGTCCATGTCCACGCGGAGGTCTGACCGCCGGTCGAGACCTCCCTCTCCCAGAGCTGAATATTTGCCAGGTAGCCGCCGGGTTCCAGATCCTCGTTCACCCGGGCGGGGCAATGATCCAGCTGCCTGGAAACTGCGGCCACGCGGGACGGTTCGAGGATGCTCTCGAAACGACCGGCAAAGAAAGAGCCGCCTTCACGCACACGGCTCGAGAAACGCCGCGCCAGGACTTCGGGATCGTCGCTGAGCACGCCGTCCATCGAGGTCCCGTGGATGGACAGCTCGATCCCGGGAACGACCAGCACGTGGGGAAATACCGCGCGAACCGTGCTTCGGGTGACGGCCGCAGCGCGAGCCGCCTCATCGGCCAGGACGTTCGCTCCGCCCGGCGCGATCACAGACATGGTTCCGCCCCTTGCCAGGATCCGCGAAACCGCCTCGAAAAACTGCCGCGTGTGGTAGCGGTTCTCCCGGCCGCTCCGGGGCGGCGGGCTCGACACGATAACGCTGTCGAACTTCTCTCGTGTGTTGAACACGTACTGTCGACCATCGTCCAGGACCACCCGAACCCTGGGATCGCGGACCGCACGCCGAGTCGAATCCGACCAGAATCGCTCGCTCAGGGTGTGGGCCTTCTCGTCGAGGTAGGTCAGGACCACTTGCTTGGGCTCATGGGCCAGGGCAGCCTCGAGCCGATCCGGGGCTCCGCCTCCCAGAAGGAGGATCCTGCGCGGGCGAGGATGCTGGGTCAGGGCGATGTGGACCGGCACGGGCCGGTCGAAGGGATCGGGGAAAACGTGGGAGATTCGACCGTCCGAAAAGAGCTGATATTGATCCTCCCGCAGGCCGATTACCAGGCGACCGTAGTTGCTGTCCGCCGCGGCGACCATCTCCCCTCCCGCCGCAAGCTGCTCGAAAGCGATTTTTCCCAGATGGCGATCCAGGGCTGCCAACGTGCCCGTGAGCGAAACTGCGAGCAATACGACAGCGGATGCGACCGCAACAAGCCTGCTTGCCTTCCCGCCCGCCATGAAGGTTGTGCCCACGGCCAGGCCGCCCGCCGTTATCCCCAGGGCGGTAAGATGCTCCACGTTGCCGGCCACAACAAAGGTGAAGGCAAGCCCCGCGACGAGCGCTCCTGTCGCCTCCGCAATGTAGAGCCTGCTCGCGGGACTCTTCGAATCTCGGGGGAATGTCCTCGACGCCGTGGTGAACAGGAAACCCACGGTTGCCGCTCCCAGAAACAACCCCCCACCGTGAATAATGGCCATCTCGCCAAGGGAGGGATCTCCCCCGGGCAAGAGTCCGAGGATACCCCTGTGAAGCCTGAAGAAGGCAAGAGAACCCACCAGGACCGGACCCGCGGCGACGGAAGCCCCCACGAGCAAAGAGCCTGGATTCCCGAGGCGATTTCCGATCCATGCGCCGATCCCGACCGCGAGGAGCCACACGGCGAGAGACAGGCCGAGAGACAGCTCGTTTCCCCCGCTGACGGTCAGCGCCTCTCGCAGGAGCACCACCTGGCCCGTCGTGGCGTACACGCCGAGGGACAGACCGAAGATCTCGGGGCGGTGATCGCGACTGTGCACGCCTCACCCTAACACGAACCAACGGACTCAAACCGCATTTCCACGCACCCGCTCATTGTTAGAAAAAAAATAGCAGGATATAATGCGTTTACATGCAAGACGATTCCCAGATACTTCTCGTTACCAATGACGACGTGCTCGCAGCCGATGTGGGCGCGGCGCTGGATTCCACAGATCTTCGCATGCAAAGGACCGACGATCCCGTCGTGGCAATACAGTCCATGTCGGAGGAGAACACCCGGCTGGTTCTTCTGGACATCATGCTCGGAGAGCAAACTGTCCTCGACATGTGCGGCGAACTGCGGCGTTTGGGCTCGAGTTCCCGCATCGCCATCCTCACCCTGGTCACGGAGGTGGATGACGGCCTGGCCGCCACCCTGTTGAACAGCTGCGGCGACGACGTGGTGTTCCGGGCGATCAAACCGTGGAAGTTCAGAGCCAGAGTAACGTCCCAGATCCGCAGACTCGAAACCACGCACGACCTGGCTCTCAAGGTAAGTGATTCCAACACGCTGATAGAGATAACCTCGCGACTGGTCGGCGCCGGTGAGCTATTTGACAACCTCTTCGCCATCACCGGGCTTCTGTCCGCCGAGCTGGATGTTACAAGATGCTCCGTGGTTCTCGTGCGACCGGAGGTCGACTACGGCCTGGTCATCGCATCCAGCGACGATCCCCTCGTGCGGGATCTTCCGATCGATCTCAAGCGCTACCCGGAAATCCAGCGGGTCGTCAAGGAGCGACAGCCCCTCGTGGTGTCGGACGTCACCGACTCCAAGCTGCACGAGGAGGTGTTGCCCAGCCTTCGCTCGGTGGAGGTCGCCTCGGTGGCCCTTTTCCCCATCGCCCGGAACGAGGATATCATAGGCGTGATCTTCTTGAGGTTCGCGAAGATGCGCAGCTCGTTTCAGGAAAGGGAGCTCGTCTTCTGTCAGACCGTCGCAAACGCAACGGCCATCGCCCTGCGCAACAACGAGATCCTCGAATCTCTGCGGGCCAAGACCCAGGAGGTTGTGCAGGTTCAGAACCAGGCCGAATCCCAGTTACGCGCTCTTGCGCCCTACGAGGGTTTCTTTCGCGGATCCGTGGACGGGATGATCGTCCTCAGCGATACCGGCGTTGTGCTCTTCGTCAATCCCAAAGGGGCCTCCATGTTGGGCATGCCCGAATCCTCCATCCGGGGATATCTCTTCTCCGAGATGGTCGCCCCCAACGAACGCCGGCACCTCGAGGCCCTGACGCTGAATCCCGATCAGCAGAGCCGGGCAGTGGACTTCACTTTCGGCGCCGCAGAGAGCGAGCTGATAATGGCGATCTCTGCGGGCGGTCTCGGAGAGGACGGCATGGCGCTCCTCACAATGCGCGACGTCACCGAAGAGCGCATCACCGCACGCCGGCTGATCGACGCCCAGGCGCGCCTCATCGAGCACGAGAAGAAATCGGCCATGATGGAGGTTGCGGGAGGGGCTGCCCACGAGCTGAACCAGCCGTTGACCTCGGTGATGGCCAGTACCACCATGCTCCGCCGACTGATGACTGACATCAAGGACAGCCCATTGCGGCTGATCAAAACCATAGAGAATGAATCCGAGCGCATGGCCTCGATCATCCGCAGGCTTTCAAAGCTGACCGAATACACAACCAAAACATATGTCGGAAAGGCCCGAATCATTGATCTGGACGCGGTATCAGATGACGACGAATCCGACACGGAGAACAAGCAATGAGCCCAGACGGGTTGCCCAGCGACGCCAAATTCCTCGATGCATTGATCACCCTGTCGCATGAGCTGAACCTCACGCTCAGGGAAGATGAACTGGTCAAGATATTCTCCGATATTTTCGAGGAGCTCCTTCCCGAACGTCGCTTCGCCATCAGGCTGATAGACGAAAAAGCCTCCAGCCTGCAACTGGTCTACGCGAACGGGCGCCTGACCGACAACGGGCGGGATCGGTTTCGCATCACTGCAGGCGCCTTCGAGGGCCTCAAGCTGTCCGGGACCGAGGTCGAGTATCTGATCTCCAATGCGAAACTGGAAAAGGTCGAAGAGTACAAGCCTATCTTCGTGGATGGCACAAGCGGGTTCGAAGTGGCTCTGTGCGATCGGAAGAAGTTCTACGGGATGCTCAACTTCGAGTACCCGGAGGAATCCGCGCCAGCGTCCATGGACGCGGATCGCAGGGTGGTCCTGCCCCTGGCTCATCAGCTGGGCGCCGCGATCAGGAACACAAAGCTGATCTCGGAAACTGTTTTTCTCAAGAACTACCTCGAGAAGTTATTGGACCGGGCCAACGCGCCCGTGCTGGTGTGCGACAAGGACGGCATTATCACCGTGTTCAACCAGGCCATGGAGAACCAGACCGGCCTCAATCGAGACGCTATTCTCGGCGAGGACTTCATGTCGCTCATCCCGGAACCTGATCGCGCGCGCTTGCTCCCCATGGTTATAAACGCCCTTCGAGGCGAGTCCGCCACGAACATCGAGGTCAAGATCCCCAAGGCCGGTGGAAAAGAGATGGCCCACATCGCTTTCAACACCGCTTCCATCGTGTCTACATTCGGCGAGGTGGAGGGGGTGATCTTCACCGGCCAGGATCTCACGGAGATCCGCAACCTCCAGAAACAGGTCATCCACACAGAGAAACTCGCCACCCTCGGACAGGTGGCCGCCGGTGTGGCCCACGAGCTTAACAACCCGCTCACCTCCGTCTCGGTTTACGCCAACTATCTGTCAAGGAAACTCGGCGGCTCCATCGACAAGGCCGACATGGCGAAGCTGGAACGGATTATCGAGGCGGCGGAACGGATCCAGTTGTTCACCAAGGACCTGGTGACTTACGCTCGGCCGTCGGGCGAGGAACCGACACTGATCAGGATCGGTGAGCTAATTGAACGCGCGCTCTCGTTTTGCGAGCACCTCGTTGGCCAGCACAACGCGATCGTATCTCTTGATATCGACGAGAATCTCGAACCGATTTATGGAATCCACGGGCAGCTGGAGCAGGTCTTCGTCAACCTGCTCACCAACTCGTGCCACGCACTCTCCCCACAGGGCGGCACTATCGCCATCTCGGCCAGGCCACTCGGCGAAGATCGAATCGAGGTCCGATTCGCGGATACGGGACAGGGCATCCCCAAAGAGGATCTATCGCAGGTCTTCGAGCCGTTCTTCACTACCAAGGATCATGGCGACGGGACCGGCCTGGGCCTTTCGATTGTGCGAAATATCCTGCGCAACCACGAAAGCGAGATCACCGTGGAAAGCGAGGTCGGCAAGGGTACGGTCTTCACCATTGCCTTCTATACCGGTTAACAAGGGTTTTTTATCAACAGTTTTCAGTATTTCTATTTGGGATATCTTTGAATAGCTCTGCTGCGCAGGAAGCTCAGGCTGTCACGCGGGTGCCCCGGGATTTGCCGAGGGCGGCGTTGTAGATGGCGTCGGGCTCGGTCATCTTGTAAACAAGGATGTCCACGTTGTTCTCGCGGCACAGGGTGGCAGCGGTCAGGTCCATCACGCCCAGCTTGCGCTCCACCATGTCGTCTATGGTGAGCGTATCGAACCGGCTTGCATCCGCGTGCTTTGCCGGATCCTTGTCGTAGACCCCATCGACCTTTGTGCCCTTGAGCAGGAGATCGCAACCGAGTTCCGCGCAACGCAGGGCGGCGCCGGAATCCGTTGAAAAGAACGGGTTGCCGGTACCTCCGCAAAAGACGGCCAGCCCACCGGAATCAATGACCTCAAGCGCCCGATCCCGTGTGTAGAGCTGCCCGATGGGGCCCATGGGGCGCGCGGTGAACAACCCCGCCAAGCTGCCCGCCCTCCTCACCGCGTCTCGAAGGGCCAGCCCGTTGATGACTGTGGCAAGCATGCCAATCTCGTCGGCGGTTACCCGGTCCATGCCCCCGGCGGCGGCCTTGATCCCACGAAAGATGTTTCCACCTCCAAGAACCGCACCCACCCGCGCTCCGTCACCGAGCGCCCGTGCGATCTGTGCCGCAACCGAGTCGAGAACCTCGGGATCGAGGCCCGTGCCGCCGGATCCCGCGAGGACCTCCCCGGACAATTTTAGAATCACGCGTGGTATTGCAGACATCGGATCTGTCAGTTGGTACCGGCGAGCTCGGCCACCTCGGCGGCTATATCGTGTTCGCGTTTTTTCATACCCTCACCCACCTCGTACCGGGCAAAACGACGGATGGTGATCTTTTCCCCGGTAGTGGCGGTCAAGGCGGTGGCGAGTTGCCCCACAGTGATCTCCGAGTTTTTGACGAAAATCTGATCAAGGAGACAGTTCTCCTTCTTCCACTTGGCGATCTTGCCCTGAACGATCTTGGGAACGATCTTCTCGGGCTTGCCCTCGGCTGCCACCTGAGCGACGAAGATCTCCTCTTGCTTGTTCAGGTCCACCTCGGAGATCTCGTCCTCGTTGACATAGGACGGGTTCATGGCCGCAACGTGCATCGCCACATCCTCGCAAAGCTGCGTGAACTCGTCGCCGCGTGCCACGAAATCCGTTTCGCAATTGATTTCGACAATTGTAACAATCCGTCCGCCGTCGTGAATATAGGTTCCTATCTTGCCCTCGGCTGCGATTCGTCCCGTCTTCTTTGCCGCCTTTGCGATGCCCCGCTTCTGCATCTCTTCAACGGCTTTTTCCATATCGCCCTCGACATCGGTCAATACGTTCTTGCAGTCGACCACACCGGCGCCGGTGCGCTCGCGCAACTCTTTGACTAATTCCATGTTGATCTTCGCCATAGCTCACGTTCCTTTCTCGGTCATTCTATTTCCTTGAATCCGCCCTGGGCTTGCGATCCCCGCCGGACCTGGGCCTGCGCGCCACTTCGATCTTCGGCCCGCTGCCGGCCTGGCTGACCACAGCCCCGCCGCCCTTGGAAAACTCACGCCGACGCTTGACACCCTCGAGGCACGCATCCGCCATCTTGGAGGTCACCAGCTTGATAGCGCGGATGGCGTCGTCGTTGCCGGGGATGGGGATATCGATCTCGTCCGGATCACAGTTGGTGTCAGTCAGGGCGATGAGCGTGATGCCCAGTTTCTTCGCCTCGGCCACGGCGATGGATTCCTTGTTGGGATCCACCACAAAAACGACAGAGGGCAGCTGTTCCATATCCTTGATCCCGCCCACGAACTTGATGAGCTTGGCGTGCTCCTTGTCGAGCTTGAGGCGCTCCTTCTTTACCAGGGCGTCGAAAGTACCGTCCGTGCGCATGACCTCAATGGCGCGCATCCGCTCGATGGTGTTCTTTATAGTGCGAAAGTTTGTCAGTGTGCCGCCAAGCCATCGATTGGTGACCGAATGCATTCCTGCGCGCTCGGCCTCCTCGGTGATCACCTCCATCGCCTGTCGCTTGGTGCCCACGAAAAGGATTTGCCCGCCCTTTCCGACGAGGTTCATCACCGACTCGTAAGCCTGGTTGAACAACTGCTGCGTGAGGCGCAGGTCCAAAATGTGAATGCCGTTGCGAACTCCAAAGATGTAACGTTGCATCCTGGGGTTCCAGCGCTTGGCATGGTGGCCCAGATGAACGCCGGCCTCCAGGAGCTCTCGCAAAGACACAATGTCCTTTTTCTTGACGGTCGACTCGGCAACCGGGTCGGGCGCAGCCTCGGGGTCGGGCGCGGCCTCGGGGGCGGGCGCGGCCTCGGGGGCGGGCGCGGCCTCGGGAGCAGGCGTGGGCGCGGCCTCGGGAGCAGGCGTGGGCGCGGCCTCGGGAGCAGTTTTGGCTGGACTGGTGGTTTCGGCCTTGTCGGCCTTGGGGGTATCGGTCATCTTTTCCTCCGGGTTGAAAGGGCTGCGGACATTTGTCCACGCGCCCGCCGCCGCCCCTTTTCCCGTGCTCAATCCGCCGTTGCTCTTTATGCACAGGCGAACACCCTCGAGCACGGCCGCGAAACCAATCGCGGACGAGGCGTGAGTATTAACCCCGACAACATCGCCGGGGCCGAATCCTGTAACACGACCGCCTCAGGCAGGCAAGTACTCAAGCAGAGCAAAGATGTGGCGTTGCCCCAAAGGTTGAAAAGAAAAAATTGCCCCGATCCGGAGAGGCGGTCCGGATCGGGGCTGGCCTGGCCCCGGGAGAGTTTGGGACCCAAAGATCTTAAATAAGCTTTATTTATTCATCGAAATTCAATTCTTGAACTTCGACATCATCATCATCGTCTTTATAAGTATCAACATAGAGATCCCTTGCCAGATCATCCACACTGAGTTGAAACGTTCCGACCCTGCGACGCTCCATCTCCTCAAATTCTTTCCATGTGCGATAGGTTGCTTCCAATTTCATTTCGCCCTCTTTGGCTTCGCTTTAGATTTTTGCCCGTTGTTGTTCATGTTGCGAATTATCCCACTTGCACCCACAATGTAGGACATGTGCGTTCGCGTGTCAAAAAAAGGGTCCATCGGGAATTAAAAGCTTTTATTTCTCGTTTTCTGTTTGGTTTCAGAAAAAAATGAATTGTGTTCAGCATCGCCTGAAACATGATGAAAGAAATGGTGGACGCCTTGCCATTTAAGGATTATATTTGTAATTGGTTTACGTTATTCAATTATCATAGAAACACTTTTCTATTTCCCGGTGTTTCGGTGGGAGGTATCTCATGAAGCCCACGAGGGCTGTCGGCGTGATCGGTTACGGCGGATATATTCCCCGATACAGGATTGACGCGGCTGAAGTGGATAGAGTGTGGCGAGGCTCCGGCAAGAAGGAGGGTCAATCCTTCAAGGCAGTCCCGGGACCGGATGAGGACACCACCACCATTGCCATTCAGGCCGCCCGTAACGCCATGGACATGGCCTCCATAGATCCCAATGAGCTGCGTGCCGTGTGGTTTGGAACGGAATCGAAACCCTACGCGGTAAAACCTACCTCCACTATCGTGGCCGACGCAATAGGCGCGTTGCCACACGCCAACGCGGCGGATTGGGAGTTCGCCTGCAAGCCGGGGACAGAGGCCATGCAAGCGGCCATCGGCATGGTGGGGAGTGACATGGCTCGATACGCCATGTGCGGCGGCGCCGACACGGCACAGGCGAAGCCCGGGGATGTGCTTGAATACACCACCGGCGCCGGGGGCGCTGCGTTCATACTCGGACCCGGACAGGAGAGCGTGGCGGTATTGCAGGCATCCACGTCGTACGTCACCAACACAACAGACTTCTTCCGCAGGGAGGGACAGGAATATCCGAACCATGGTCAGCGGTTTACCGGCGAGCCCGCGTACTTTCACCACATCCGCTCATCGGTGATGACGCTGATGGAGGAGATCGGCGCGGGTCCCGGGGATTTCACATTCGCGGTTTTCCATCAACCCAACTCCCAGTTTCCATTGCGTGTGGCGGCGGAGCTCGGGTTCGCCCGCAATCGTGTAGAACCCTTCGTCCTGACCAACCTGGTGGGTAACACTTATTCCGGCGCTGCTATGCTCGGCTTCGCCAAGGCGCTGGACGTCGCTTCTCCCGGAGATCGGATCCTGCTCGCCTCGTACGGGTCCGGCGCCGGGTCGGATGCTTTCTCCTACGAGGTCACCGATAAAATTGTTGAGGTTCGCAAGAGGGGAGTTCCCATAGAGCGCTACCTCAAACGCACAAAATCAGTGGATTACGCGATGTACGCAAGATACCGCGGCAAGCTGCGGCGCAACTGAGAGGCTTACAAGAGACAATTCATGGGAGACCGGATCGAAATAGTCGGCATTGGAAGAACATGCGCAAAAGAGCGCTGGACGCGGGGTCTGGTGGATCTCACGGTGGAGGCCGCCGGAGCTGCCCTCGATGACGGGGGTGATGTTTCCCCATCTGCGGTGATCGTGAGCAACGCCCTTGGCGGCGCCCTCGGAGATCAACAGAATCTGGGCACGTTCACGGCTTCCAGCATCGGCCTTGGGAAGGTGGAGGCCCACTCGGTTTCCTGCGACGAGGCCTCGGGCGGCGGCGCCTTGAGGTTGGCATCCGCGCTGGTGGGGGCGGGGATGCACGAAGCCGTGCTGGTCGTAGGCGCTGAAAAGACGAGTGACGCCCTGCCGGATGAACTGGAAACTGTTCGCGCCAACGGGCTGGATGCCACGCGTGAAGCCGGATTCGGGTTCGGGCCGGCCGTCGCTTCCGGTCTCGGTATGCAGCGGTATGGGGCCGAACACGGGATTGACAGGAGCTTATTCTACCATCTCGCTTCTACGGCTCACCTGCACGGAGCAAAAAACCCGTTCGCCTTCCTGCCATGGGAACTCTCATTCGATCAATACATTCGCTCTCCGATCGTGGCCGATCCGCTCACAGTCTGCGATCTGGCGCCCAACTGCGACGGCGGCGCGGCGGTGTTGATCCGAAAGGGATCAGGAAAATCGTCGTCATCGGTGCACATCCTCGGATCGGCATCCGTATCGGTGCCCACGGGAATCTCGGAACCAATAACCTCTCTCTCGCTTCCCGCAGCGGCCCAATGCGCAATGCTGGCTCTTCGCGACGCCGGGTTGAGCATCGAGGATCTCTCGCTCCTGGACCTGCACGATTCCAGCTCCTTCATCGCCGCGCTTTCCATTGAGGCGGTGGGCCTCGCGAAGCGCGGAGAGGCCTTACTCCTGGCCAGGGACGGTCACTTCCGATTCGACGGCCCTGCGCCGCTGTGGACATTCGGCGGTCTCAAGGCCAGGGGAAACGCACCGGGCGCCGACGGCCTCTATCAGGTGGTGGAAGCGACGCTCCAGCTGAGGGGTGACGCCGGAAAAGGCCAGATCGACGGCGCTGACCGGGCGCTCGTCCAGTGTCTCGGAAGTTTCGGCGCGACGGCGGTCACGCACGTGTTGGGATAAGGACCCCGGCCGTTTTAAGGAGGTACGTTCATGCACTTTGCCCGTTCGTGGAGACAGCAATCATCGAACCTCAGGCTCGTCGGGAGCCGGTGCACATCTTGCGGCGCGATCTTGTTTCCCGAGCGGATTCGCTGCTCCGGATGCGGCTCCACCGAGCTGGAAGATCACCGGTTGAGCGGGCGCGGAACCATCTTCACGGTCACCACGGTGTTCGAAGCACCCCGCGGGTTCGAGTCGCAGGTCCCTTACTTCGCGGCGCTAGTAGAGCTTGAGGAGGGGCCCATTATCTGCGCAATGCTAACGGACGTGGATCGGGAAGACGTCTCGGTGGGTAAAAAAGTAACCATGGTCACCCGCCGCATTCTCGCCCACGGGGACGACGGCCCCATCATCTACGCCTACAAGTTCACACCCGAGTTGGCGGGCTGAAATGGCGTCGACCAGCGAGAAGAGAAAGGCGGATCACCTTTCCCTGTGTGCCACAGACGAAGTCGCATATAAAAACAAGACCACCTTGTTCGAGCAGCTGGAGCTGATCCAAAGGGCCCTGCCGGAGCTCCGGATGCAAGACGTGGACACAAGCACGAGCATCGCGGGCAAATCTCTCGCCGCACCCCTGTGGATAAGCGCGATGACCGGTGGCAGCTCGGAGGCCGTTGTCATCAACAAGGAACTGGCCGCCACTGCACAGGAGCTGGGAATCGGATTTTGCCTCGGCAGCATGCGTCCCATGTTGAGCGATCCAGCGCGCGCGGCCGATTTCCAGGTGCGGGATGTCGCCCCTGACGCCCTGGTGATGGGGAATATCGGCGCCACCGAGATCGTGCGAACCGGCCCCGGACCGGTGCTGGAGGCCATCGCAAAAATCGGCGCAGACGGCATCGGTGTTCACCTCAACCCGATAATGGAGTTGATCCAGCCGGGGGGTGACACGGACTTCACGGGCATAATCGACGCCGTCGCTGCGCTCGTTGATGCTGCGGGGGATGACCTGACGATCTTTGTAAAGGAGACGGGTTGCGGCCTGTCGTGGCGAGACGGAGAGGATCTGAAAAAGGCAGGTGTGGGGGTCGTGGAGGTGGCGGGCGCCGGCGGAACATCCTGGATCGGGGTTGAAGCGCTCAGAGCCGATGGCGCCCAGGAGAGGGTCGGAAAGATCATGTGGGACTGGGGAATTCCCACCGCGGTCTCCACTGCGTGGATGGTGGATCAGGGCTTCTCGGTCATCTCATCCGGCGGTATCCGCAGCGGACTCGACATGGCCAGGGCCGTCGCCATGGGCGCTGCGCTCACCGGAGTGGCCGCGCCCCTGATCCAGGCCCTTGAGAAGGGCGGTATTCGTTCGGTGCAAGAGTATCTCGAAGACCTGATCTTCGGTCTGAAGATTGCGATGGTCGGCTGCGGCGCCGCCGATCTCGCAGCGCTTTCTTCTGTTCCACGGGTTCTAGGACCCGATCTCTCCCGCTGGATCGAAACCGGCTGGCAGGGGAGATGAACACGAAGATCGCTATTGCGCGGGCGCCGGCCAACGTAGCCCTCGTCAAATATTTTGGAAAACGGGATATAGATCTGAACCTGCCGGCAGCCGGGAGTCTTTCCCTGACCCTCGCTCCTCTTGAAACAAGGACAGAGGTTCAGACGGATCCCTCGCTTGCGGCCGATGAGATCTTCATGGACGGCGAGGTAGCCGATTCGTCCTTTTCAAGGAGAGTATCCGGGTTTCTGGACCTGGTCCGGGAAATGGCAGGAGCCCGCATCCACGCCCGGGTCCGCACGGAGAACAACTTTCCCACAGCGGCCGGACTCGCCTCGTCGGCATCGGGGTTCGCAGCCCTCGCCGTTGCCGGCGCCGAGGCGTACGGCCTGTCCCTGGACGAATCGGGTCTCAGCGCCCTGGCCCGCAGGGGATCAGGCTCGGCCGCGCGATCCATCCCCGGCGGAATCGTCGTGTGGGAAAAAGGGAAACAACGGGACGGTCTCGACAGCACGGCCCGATCCATCGCGGGCCCGGGAGACTGGGATCTGAGACTGGTCGCGGGAGTGACCGATCCCGGTCCCAAAAAGATCGGCTCCACCGAGGCGATGGAGCACACCAGGAAAACCTCGCCTTACTACGCCGCCTGGATCGAATCGACAATAGTGGACCTCGAGGAGGCGATCGCTGCGGTGAATGACAGGGATCTCGGAAAACTCGGGGAGATTACCGAGAGATCGGCCCTGGCCATGCACGGAGCTGCCCTCGCCGCCCGGCCGGCGATCTTGTTCTGGAACGGGGTAACGGTAGAGGCTCTGCACCTGGTTCGAGAGCTTCGGGCGAAAGGACTCGAGGCCTGGTTCACCTGCGACGCGGGACCGCAACCCAAGATATTATGTTCGCCAAACGATGAATTATCCATCATTGGCGCTCTTTCACAATTGCCCGGAATAACGGACATAATCCGCTGCAAGCTCACCTCGGGCGCACGGATAATCTAGCTCCGATTTCATAACTCTGTTCCAACCTTGAGCAGGTCCAGATATCCAACGTATCCAAATGCGCGGTCCCGCTTTTTTCCGGTGGTTTCCTGGAGTACACCCATATCGAGCAGCGTCTGGATGGCCTTGTTCGCTGTAGGTCTTGTCGTCGACAATAACTCCATAACTTTTGCCATCGTAACAATCGGATGTTCGGGCAAAAACTCGAAGAGCCTGGCGGTCATGATGGTCGTCCGGGGGGTGGCAAGAACCCGATTGCGATCCCGACTGATCAGAGTGAAAAGGTCCCTTGCACAAGTTGTTGCTTCTGCAGCAATGGTGGCCACTGCTTCGAGGAAGTACCTGGTCCATCCTTCCCAATCACCTTCTGTACGAACCGCCGCAAGTCGTCGATAGTATTCATCACGGTGGCGTTTAAAAAAGAGACTCAAATACAGCAGTGGAACCGGCAGCAAACGCCAGTGTTCGAGGAGCAAAGTGACGAGCAGACGGCCGATTCGCCCATTTCCGTCCAGATAGGGGTGAATGGTTTCAAACTGAACATGGAGCAGACCCGCCCGAACGAGGGGATGTAATTCACCCTCGGCGTGGATGTATTTTTCGAACACAGAAAGAAGCTCCGGCAATGCTGTGTGCGGTGGTGGAACGAACATGGCGTTTCCCGGCCGGGTGCCGCCAATCCAGTTTTGACTTCTCCGAATCTCACCCGGCAACTTGTCTTTACCGCGCACTCCTTGCATGAGGCGATAATGGATTTGATTGAGCAGTCGCATGGACAGCGGTAGACCATCATCCCGATTGAGTTCGGCGCGGGCGAAAGAGAGCGCCTCGACATAGTTGCATATCTCTGCGATGTCTGCATTTTGGGCAGGCTCTACTGTGTCTGCTTCGAATTTTAGCAAGTCTACCAGCGTGGCCTGTGTTCCTTCTATTTGGGAAGAAACGACAGCCTCTTTTCGAACGAACCCGTAGATAAACCAATCAATTGACGGCACCATTTCACCGGCCAGAGCCAGCCGAGACAAGGCATGCTCAGCTCTTTGAAGAAGCTCCGTAGCCTCATCATCCATATTTAATACAGGGTTTTTCGGCGGTAGAGGATCTGGGATAAACGCTGTCACTTCCTCTCCTGTGACAATCGTTTTGCTATATTTTCCGGTTGTCCTCATGTTGCCCTCAAAAGAAAGTATTCTTTCTTAACTGTTGCCGCTAACAAAGTATTCTTTCTTAACGAGCGGCAAATGTAAAGTATTCTTTCTTAGTGAAATGGAGTGCTTTGCGTTTTGGAGCCTATAGCAGCACTAAAAAAAGATGACTGGCACCCCAGAAGCACCTCAGAAAGGCAAATGATCTTCAGTGGTTGTCGGTCATTGGATATCAGGGCGAGGCAGGCCTCGCCCCTACTTCCCTTTTCATGACTCCGCTGAAGGATGATCGGCTTTCCAGTTCCCGGAAGTCCATGTTCACCAGCTCCCACCCCTGCTCGCCGAGCTCGTTCAGGTACTTCTCGATGGACTCCCGGGTCTTGCCCTTGAACAGCCCGTCGCGCCGGATATCTTTCGAGTCCACCACCTTGTACTCCCACTTCTTCATTTTTCCCCTCCGGTTTTCGGCCGATCGATAATTTCCAGAAGCTGCTCCACCCGGTTCATCGAATCCTCGGGCCACACGTCGCGGCCGCCTTCAAGCAGAAGCCTCGCGATCTCTATTCGCCCCAGGGTCATCTCGATCTCGACCAGAGCCAACCGCGCCCGAGGATCGCGCGGGGACCGACCCGCTCCGGCCACCAACAACGACCTGGCCTCGTAGGGCCGCCCCGCCTGCTCCAGCCACACAGCCCTCTGAGTGACGCCCTCCACATCCGAAGAACTCAGGGCCGGCAAGGAACGCACGTGACGCACGACCCTGTCCGCGAGCCGCGCTCCACTCAGCGCCCGGATCAGCTCCAGGCGAATCTCCGAGTCTTTCGGGTCCATGCGGACTGCCGCTTCCAGGAAATCGATACCCTTCTCCGTAGCCCCCTCCTCAAGGTGAACGCTCGCCAACCTGACAAGAGCCGATGTGTCGTCGCCGCCCGACTCCATGTACAATGTCAGTCGATCCACCGCCTCCTCGTGATCCCCCGCCTCATCGGCCACCTCACCCAGAGCCCTGAGGGCGCCCAGATTGAGGGGCTCGGCCACGAGCACTTTACGATACATCTCGACGGCTTTTTTCGGCTTGCCGGCGTGACGATGGCGATCGGCAAGCCACATGGCCGACTCGACACCCCCCGGCTCCACGCGCATACCGTGTCTGGCCGCATCGACGGCCTTTCCGTCTTCTCCCATCGCGGCGTACAACCGGGCCAGCGCGAGCCAGGCAACTTCAGCGGTCGGCTCGATGAGAACAGCGCGGGCCAGATGTCTTTTCGCCCTCCCGTATTCACCGAGATTCATCAGTATTTCGGCGTACTCGGTGCGCAGCAGAAAATCGTCGGGATCCGAGAACAGGGCCTCTTCCATCTCATCCGCTGCGCCTTCGAAGTCTCCCCTCTTCGCGAGGACCTCCGCTCGCACCATGTGCTCATACGAGTTGTAGGAGCCGTATGCTCTGCCCTCGAACCTGCCGATCTCCAGATTCACGGTGGCCTGCTTCGTGTCCAGCACTCGACTTCCACCGCCGCACCCGGCGAGAGCCATACACACCGCTGTGACAACAAAAGATGTGAAGATCCGCATCCATCTTGCATAACAACAGTTGGTTTTAATGTCATGCCCTTAAGACGGGTAGACCTCGAAGCTAGCCTTTGGTACCTTTCAATCCATGCCGACCAAGCGCCGCATTCTGGTTATCGAAGATGAGAAGGATCTGATCCTCGGACTCACGGACGCGTTTACCTTTGAGGGATTCGAGGTCAGCTCGGCGGAGACCGGAGAGAAGGGCATCGAGCTGGCGGAGAAGATCAACCCGGATCTCGTCGTGCTCGATCTGATGCTCCCGGGGAAAAACGGCTTCCAGGTTTGTCAGGAGCTTCGGGCAAAGGACCAGATGGCGCCCATCCTGATCCTCTCCGCGCGATCCCAGGAAAACGACATCATCCGCGGTCTCGAGGCGGGCGCCGACGATTACGTCACCAAACCGTTTTCCTTCGGCGAGCTGCTGGCTCGTGTGAGGACTATCTTTCGCCGGGTGGACGCGGCCAAACAACGAGTCTCTTCCACGGTCGCCGTGGGTGACGCACAGGTTGACCTGGACACCCACAACGCCCTCGTGCGCGGGGAACAAGTCGATCTTGGTTTCTATGCCACGGCTATCCTGCAACTTCTGGACGAACGACGCGGGGAACCTGTCTCCAGGGATGAGATCCTCGATGTGGTCTGGGGGATGGACGCGAACCCGACCAACCGGACCGTGGACAACTTCATCATGAAGTTGCGGCGGAAGCTCGAGGAGGATCCCGCCCAGCCAAGACACATCCTCACCGTATACGGACAGGGCTACAAGCTGGTGTGAGCATGGGTGAACTCATCTACCTGGATTACAACGCCACCACCCCCGTGGACCCGCGCGTCTTCGAACGCATGACAGTCTTTCTGCAAAAAAAGTGGGGCAACCCCTCCAGCGGTCACCCCATCGGATACGACGCCGCAGAGGCGATAGAGGTCGCCAGGGCTCAGGTGGCGAGCCTCATCGGATGCGACACCTCGGAGATCCTGTTCACCTCCGGCGGAACGGAAGCCAACAACCTGGCCATCCTGGGGGTTGCAGGGAACCACAGTAAGCCCGGACGCATCGTCACCACCACCATCGAGCATCCGGCCACCGACGAGCCGTGCGCACACCTCGAGAGAAACGGCTGGACGGTGACCCGCGTACCCGTTGATTCCCTTTGCCGGATCGAAATCGACGAGATGCGGGAGGAGATCTCCCGTGGAGCGCACCTGGTCACGATCATGCACGCCAATAACGAGACGGGATCGTTACAGCCCGTGAGCGAGATTTCGGGAGCCGCAAGAGATCGGGGGATTCCAGTTCATACGGACGCGGCCCAATCCCTCGGCAAGGTTCCAGTGAAGGTGGACGAGCTTGGAGTGGATCTGCTTTCCATCGCCGGGCACAAGCTGTACGCGCCCAAGGGCGTCGGCGCTCTTTTCATCAGAGCGGGTCTCGAACTCACGCCCGTTCTGAGGGGAGCCGGGCAAGAGAGAGGCCTCAAGCCGGGGACCGAGAACGTGGCGGGGATTGCCGCCCTCGGAGAGGCCAGTGCCATCGCCGAGGAGAACCTGATTACACAAGCGGAAAAGGAGCGCGAGCTGCGTGATGATCTCCAGGCGCGCCTGGCGGCGGCCATTCCTGATATACGGATCAACGGTCACGAGGATGAGAGGCTGCCCAACACTCTGAACGTCGTCTTTCCGGGAATTCGCGGGAGCCTGCTCCTCGCTCGGTGTGACGAGATCGCGGCCTCCACCGGCGCCGCCTGCCACGAGGGCGGCATGGAGGTTCCGTCCAGGGTGCTATCGGCCATGGGAATCCCCACCGAGGAAGCCCTCGGAGCGGTGCGGTTGACCCTCGGAAGATACACAACTGCCGAACAGATTGCCTCGGCTGCGCAGATCCTGATCAGGGAATTCCTCCAGATCAAAAATCGATAGCTCCGCCTCTTTTCGCCGGGTTGACCTATTGTCAAGCATTGCATTATTGGGTAATATCAACCAGTTATTTAGGGCGAGATCCGTCACAGGGCAATCGGGTGGCGGGTTTTTTTTCGGGTAAGAAGTACCATACGGACTTTCTTGACCTATTGAATAGACAGGAGACATGAGCATGAGCGATTTAAGCAACGATAATCCATATTTGGATAACGAGAGATCCGATCCCGATCCCGATTTCGATGAACGCGATACCAAACCTCCCTTGAACGACGAGCAGAAAACCGACGAAAACGAATGGAAATCGGATGACACCACGGAAGCTACCGAAGATACGGAAGCTACGGAACAAGACGATCGAGAGAATGGCCCGGACGAGAACCAGGAGATCGCCAGGGTTGCAATCGACTGGGTCGAGTTGGAGGGTGCCCTGGAAAACAACTCGCCGGAGTTGCACAGCTTTCTCCACAAGATAACCGGAGACGTGATCCGCGTTTTCCGGGGCGCCGAGGACTCCGAAGCGAAGCTGCGCGAGATGGAAAACGATCCGAATTTCCTTTACGTCGAGCCGATCTCGTCTCGCGAGCAGTACCGCTGGATGGAGGAGTTCATCGAGATCGCGCAGGAGCCCAGTCTCAAAGACAAGCTGAACATCGCCATCGACGGGAAGGGCGCCTTCCGCAGGTTCAAGGACGTGCTGGTGGGATATCCCGGCGAGAGGGAGCGGTGGTTTGGAAAGAGATCCGTCAGGTTACGCGCCCACATGACCGAGTGGCTGTCGTCAAAGGGCGTCGAGCCCATCAACACTCCCCCGTGGGAAACGGATCCGACATACCAGGCAAATGACGACAGAGACGATGAAAACGGCCAGGACTCGAGGCCGGAGGGCGTTTCCGGCACGGATCTGCGGCAGCTATGCCACGATCTCGTCAACCT
>JAUXHN010000330.1 GCA_030621515.1 Deltaproteobacteria bacterium | reverse complement strand
TTCCCGGAGATCTATTACAGGATGTACCTGAAAAACGAGGCCGGCTGGCAGGGCAACCCGGCAAAGCTGTCCAGGGCAACTGTGTTTTCGTCGTCCAGTGACTGGTCCCAGGCGATGATCGCCCACCTGTGGAGCGACGGTGACGAACATCTACTGGTAGATCCCGCCTCGTGTGTCGACGGGAGCGGCAATGTGGAATGCCAGGGTTATAACGATTTCACGCAACTCGATTGGCTGGGCTATGAAGCCGGTGTCACACCCATCTTCGCCACCGATCATTCCGACATCTGGTTTTGCATAGAAGCCCATGTCCTCCTGAACGACCCCGGCTCCTCCAACGGAATTCAGGAATTCTGGATAGATGGAAATCTTGAGGCCCGGCGGGACGGGCTGGATTTTGTTGGAACCTACACCGAGTACGCGATCAACGCGGTTTTCTTTGAGAACTACTGGAACAGCGGATCACCCGTTGAACAGGCGCGATACTTCGACAACATCGTTATCTCCACTGCGCCCATAGGATGTCTGTGAACACCATGAAAACAGCTCTTTTTATTTTACTTGGGGCTTTGACGTGCCTTTCTTCCTGCTCGAAAGACAGCGCGGGCAAGAGCGCGGACTCGGGATCGGACACGGATTCCGACTCGGACTCCGATTCCGACTCGGACTCGGACTCGGACTCCGATTCCGACTTCTCTTGCGACGATCCCGACCCGGCATGGCTCCTTTGCGAGGGCTTCGAGAACGGAGGAGGCGACTTTGATACCTGGCTATCCGGCTCCGACTTTATCAGCGGCGTGGGAGACGATGATCGGGATCGGTTGGATCTCGCAACCGACATGGTTCGAAGCGGCAACTACTCCATTCATATGCCGGCCGCGCCCGAATCCGGGTACCGGGGCGCGAGCCTCGATTGGCGGGACTGCGACGGCGAGCAGGTTTCCAATTGCAATATGGAAGAACACGAACAGCTGTACTTCCGTGCATGGATACGGTTCGCCGATGACCATGAACTGGTCCATCATTTCCTGAACATCGGGGGAAGCCAGAGCGACGACTACTGGTATCACGGCACCGCGGGATGTCTTCCGAACGGAGAGATGTCCATGGGCACCACCGTCGATTTCAAGGAAGGCACGCACGAGAGCCACTTCTACACATACACCCCGGATATGTCCTGTGACACGAACTGCGGCAACTACATGGACGTGCAGGCGGTCTGCGATGAGTGCATGTCAAAGGGGCTGCCCACCTGTGATGAGCAACTCCAATGTTGTTGGGGCAACCACTACGAGTCTGATACACCTCACTACTTCCCGGTGGGTGAGTGGTTCTGCTTCGAGATGATGATGAAGACAAACACTCCGGGCGAGCACGATGGTGAGATGGCGTACTGGGTAAACGAGGAGCTCATCCACTCTGAGCTCGCCATGATGTGGCGCCTCGTTCCGAGCCTATCGCTCAATCGGGTCAGGCTACAGCACTACATCGAGACGAGTGACGCGGACGGGCACAGCAATAAAGTCTGGTTCGATGATGTTGTAGTGAGCACCGAACCTGTGGGATGCCAATAGAAAGAGGTGCGGTTGTGACAACAGCGGAGAAGATCTTCCCAATTCTGATCGCGGCCTGTGTCTGCTTCTGGTCCTGTTCCAGGGATAACACGAGCAGCAACGCTGATTCAGGCACTGATTCAGACACTGATTCAGACACTGACTCAGATACTGACTCGGATACGGACACCGATTCAGATACAGACACTGATTCGGATACGGACTCGGAGTACGACACCGATGTCGACACTGCCCGTTGTCTTGCCGATGAAACTGTTCATGTGGATCTGACCGGCGCCGATGACAGTACGTGCGGAAACGAGAGCTCGCCCTGCAGAACGATTGACCATGCCCTCGGCAGAGCAGCTTACGGTGACGCGGTGTGTGTTCATGCCGGAACCTACAATGAGGCATATCTACAAGTTCCCGACGGCGTAACACTGATCTCCGCAGACGGCGCGCTTCAGGCGGTTATCTTCTCCGATACTCAGAGCGCAGTCAGGTTTGAGGGGGTTGACGAGGCCGGGATCGACGGCTTTGAGGTGTACGGTTCCTGGAACCAGGGCAGCGCTGGAGACGGACTGATTCGCGTGTACGACGCCACCAATATCACCGTCAGAAACACAATGGCTCATGATGCGCCCTTCGATCAGGACGTGGTGAAGGTGTCGGGGCAGGTCAGCGGATTGCTACTGGAAGGTATTGTGGCCTGGAATCCCGCCATACGGGAAAGCAGCGGCATGTATCAGGAGGTCATCGATATTTTCGGGAGTGGAGCCGTATCTGGGGATCCTCCTCCTGTCAGCAACGTCATCGTCCGAAGGTGCTGGCTGTTTCAGATAGAGGACAAGGGGGATTGGCTCATCTACAGCAAGATCTACGCAGAGAACATCCTGTACGAGAATAACGTATTTGGCCCCTCGGTCTTCGGAGGGTTTGGAAACCCTGCCGTCGGCATAGGCACGGGAGAAGCCGGGATTCCTGACCCATCGGCTGCGGTTGTGGAAAACGCCATAGTCAGAAACAACATCTTTGTCGGACTCAAGGGAGACGGTGCGTTGTCAATATTGAACGCTGACAACACCTGGGTCTACAACAATACTTTCTACGGCAACTCCGGTTCAGAACTGCGTTCGGTCATCATGCTTCGAGGCAATAGCCACGACCTTGGCTATACCAGTGTTTTCAACAACGTATTTGTCGACAATCATCCTGCAAAAGATGGAGACGGCGTCTTCTACTGGGTGCGTGACGCGATGCCTTCGCCCTGGAGCCACCACAACAATCTCTACTACGACAACCTTGCCGACTCTGACACTCCGTACACAGCGGAAACCGGCAGCATCTACGACACCGATCCCGACCTGGCCGCCCCCCAGATACCCGAT
>JAUXHN010000095.1 GCA_030621515.1 Deltaproteobacteria bacterium | reverse complement strand
ATTTCCGGTCTTGGTACAGATGTCGACCGCCGTCGCCGCCTGGCTCATCATCATGATTGCCGTACCCATTATTAATGCTTTCAGTAGTCTCATTATACTCCTCCGTCGGCCCGCGCGCTGTATTTTCGAGCGGGAAGTTATGGCCGGTTATCTCCGGCCGGGTTTTTCAAAGGCCTTTTGCGGCCTATCTTCGCTCGTCTGCTTTCCCGCCGGTCCAACAGCGCGCTTTATCCGGACAGGACCGTGAGGAGGCTGGCGAGTTGGGATCTGTTTGTGCTACCGAGCCTGATACGAAATACTCAGGGTTAACAAGACGTACAGGTGTGACATCCGGCAGAGTTGCGAAACGAGGCGGAAAGAGGCTCATTAACCCCACAGCCCTCGGCAAAAATTGCGTGACATAACGAAGCGTTGGGCTCATTCGCAGCCTGAGAGGAAGAGCGCAATTGTCTGTCTCAGGCTTGTGTCACAGCTATTGTTGTCAGCAAATCTGTGGGGATCAATCGTATTGCAAATGGTTCAATACAGGGGACGTGACCGCGTCTGCCGAATCAGACGATGCGCAGGCGACACGCTTGTTTCCTGACTATGAGAGCCAACGAAAGTGTCTATGGGGGGAGAAAAATGAGAAGCAGATCGATTGTCACACCTGTACGGGGTGTGAGCGGTGCATTTTTTTCTCTTCACGCTTGCCCTGAAAGCCGAAGTTGAATAGCCTGCCGTTCTGTTAACACTGCAATTCAAATGAAAGGGGTTTGTAATGAGCTACATGACCACCGGCGACTTGAGCCTTGTTCTCAACGACATGTTCAAGACAAAACTAGGTCTTCTCACAAAGACGATGTCCTTCAAGATTTACGAGCGCGCCCTCGCGGACAATCGCGACAAGCTGAACAGCATCGTCGAGATCCTCGAACGCAAGCCGTTGACCGAGGAGCTGAAGGAAGCCGACGAACTTCACGACTCCGCCGGCCGCGCCGTGTATTTCATGTGCAAGGGCATGTCATCGCTCTCAATCCTCGAAAAGGAGAAGCGCGACCTGCTCTCCACCGTCGCCGAGCGGTTCGCGCCGGCCCTGGGCGACTTCACCAGGAGCTACGAGGACGAGGCGTCGTCCGCGACAAAGAAGCGTGAGGTGCTCAACGGCATGAAGAAGGAGCTGTCGGCGTTTCCCGTAGCGCCCGACATGTCCCTGTACGATCTCCTCGATGCGCACGTTGACGCGGGCGAGAAGATCGACACCCTCCTCGCGGCGCGCGCCGACACCACGGCGCAGGAAGATGCCGCCAAGCTGAAAGAGGCCAAGACGATACGCTCGTCCACCATCGGGATGATCAACCGCCTGCGCGAGGCCATGGAGGACGAGGTCTCCATGAACGACGAGCTGGACGACAGCCTGGCGAACATGGTTTTCGCCTACTACGACCAGATCGCCGATACCCGCGAGGACCGGGGCGCAAAGCCCAAGGCCCCTCCCGTAACCGCCTAGTCTCCCTTTCCGTCTCAATAATGCCGATCCGATAACCCGGAGGTCTCCCGTACCCGCTTCGCCCGAGCCGATCCGGTGAGTAACGCTATCCCGTACCCCCTCGCGAAGGCCGATCCGATGACCTCGGGGTCTCCCGTACCCCCTCGTGAAGGCCGATCCGATGACCCATGGGTCTCCGTTTGCCACTCGCGAGGCCGATCCGTGGAGTAGTGATCGTCGGGTATTACATTATTATCATTATTTTCTTGTCAAACCGCAAAACAAGATCCATATTCACCGCAAATTTGGCGACCGACTGTAACGACAGCAAAGCGGTGAGCGATATGAATGATAATAACCACGGCGTGCCCACAGGGGATAAAACAGTATCCGATGAGGAGCAACTGTTTAACGATGCGCCTTCCGCAGACGATATTCTCAACGGGGATTCAGGCGACACCGAGGTGTCAGAGGCGGCGGATGGCAAAGAGCCTGACAAGAGACAGGAGCCCCTTTTTGACGAAGACCTCAAGGCGCCGTGGGAAGGCGCCGAGGATAAATGGCAGGAGCACAGAAAAAATGGCGGCGCCGGGGCCGCTCTCGACAACTATTCGATTTCCGATCAGAGCGACATCGAGTCGGTGGACGGCGGCAAAGGCAACGAACGGATCAGTGTGGATCCCGGCGTGCCTGCGATTCCCACGAAACCGCCTCCCGCAGAGATGACCGGTGGACACAAGTTCACAATCGTCGCGCTCGTGCTGTCGTTTTTTTGCGGGCTTGGCGCGCTGGCCTGGGCCTTCGACCTCAATGAGCAAGTTGCCCACCAGAATCGAAACCTCACCGTCCTCGGAGAACGGCTCGACGTCCGGATGCGTCAGATATCAGCCCTGAGGGACTCGGGCGAGGCCAGGGTGCTGGAGATGGAGCAGCGCATCGCCGGCCTGTCGGGCGCCGGGGACCAAACGACGAAAATCTGGGTCGATCAGATGCAGAAGAACCTGGATCAGGCCAGGCTGGACGTCGCCCTGGCCAGTGAGAAAATGGCAGGTGAAGAACTCGGCGAGCGGATTCGCAAGGCCGATTCGCACAGGAAGCGTCGCAAGGATAACCTGGCGAAGGAGGTGGCGGAGGTGGAGTCGACAGCCGCTTCTGTGGAACAGGACACGGAGTCCCTGGACAGTCTTCTGGCGGGAGCCATCGGCGAAAAGGCGCTCCTGCCGGCGCAGAAGGTGGAGCCTGTCGTAAGCGTAGAAAACGCATTGCCGGGGGATACGGCAAGCAGCCTGCCGGAGCGGCCGGGCCGCGATCAGGTGAAGTCGGCGATGGGTCTGGTGGCGGCTCGCGTAAGGGCCTGCGCGAAGGGCGATAGCGGCAGGCTTCTGGTTCAAGTCAAGGTTCTGGGCACCACGGGGAGGATCACCTCCGCCGCCGTCATCGACGACAAGTTCAAGGGCACTTCGGTGGCTTCATGTGCCGCGAGGGCTGTCAGGCAGGCCAAGTTCCCCCGGTTCGCCAAGGAGCAGATTTTCATCAAGTATCCATTTGATCTGTAGACAGGACCCCACCCCCGGCCCCTCCCCATTGCGGGGAGGGGAGATCGAAGACTCTCTTTAAGCCCTCGGGGCTTGGCCGAAAGAAACAAAGTTCAATGAGGAAAATCAGGCCATCCTGACCGCGCCCTCATCAGGGCGCGGTGAATAGGTCTTTCAGGCGGCTGCGGTTTTGCTGTTCTTCTGGGTCAGAAGCGATACCACCACCAGGGTGATGAAGCTTGCCGGGATGGAGATGATACCCGGCTGTCCCAGCGCGATGATCGCATCGGAGCGCTCGAGTCCGTAACGAACGAACATGTCAGGCCCGAGCATGATGATGCCAATCGCTGCAACGATGCCGACAAAGATTGATGCGGCGATGCCCTTGGCAGTGGTCTTTTTCCAGAAAAGCAGCATCAGGATTGCGGGAAGGTTGGCGCTTGCGGCAATCGCAAATGCCCATCCGACAAGGAAGCTGACGTTCATCCCTCTAAACACGATACCCAGAATTATCGCAACGAGACCAACCGTGATGGCAGCGAGCTTGCCCACCCACACCTTGGTCTTGTCGGTCATCTCCACGCCGGCGTACCGATTCAGGAGATCGTGCGCAACGGCGCCGGATGAAGCCACGATAAGGCCGGAGACCGTACCGAGGACCGTCGCAAACGCCAGGGCTGAAATCATCGCAAACAGGAATAGCCCGAAACTTCGCGCAAACAGCGGCGCCGACATATTGCTGGTTTCCGGATTCAGCACCCCGCTGACCGTGGCTCCCATGCCGAGGTATATGGTCAGAACGTAGAAGAATCCAATGCACGCGATCGCAACGATGGTGGATTTACGCGCGGCCGCAGGAGTCGGAACGGTGTAGTACCTGATAAGGATATGCGGCAAGGCTGCGGTGCCGAAAAACAGCGCCAGCATCAAGCTTATGAAGTTCAGCTTGTCCATGAAGTTCTTCGATGTCAGCGGGAATTTGAGGCCGGGCCGAGTATATTCCGGTCCCGTGCGAGTGATCGGATAGTAGACCGTTATCTGATCGTCATCGTGCTCAAACTTGGCATTCTTGCCCCATGACTTGATGCGCGTATCGTCATGTCCGATGATCGCCAGGAGTTCGAAGGGACCGACTCCGCCGGTCTTCTTTTTCCCTCCGGGCAGTTGCGATATATTGCCCACCGGACGAAGATGATTTTCCTTCGATGCGGGTATGCCGTTGATGATCTTGCCCTCATTGGGCTGGACTGCAACGTATTGACACTCGGTCAAAGTGATGGCGCCATCGTCCGCGACATCTTTCTTGTACCACTCATGGATCTTGGCGAAATACTTGCCGTCCTTCTGGAAATACTTGACGCCGTCTATAGTCACGGAGCTGGTGTCATGAAGTACGAGCACCTGTTGGTCGTCAATGGTTTGATAGACGTGCGGCACACCATTGATCATGACCTGTCCCTTTTTATCCATACCGTTGAGCGTTTTGAGTTTTTCTCTTGTGCCCTTCCTCGGCAGGTGGATAGAAATACTCTTGAGGTCGATCAGCATACGGCCTTTTGCATCCGACGGGTCCTCGCGGAGCGCGACATCGTGCTGCGCCAGCACAAAGTGACCGAGCTCTTTCCCGGCCTTATCGGTCTTTGTCTTTTCGGCAATCACGGTGTAGGCGATTCCGTTCTGGTCGGTGTCGATTGTCAGTACGCCATTGCTTTCCTGAGCTGAAAGCGTCTCAAAAGCATGCGGCGTTACCTCGTTGCCGTCGGCGTCGAGTGTTACCGGCTCGGTGGTGAGTCCGCGATAACAGAAACAGACAGCCAATACGGTCGAGAAGATAATGAGCAAGCCGCCCTTCAGAAATTGCACGTACGTGGTAGATGCCATTCCTGCAGTTGCGACAATATAGATCACGATCACGCCGACCATGATCACACCCCAGTAGTGGGGCACGCCGAGCAGGGGTTCGACCAGAACGCCGGCCCCCACCATCTGCGGGATGAGGTAGCAGAGACTGACGATGAGGGTCGAGATCCCCGCCATCAGCTGTATGCCCTTGCTGTTGAACTTTGAGTCGAGCGCGTCGGTAAAGGTAAACTTGCCGAGGCGCTTCATGGGCTCCGCCACGACAAACAGGGCAACGATCCAGCCGGCGAGATAGCCGATCGAATACAGAAACCCGTCATACCCGGAGAACGCGATCATCCCGCATATGCCGAGAAACGACGCTGCGGAGAGGTAGTCACCGGCAAACGCAACGCCGTTGACACCCCAATGAATGTTTCCGCCGGCGGCAAAATAGCCCTTGGCGGATTTGGTCTTGCGACCGAGGTAGAAGGAAAGCCCGAGGACAAAGGCTACGAAAGTGAGAAAAATGGTAATAGACATCTATTTGCCCTCCGATGTTTCAGAGGGCGTTGACTTGCCTGCGCCTGCCGCAACGGCAGCGGCCTCTTTTTTTGCGCAGATGTAGTTGTAGATAAGCGCCATGATCAGGGCAAGGACGATAAGGCCGAAGCCATAAGTGATCGCCAGGTTGAGCCCGAAGATTATCTTCTGGTCCATGATATGCACGTCGTACACCGCGATTGACACAAATCCGATGTATACCAGCGCGTAAAAGAGGAAGAAGAAGATGCCGAGCCGTGCCTTGCTCTGCGCTGTTACGTCCTCTCCCCAGTCAGTGCTTGATCCGTGATCCATGTTTTCCTCCTCGAAAAGGTAGTTCAAAAAGAGCAGTCTATTTTGATTTCGTTACTTCCTGCGGGGGTCGTTCTCGATCAGGTCATTGACGACTGAGGGATCCGCCAGGGTCGAGGTATCGCCGATGCTTGCTGCGTCGTTTTCCGCGATCTTGCGAAGAATTCGGCGCATGATCTTGCCCGAGCGGGTCTTGGGCAGGCCCGGCGCCCAGTGGATCTGGTCGGGAGCGGCGATGGGGCCGATCTCCTTGCGCACGTGCTTGACCAGCTCGGAGGCCAGTTCATCGTTGTATTCCTCGCCGACCATCAGGGTGACGTATGCGTAGATACCCTGACCCTTGATCTCGTGCGGGAATCCGACAACCGCGGCCTCTGCGACTTTGGGGTGGGAGACGAGGGCGCTCTCGACCTCGGCGGTGCCCATGCGGTGACCGGAAACGTTGATGACGTCGTCCACGCGGCCGGTGATCCAGTAGTAGCCGTCTTCGTCGCGACGGGATCCGTCGCCGGTGAAGTAGTATCCCTTGTACATGTCGAAGTAGGTTTCCTCGAACCGCTTGTGATCGCCGTAGATGGTGCGCATCATTCCGGGCCACGGTTCTGAGATGGCGAGCACGCCGGAGGCCGCTGTCTCGGTGAGTTCCTTGCCGGACTCGGGCTCGAGAATGACGGGCTTGACACCGAAGAAGGGAAGCGTTGCGGAGCCTGGCTTTGTGCCCCATGCTCCGGGAAGCGGCGTGATCAGGATGCCTCCGGTCTCTGTTTGCCACCAGGTGTCCACGATGGGACAATTCTCGTGGCCGATGTTCTCGTGATACCACTTCCACGCCTCCGGGTTGATGGGCTCACCCACCGAGCCGAGCACCTTGAGGCTGTCCAGGTTGTGCTTTTTAGTCCACTCGGGCCCCTGGGCCATCAACGCGCGGATGGCGGTGGGGGCCGTGTAGAACTGGTTGACCTTGTATTTTTCGCAGACGGCCCAGAAACGATCGGCGTTGGGGTACGTGGGCACACCCTCGAACATGATAGTGGTGGCGCCGTTCTGCAGGGGGCCGTACACGATGTAGGAGTGACCGGTCACCCAGCCGATGTCGGCCGTGCCCCAGAAGATGTCGCCATCGTGATAATCGAAAATGTATTTGTGGGTCAGGGCCGTGTAGATCATGTAGCCGCCCACGTTGTGTTGCACTCCCTTGGGCTTGCCGGTTGAGCCGGAGGTGTAGAGGATGAACAGGGGATCCTCTGCGTCCATCTCTTCGCACGGACAGTCGGCGTTTACCCTGGCCATCTCGTCTTCCCACCAGACGTCTCGACCGTCCTGCATGGGAACTTCCATGCCCGTGCGCTTGACCACGATGATCTTCTCGACGATTGTCGGATTCTCGTCGTCGGTCAGCGCCTTCTGCGCGGCCAGATCTGCGTTGGTTTTCATGGGAACATTGTTTTTGGCGCCACGCAGGCCCGTGTCCTGTGTGACGACGATCTTGCAGGTGGAATCGGTGATCCGGTTCGCAAGCGAGTCGGGAGAGAACGCGCCGAACACGATGGAGTGGATGGCGCCGATGCGGGCGCATGCGAGCATGGCCACGGCCAGCTCGGGGATCATCTGCATGTAAAGGCTGACCCGGTCGCCTTTTTTGACATCGTTGGCCTTTAGCACGTTGGCGAACTTGCATACCTGCTCGTGGAGTTCCTTGTAAGTGATCTTCTTGTCGGTGCCGGGATCGTTGCCCTCCCAGATGATGGCTACCTGATCGCCGCGCTTCTCCAGGTGACGGTCCAGGCAGTTGTAAGCGATGTTGGTCTTGCCGCCGATATACCACTCGTGGAATATTTTCCCCTCGCGGCGATCGAAGTTGCACTTGCACACCTCGTTCCACTTCTTGAACCAGTGGAAGTCCTCCGCCATCTCGGCCCAGAAACCCTCGGGGTCGGCGATGGACCGATCGTACATCTTCTTGTATTGCGCGTAGTTCTTGATATGGGCTTTCTCACTGAATTCGGCTTTTGGTTTGAATAGTTGATCTGCCATTTTTCTGTCTCCTCTTCAGATGTGGTGAGCCGCAAATCATCGAATCTTGAACCGGAGTAACCCAATTCAACTCCCTACTTATAATGACAGTGTCTCCGCTCAATGACTTCCATCATGAAGTTGCAAAGCACAGTACATTTCTTTCCGAAATAAATTTGAGCCGGTGAAAATATACTGTTCAGGTGTTCAGTTTTGGTTACTGACAGGAGGTTGCTCAATCTCATTCTGGGGCAAGAGGGGGACTATGGCTGATTCCTTCTCGCCCGTGAAGGCGAGCAGATAGGTCACGGCGCCAAGCAGAAGGACGATGACCAACAACAGCGCTATCACGATGCCTTTTCCCTTGCTTCCCCTGGCATCATCTTTCCCGCGGGCGAGTGAATCATCTGCGGACGAAGCAGGCTTGATCGTATTTTGACGGCCGGCGGACGGGACAGCGTGCATCGGTCCTGCCTGATCTTCCTTGGGAAGAAGCGCCTGCAGGGCCTGTGCGAACTCCGTTGCGGAAGCGTAGCGATCGTCCCGGTTCTTTTCGAGCGCCTTGTCCATGATGGGATCGAGGATCGCCGGAAGATTGAGTTCCGGTCGCCGCTCGGTGACCTTGAAAGGCGGAGACTTGATGTGATGTGCGATGTACTCCATCGGCTTGCTTCTGGGGAACGGGAGCTTCGCCGTGAGCATCTCGTACAAGATGACGCCCAGAGAGTAGATGTCGGAGCGTGCATCCAGGGTTTCTCCGCGAGCCTGCTCGGGAGACATGAACTCGGGCGTGCCGAAGATCATTCCCTCGCGGGTGAGCACCAGCGATCCGGGGCGCATCCGTTGCTCTTTGATCTTTGCGAGACCGAAGTCGAGGACCTTGGGGAAATCCGGGATACCCCCCTGAGTGGTCAGAAGGATGTTTTCGGGCTTGAGGTCGCGGTGCACGATCCCTACGCCGTGGGCTTCCTCGAGGGCGCCCAGAACCTGGATCATTATCTTGGCGGCTCGCGTCACTTCCATGGGTCCGTCTCTGCGCGTCAGGTGTGCCAGATCTGCGCCGTCCAGGTACTCCATGGCGATGTAGAGCTGTTTGGTTTCTTCCAGTTGCCCATAAAGGAAAACACGCACCGTGTTTGGGTGCGAGAGCCTGCTCATGGCTCGCGCCTCACGCCTGAAGCGCGATAACAGATCCTGGCGAGAGGCGAGCTTCTCGTGGAGGATCTTGATGGCGACCATGCGGTCCATTGCCGGTTGTTCGGCCTTGAACACCTCGCCCATCCCCCCCTTGCCGATTCGTTCGAGAATTCGGAACTGGCCGAGGATTTCTTTTCCTATGAGGTCATCGTTCATGGTCTTGCTTTTATATATGGTGTAACCGGTCGCGGCAAGGTAGTGATGATATGCATGGAAAAGCGGTATCCACGCGGCCCGACCCTCTGGCGTCCGAGATGCGTCGAACCCGGTGAGTGCGAGGCAAGGGAAAGGCTTGCGAACTCTATCCCCCCGGGAGCCGATCGCCTCGGTCTTCACTCCCTTGCCGAGTTGCTCAAGGCAGGCAGGGCCGATCTCGAGATCGTGGGCTTTGGGCCGGTTGGGAACAACGCCGTGCCCGAGGAGGGAACGATCGTCGCGCTTCTGGGCGGTGGAGACGGCCGTGGGCAGCGCATGGCTCTGGTGTTGTCCGACAGCCTCGCACGCGATCTCGTGGACACAACACTGGCCAGATCTCGTGGATCCGTTGAAAAACGGCTGACCTCCGGCGAGGAAGGTGCGCTTCTCTTCGCGCTCGACAGGGCCGGGGGAGACTGGATGAATCTGGGCGGTGGCGGATTTCGGATAAAGGGAATCCTCGCGGACTCGATGCAGATCGCCGAGTATCTTCAGGGGCCTCCGAAGTGGTGGGTCAGGGCCGTTCTCGAAACAGAATCCGCCGTCGGTGAGGCCTGGCTGATGCTGCGCGATCCGGCTCGTTTCGGCGGGGTGTCGCCTCGGCGGACACGGATTGACAGGGCTCTCGATTGGCCCGTTGAGTTCAAGATAATCGTGGGAACGTCGAGAGTACCCGTTTCGGAGTTGAGTCGGATCAACACAAGAGACGTGCTGGTGCTCGACTGGTCGGCCTTTGTGGCCCGCGATCTCGACAAGGGTGTAGCGCGGTTCGAATGTGGTCGTGTCAGACGATTCGCCAGATTGCTGGACCGCGGGCGCCTGGAACTGGTATCAACAGACGACTTGAGAGGTAGTATGAACGACACGGAAAATGTCGAGTTGAAGGTGCGGCTCTCGCAGCCCTCGGATGATGATGCAGGATCCATGGACGTGGTGGTTCAGGTGGAGGTCGGTCGGGTGACCATGACAGTGGATCAGGCAATCAACCTGGTGCCTGGAAGGATGATCAAGCTCGACAGGGACGTGGGTCCAGAGGTCTTGCTTCGGGCAGGCGGAAAGTTGATCGCCAGAGGCGAGCTCGTTGACCAGGAGGGCCGGCTGGCGGTCGAGGTAACGGAGGTTACATGAAAATGCGATGGTGGGTTTTAATTGCGGTGACAGCGTTGGCGCTGATCGCCTGCGGTCCTGCAGACGATGGCGGGGGCGACGCGGTTGATGCCAAATCGGTGAAGACGGGCGACGTAAAGCAGCCTGACGCGCCCGGACCCGCTTCGGACGCGATCGAGCAGCAGAGTGCGTCGGATGTCAGGAAGATAACCGGTGTAGGTGCTGTAAGCGCAGACGCAGGGGCGTGTGGCGCAGTGACGGTTGATCTGACCTTCGGCAAGGGTTCCGTGGTCGGCGGTCACATTGCGCTCGGCGAAGACAAACACGCCGTAAAGGGTATCCTCGACGACGGTACCCTGCGTTGCTGGATAACGGGCGGCGTGGACAGCCCGGATTCGACCTGGCGTGGAACCCTGGTGGGAACGGCGGAAGGAGACTCGTTCTCCGGAACTTTCAACCTCTCCGACGACGGCGCCGCGAAGGTGATCGGCGGCACCTGGAAAAGTGGAGTTTAGTTCACAACGGGATAGATGAGGGCCAGGGGTGCGCCGTCACGCAGGATGTCGAAACGGACTTCGGTGGCGGTCTTGAGAGCTTCGAATACCTCGAAAAAGTGTTCCGGGCGTTCGATGGATTTTCCGTTGACCAGGGTGATGGCGTCATCTTCACGCAGGTCGATGCAGGGATCGAGGTCCACGCGGAACGACACGATCCTGAAACCGACGAACCTGCCGTCGACCTTGTGCGAATCCGACTGGACCGTGGCAAGTATATAAGCCGGGCCTTGCGCCAGGAGCTCGTCCAGATCGCTTCTCACGATCCTGGGTTCGCCCACGCAGATCTTGGCCTGTTCAGTCTCATCACGCGCCGGATCGGATAGAAGAGAAGTCTCCTCGACCGCCGCCAGTTCTGTGCTCGCCGCGCCGCATCCGGTTGCCCATGCGACGATGAGAATAAGGGAGAATGCGCGTGTCATGGAGTCGCTCCTCTCGCCATGAGTTTTTCGACGGCGGCCCACGCCTGTCTTGCGATCTCGTCGATCGGCTGCTGCGCGTCCAGGGTTACGATCAGTGAGTTCGTAAATATTTCACCGAGCCGGTCGTAGGATTCGATCAACTTGCGCTGGAAATCATCGTCGTCGAAGATCTCCGTCTTGTCGCTGCGGGCCCTGCGGCGTCTCGACGCCTCATCGGGGGATATCTTCAGGTAGAGAACCAGGTCCGGCGTGCGGATGTGCCTGTTGATCTCGAGTATCCACCGGGCCGCGCCCTCCTGATCTGCGCTGAGGCCCTGGTAGATGACCGAAGAGTGCACGTACCGATCGCAGATTACATTGACGCCGTTTTCGAGGTTGGGGTTGATCTCGTTTTCCTGGAGATCCTGCCGGTCGCCGGCAAACAGCAACGACATCGTGGTCCAGTCCGGGGCGGCGCCGTCGATGGAGACGATTCGCCTGGAGAGGATCTGTCTGATCAGCATCCCCACCGGGCCCGAAGACGGTTGTGCGGTCACGTGGACAGGGATCTTCCTGGACGCGAACGCTGTTTTCAACTGATCCGCCTGGGTCGTTGTCCCCGAACCGTCGACGCCTTCCAGAACTATGAGATATCCTCGCTTCATCAGTTTTCTATACCATGTTGATTCACGATCTTCATGTTTTGACCTGTCAAAACAACTCACCGCGCAGCCATTTGATTACAAAGGGTCCCAGGAGGATGACGAAGACGCAGGCGAAGATGAGCATGAGCGGACCCAGGATGAGCACGGCCGCGCGCGCGGCGGCCTGTTCCGCCGACTGGGAGCGACGGGTGCGCATGACCCCGGCCTGGACGCTGAGGACCTTCGCCAGGGGTGTGCCCTGCTTCTCGGCCTGCACCACTGCGGCGACGAACTGGCGAATGGCAGGATCGGGAACCCGCGCGGAGAGGTCGCCGAGCGCCGCCTTCCTGGAGTGCCCCAGGTTCAGTTTTCTAAGGATGTGATGAAGCTCGAACCGCAGGGGTTCTCTCTTTCCCATTCGATCGGTGACCTGTCGAAGGGCTCCGGGGAAGTCGACGCCGGCCTGCATTGCCAGGGATGCGAGATCGATGGCGTGGGGCAGACGTCGACAGATAGCTCGAATTCGTCGACGGGCAGCCTCGTCCAGCTTGAACCAGGGGATGGCGGCGCCGAATATCGCGCCGAGGACCGCGCCGGATCCTGCAGAGCCTACCGAGAGGGCGGCGATCGACCCTCCCATGATCAGGCCGGAAGCAATGGAAAGTGCATTGAAGGCGAGATACTCGTTCACATCAAGACCCAGAGGATGGCCGGCGGTGACGAGTTTGATCTTGATAGTTCTTCTGAGATTTTGAAGGGGTATCCGCTCAATATCACGGGCGATGGATCGGATGAACGGATCGAGCAATCGAAACCAGGTAGCTTCGTTGAGGGCGGACCTGCGCCGCTCTCCGCGCTCGCCTGTTAGCTCTTCGAGAGCCAGCCCGTGCGGCCATAGCCCGAGAAGCACGAGGGCACCGCAGGCGGCGGTGAAAACCGGCCCCAGAAAGACGAGCGCCGTCATATGTCCACCGCCATTATCTTGCGAATGAGAGCCACTGCGGAGATCTCCAGCATCGCCGCGATGCCGAGCAGAATCCATCCTATCGGATCGTGCCAGAGGGGTTCGAGCCAGGTTGGATCGATCTTGTGGAGGGCAAGTGTGAGAAAGGGGGGAACCAGCCCCATCACCAGAGCCTGGCTCCTTCCCTCGGCGGTCTTGGTTCTGATTACGCCTTCCAGTCGCGACATCTCTCGAATGGAGCGGGCGGTTTCCTCCAGGATCCCGGAGAGATCGCCACCCGTCTTTCGCCCCATGATAGCTGCCGCCACAGCCGCATGAAGCCCGGGGATATCGAGTCTGGCGGCGAGAGAGGTGAGTGCTTCGTCCAGAGGGCGCCCGAGCCTGGCCTCGGCCATGACGTCACCGATCTCTTCTCCCATCGGTGGCTCCAGGTGCATTCGGAGGTAGCCGAGGGCGTCTCCCAGATTGGGCATGGTGCGGAGGGCGTTGGCCAGCGCGGTCAGAGTTTCGTCCAGCTGATCCGTGAGTCGGAACATTCGTTTTTCGGATGCCCGGGAGAGCAACCAGGCAGGCACGATCAACACGGCGAGAGCTACTCCCGCAGGAATGAGGTTGTGCGACCACACGGCCGCCACTGTCAGGACGGACGATGCGGCGAACTGTGCCGCCGGAAAACGACGGTATCGCGGGTGGAGTCGATTGAACTCGGTTCCGGAGATCCACCAGGATACGTAGCGCTGGTAGGGCGCCAGGATCGCCGGGGAGGAGGAAGCCGCGACCAGGGCCGAGGTCACGGCGGCGGCAATGAGAGATGAGGAGCACAGGGAGATGGCGAGGGTCATGACTCTGCCCTGGTGAAAGAGGGGAGCCATCCGGTGGCGCACAGGAACGACTCCCCTTCCTGGCCCGGTCCGCCCGCGACCAGTCGGTAGATTTCGCTGGTGGTTATTCTTCCATCGTCCCCCATTCCGACCACCTCCGCGATGGAGGTGATCCTCCGGGAGCCGTCCGGCATACGCGTTTGCTGAATCACGAGGTCCACGGCGGCGGCTATCTGCTCCCGGATGGCCCGGGACGGAAGATCGAGTCCCGCCATGAGCGAGAGGGTTTCGAGGCGGGAGAGGGCTTCCGTTGGAGAGTTGGCGTGGGTGGTGGTCAATGAACCGTCGTGGCCCGTGTTCATGGCCTGTAGCATGTCGAGGGCCTCGCCGCCGCGACACTCCCCGACGACGATTCGATCCGGCCTCATCCGCAGGGCGTTTCTGACGAGATCCCGGATAGTGACTTGCCCCTTGCCCTCGGCGTTGGGCGGCCGGGTTTCCAGGGTGACGACGTGTGGCTGCGGGAGCCTGAGCTCCGCCGCGTCCTCGATGGTGATTATTCGTTCCTCGGGTGGAATGGCGCCGGCGAGGACGTTGAGGAGGGTGGTCTTGCCCGAGCCGGTTCCTCCCGAGATGACGATGTTGTGCCTGGCCGCAACGGCGCGAAAAAGGAAATCGGCTACAGGGCGGTCGAGGGTCTTGAATCGAATGAGATCCTCGATCGAAAGAGGGGTCGACGCGAACTTCCGGATAGTGATGGCCGGACCGCGGATGGCCAGCGGCGGAATTATGGCGTTGACCCTCGAGCCGTCGGGCAATCGGGCGTCGACCATGGGGGAGGCCTCGTCGATGCGGCGGCCCAGGGGAGTCACTATTCTCTCGATGATGATGCGGACCGAGTCCTGCGATGTGAAGCACGTGTGAGATTTCTCCAGGCGTCCGTTCCGTTCCACGTAGACGTTTTTGGAATCGATCACCATGATTTCCGAGATGCTATCGTCCGCCAGCAGTCCCTCGATAGGACCGAGCCCGAGGGCTTCGTTTGCGAGGTCCGTCACGAGTGACGTCCTCTCGTCGCCCACGGGGATACCCTCCTGGTGGAGGAGCCTTTCGAGGGCGGCCTCCACTCTGGGTCTCAGTTCTTCGCCCTTCGCGTCCACGGATCCGAGATCTATGTGCTCGATCAGGCTCTCGAGCACCCTTCGTCGCAGGACGGAGCGATCCTGTTTGGGATCGCCGGTGTCGGCTCGTCGGAGAACGAGAGTGAACGGGGCGATGCCGATCTCCGCTCCAAACGGCGCCTCGAAATGGTTGCCCATGGGCTTTGCGCCAAGGAGTATTCCGTTTGGAGAGAGATTTGTTACCGACACACCCGATTTCGAGGCGACCATGATCGCGTGTTTGCGCGACACTTCCAGGCTGTCGAGGACGATGCTGGAATCCACGGACCTGCCCACCGAGATCTCCGTTTCCAGCGGGAAAGAGTACTCGTCGATCATCTCGGCGCCCAGGCGGACATCGATTGTTACCGTGTCGTCCATCGAGGTGTTGCATGGCAAGACCGATGCCAGGGCGACTATCCAGGAGTTGCCATGGGTTGCGGGATATCGAGTGGCGGCGGCGCGCGGCGGGCGGCGGGTTCACCGCCGGTTTCGCCTATTTTTTCAACTGGTTATTTCCCCACTTCTGCGGGAGCTTTCTGGTACCATACTGTTGAACGAGCGAGAGGGGATTCCATGGAGAGACGTGAGAATGTGAAACGATGGGTGCTCGTCGTGGTGTTGGTGGCCGTTGGCGCCGTGATCTGGTCCTGCTCGGACGGGGGCGGCAAGAATGTGGACGCCGGGATCGATGCCGGGACCGATACGGACACCGACAGCGACACCGACTCGGACAGCGACACTGATCCGTTTTTCGGTATCGTCTCTCCGGCCGACGGTTACGGCGTGCTCGGCAGCGTCAACGCGGTGGTTGAGGTCTTTGCGCTGGAGATCGACGAGGTGCGGTTCTTCCTCGATGACGAAACGGAGCCCTACTGTGTCGACGAGCCCGAGTACATGAACTGCTTCTTCGATCTATCCGCCTCGGATGTCGGCGCGACCCACGAGATCACCGCCGTGGGCGTGTTCGGTGAAAGTGAGGTGGCCAGCGATAGCATAACTGTCGAGCGCGTGGCCGAGATGAGCGAGATCTGCCTGGACACCGCCGGCCAGGACGAGGTGCTGGTCACCTGCCTCGAGCAGTTGCTCGACGGCGGTCTGGTGGCAGGCAACATCGGCGACTCCTACGACAACCGGGACGGAGACCACACCAATCTCAACACCTCCAACCACCCGGGCGTGACCTACCTGCACCTGGGCTACGGCAATGCCGGGTTCGGCACCGCCACGGAAAACCAGGATCCTCTGGCCCCCCTGGTGGGCAACGCCTCGCTGTGCATCACCGCAGACGCGGGCTGGTGCGAGGGCATGGTCAGGTTCATGCTGCGCTCCGGCATGTCCGGGACGTTCTACGACCTTTACACCGGTAGCAACTTCTACTGGTTCCCCGAGCACCACGACCACGACACCGAGGACCTGGCGTACTACATGGTGCCGTTCACCAACAGTTCACAGGGGTCGTCCGGATCCGAGATGGACGAGATTGGCAAGTGGTTCTACTCGCTGGCCGCGCTGACTTCGGACACGAAACTGGCGCTCGAGGAGTCGGGGACGCTGATGCCGGCGATCCAGATGGCCTTTCGGCGCACCCGCGTCGCCACGGACAGCGAGTACATGTCGCCCACGGCCCACGCCAACGCGTTCGACAACGTGGACAACGTCTACGAGATGTTGCGGGTGGTCAACCTGATGCAACCG